>JAYTSV010000024.1:0-35586 GCA_043745465.1 Fimbriiglobus sp.
GGGTGAGGTCGCCTTTCCCGCCAGGCTTGCGAAGAGACCTCACCCCCGGCCCCTCTCCGCGTCGGAGAGGGGAGCGAGCGGGTTCGAGTCAACGGCTTCAACGCTCTTGTCTCTTGCTCCCCCTCTCCGAAACGGAGAGGGGGCCGGGGGGTGAGGTCGCCTTTCCCGCCGGGTTATAGCCGGAAGAGGTTTTGCGCGTTCTCCACGAAGACCTCCGTGTGGAACTCGCTGGGGATCAGGGACGCGATGTACTGCCGGTACGGTGCGATCGGCACCAGAGGCCAGTCGCTGCCGAAGAGGAACCGCGTCGGCCGCTCGGCGTAGCGGAAGGCCCGCCGGATCGCGTGGCCCAGATCGGTGAGCATATCCTTAAACTCTGACTCGATAAACTGCGAGCCGTCGCCGACGACGAGGCCCGACAGGTCGGTCCAGACGTTCAGGTTCTTGTACACGACTTCGGCCGCGTCGGTCAGCCACGGGTTGCCGAGGTGGGCGAGGACGAACTTCGTGTCGGGGTGATCGACGGCGACCTCATCGACGCCGAGCGGGTGGGCGAACTTCAACTTCGCATACGGGGAGTACGTGTCGCCGGTGTGGAAGACGACCGGCAACTTGTACCGGGCCGCGAGTTCGTAGTACGGCCGGTAGCCGGCGTGGGCCGGCTCATAGTGCAGGTAACCGAGGTAGCCCTTGAGGGCGACGACGCGGCCGAGTTTCAACTCGGCTTCGACGGCGCGGACGTGGTCGCGGTCGGCACCGCGGACCGGGTCCATGACGCCGATCGCCTTTAATCCCGGGACTTTGTCGGCGAGCAGCAGCGTCGAGCGGACGCCGAGGGGGTCGTCGGGCGGGCAGTTCCATTCGCCCATCGCCAGAACGGTGTGGACGCCGGCCGACCGCATCTCGGCGCGGAGTTTGGCGGCCACGTCGTCGGCCGGCTCGCGCAACACGCGGCTCAGCGACCCCACCCCGGGCAGGTTCGGCGGCACGACGTGGATGTGCGTATCGACCATGCGGGCATGTTACGGAATCCCGCCCGCCGCGCGACTCACTTCTTGATCGGTTCGGGGACCACCGGGGACGGCGCGGGGACCACGGGCGCGGCCTTGGCCGCGTCGGGCGGCACGGCGGCAGCCGCCGGGGCCGGGTTGGCGGCGACCGGGTCGGCGATCTTGCGGAACGTCGTCAGGTCGTGCCGGCGGATGACGACGCCCTGGCCGTTCGGCCCGGCCGCCATCGTGTACACGCCGAACTTGCCGGTCACCGTTTCGGCGACGTACAGCGCGGACTGGCCGGCCGAGATGAACCCGGTCACCATCATGAAGTGGACGTCCTGTCGCGGCTGCACGTCGAACTCGTTGACCAGATCGACCTCGGACCAGCCGACGATCTTGCCCTGGGTCTTGTCGATGCACGTGCCGAGCAGCTTGCCCGACCGGTAGTCGAGCATCCACACGCCGTCCACCTGCGACCGGGCGCTCAGGCTCACGGCCCCCGTGGTCATGACGTAGTCCTGGAAGCGGTCGATGCCGCCGGCCTTGACCGGCTGGGGCGAACTCCCGAGGAACAGGCCTGCGCCCAGACCGATGACGGCCAGCGCCCCGCCGGCGGCCAGTGTGAGTAGGTGCTTCGTGAGTGTCATCGTCCGCCCTCCGTGGGATGCGCGCCGGCCCTGCAAAGTCGCGGGAGAATAGCGTGCCGCGCGGGGCTGTCCAGGCGAGTCTTGCGGTTGATTCGCGGCCGGCGGGCGGGTATCGGGCGGGCCGGGTCGGAACTGCTGCGACGGGGGAGGCCGGTATGGCTCGCTGGTACGGACTGATGGCGGCGGCGGTCGTGCCCCTGATCGGCGGGTGCGTGGACCGCCGGTTCGTCGTCACGACCAACGTGCCCGGGGCGCAAGTCGCGTGGGAAGGTAAGCCGCTCGGGCCAAGCCCCGTCGATTCGCGGTGGGAGTACGCCGGCAACTACACCTTTTCGGCCCTCGCCCCTGGGTACGAGCCGCTCACCCAGACGGTCCGGCTCGCCCCCAAGTGGTACATGTACCCGCCGTTCGACCTGATTACCGAGACACTGTACCCGGGCCGCATCGAAGACGTCCGCCGCATCACCCTGACGCTCCAACCGTCGCAGCCGCTGTCCGACGCCGAGTTACTCGGCAACGCCGAGCGCATCCGCGCGGAGGGCAAGGCCCTGCCGCCGTCGCGCATCCCGGACAAGAAGGACGCCGCCCCCCGACCCGCCGGCACACCCGCCGCGCCGCTGCCGAGTCCGACGCCCGGACCGTCCGACCCGGTCGTACCGTCGATCGGACCGGGGTTACCCTACGGCGGCGGCATCTTACCGCCCGACCGGCTCGACCGATAACGCGGGTCACGGGCGGAGGGTGCCGACGAACTGGACCAGCCGCCGCTCCCAGACCTCTTTCTGGCTCCACGGGCACGTCGCCTCGGCGATGACGACCGCGTCGCCGGACTTCATCGCCGCGAAGACGACCAGCTTTTCCGCGACCTTCGAGGCGTCCGGCCCGCCGGGGCTGACCTTCAACCGCCGCGCCGGAATCCCCACCGCGGCGGCAGGCGCGTCTCCGGCCGGTTCGCCAGTGACTTCGGTGATGGCCGTCGGCCCGAAGACCTTCGGGTCGCGCGTGAACCGCTTGCGGACGTACTCCCCGGCGACTTCGTAAGCCTCGGCCGTCCCGGGCACGACGATCACGACGGCGAGCGCTTCCGGGTTGAAGTCGCGCCGGCCGCGGCCCTTCAAGACGCCCTTGAGCAGGAGTTCCGCGGCCGGGTCTTCGTCGGTCGGTTCGAGTTGCGGCACGGCCCAAATTTTTTCGGGGCTGGTCAGCCGGAACCGGCTGCTCGGCTTGACGCTGCGAAAGGTCGTCTCGCCGACGACGGCCCCGACCCACTTGTCCCGCTGGTCGAGGGTGCGGAAGCGGCCGCGCATCGCGTCGAACTCGCCGGCCAGCACCGCCCCATCGGTCTCGGCGGCCCACGAGTAGAACCAGTACCCGACGCCCTTGGCGCTCATCGCGTAAGCCTCGCCGACGCAGACGACCTGCGTGGACTTGAGTTCCCCACGGAAGAAGCACTTGCGGGCCTCGTGCGGCCCCCACTTCGCCGGCTCAAGGGCCAACTCTTCGGGGAGGAATTGGAAGAGTCGGTTGAGGTGCCGAACTGTCTCCTCGTGGAGTTCGCCCGGCAGCGGGGCGCGCGTCTCGTAGTCGATGACCGCGAGCGCAACCCACCCGGTCGGGGCGTCGGTGCGCTGGAGCGCGAAGACGTTCACGCCCATGTCGTTCTGCGTCTCGTTGTCCTTCCGCCACCCGGTCGCCGGCATTTTGTAGGCGAAGTTGCGGTCGGGCACGCGCACGTCACTGTCGGCGACCGCGGCTTCGGTCGGGGTGCGACTGGCCCGCTTGCCGACGGCGAGGATCACGACCGCGGCGACGGCGAGCGACAGCACGGCCAGTAGGCCCAAGATCGTCAACAGGGTCGAGCCGAAGCCGGACGACTTCCGCCGCGGGGTGGACGGCGGCGCGTCGGCCGGCGAGGGGGGGGCGATCGGCCCGGGGGTCGCCACGCCGTAGTTGCCGAGGGGCATCGTCGGCTGCACGTCGGACGGGATGCCGGGCAGTTCGCCGGGGTTGAAGGTGGCCGTCGCAGGGTAGCCGGCGGGGATGCCGTAGCCGGCCGGCGGCGCGGAGGGGGGTTGCGTGCCGAGGGTGAAGCGCATGGCGCAGCGCGGGCAGGTTAGCACCGCCCCGGCGGGAACCTTGGTTGGGTCGAACAGGAAGGTACACTGCGCGTTCGGGCACTTCATCGCTGGCATGGGCGGCCCCCGGAAGGGTTCGTGACGCGACCGGACGGGGGGCTTACGACTCGTCGTCGTCCGGGTCCACGACCGGCGACGGTGCCGGCGTCCCCGTTCCGGCGGGCGGCAGCCAGGGCACAATGGTCACCGGGTTCATTGACCTCGGGTCGGCGACGCGGAGCACCATCGTGCCGTTGAGAATCGATTCGAGGTACGGCCGCACCGCCGTCGCCCGCCAGCCCTCGTCGAGGCCGCAGTCGATCCGCTCCCCGGCGTCCGGTTGGTAACTCCTGACGAGTTGCCGCACGTCGTGCATCGTCGCCACCAGCCCGGCCGCGAGGTATTCTTGCCGGCAGTACTCCGCCAGCGCCACGGCCAAAAAACCCGAGAGCGTCGTGACGTGCGGCGGGTCGTTGTCGCGCAACTGCACCTCCGGCCGCTCGTCCGCCGGCAGGTTCACCGCCCGCTGGATCGCCGCCAGGATCGCGTCGTTCTCGCCGCGCGGCAGGCCGCGCAAGGACTGCAAGTCGATGGCGTTGGTCGCGCCGCGGCGGGCGATTTCGATGATGATGTCGTCCCGCAGGAGCACCCGCGGCGGCCGGTTCAGCCGCGCCGCGAACTGCTCGCGCCAGACGTAGACCTCCCGGGCGACGGCCAGTTCCGGGCGGTTCAACGCCCCGAGGCCCTTGAGCTTCCGCCACTTCTCGACCGACGGGTCGTCCAGGATCGCGTGCGCGACGAACGAAGTAAACTCTTCCTCCGCCCACGCCGTGCGCTTGAGCCGCTTGAGCCGCGTGCTCAGCGTCGTCCACAGCGGTAACAGGTAGCGCACGTCGTCGAAGGCGTAGTGGACCTGGTTGGCACTCAACGGCCGCCGCCGCCAGTCGGTCAGCGTCTCGCCCTTCGACATGCGCTCGTGGAGCAGCTCTTGCACCAGACCCGCGTAGCCGATCGGGTACGTCATGCCGATGAGAGCGCACGCGATTTGCACGTCGAACACGTTGGCCGGCGGCTTGCCGATGGCGTGCGTACACATGCGCACTTCTTCGCGGCCGGCGTGGACGATGACGACCCGCCTGGGGTCGCGCAGCAACTCCCAGAACTCGGTCAGGTCGCCGCACGTGTACGGGTCGATGACGATCAGCCGGGCCGGGGTCGAAACCTGGATCAGGCAGAGTTCGGGCCGGTAACTCTCCTCGCCGACGAATTCGGTGTCCAGCCCGAGGCATTCGACGGTGGCGAGGTGCTCCAAGCACTCGCGGTAATCGTCCGGTCCGGTGACGACCATTTCCGGCAAGTCGGGGACTGCCACGGCGCGGCGACGGGCCATCGGGGGGGTGCCTGGCGGAGGGGGGTGACGGGTCCGGTGAACCCTCACAAGTTTGGGGAATGCGGGGCGAAATTCAAGGCTTCAGCCGGCGGTAGTACATCAGGTGGTAGCCCGACACCTCGACGCCGCGGACGACGACCGGGAACCAGCCGACGATCACGGCCGGTTCCAGCCCCCGGCTCAACTCGCTGTGCAGGGCGGCTTCGTTCCAGACGTAGAACTCGTCGTAGTCGAAGTGCGACTCGGGCGGCAGCGTGAAGTGGCTCGGCCGCGTGTGCCCGGGCAGCAGTCCGCCCGGTTCGGCGTACATCTGCTTGGCGTTGACGCCGTTGTACCGGAGCAGGGCCGTCAACTGGTACGTCGGGGTGAACACCGGCAGCGGCCGGCCGTCGCGCTTCACCGCTTCCGCCCCCAGCCGAACGGCCTCCAGTCGCGGGGCCTGGCGGGTGATGCGGTCCCCGCTCACGGGAATGAATTCGAGCGGCCGCACCAGGTGGACGGCCGCCCCGATCACGACGACGAACGGGACGCCCAGGCCGACCACGCGGGCCGCCGCACGGAAGCGTGGCGGGCAGACGGTGCCGTGCCAGTGCGCGGCGACCGGCCAGAAGCCGAGGTACGCCGCCAACGCCCAGTTGCCTTCGAGCGGCCCGCGGAACGACTTGTACAGGAAGAACGCGAACGGCACTGCGTACATCGCCGCACAGACCCGCAACCGCGGGTCGCGGGCCAGCGTCCGCACGTTGACGAGGGTCCACGGCAACAGCCCGAGCGGGAGCAGCCCGAAGAGGAGGATTTGGATGCCGATGAACTCCGGGGCCGTCTTCCACCAGACCGAGTCGGACGCCGTCGCGTGCTCCCACTGGAAGCGGATCGGCGCGAAGTCGTGCTGGTAATTGAAGACGATCACCGGGGTGAACAGCACCAGCGACACCAGCCCGTGCCCGACGTACCCCGGCAGCCAGGCCCGCCACTGCCGCGGGGCCGCGAGGAGGAAGCTGACAAAACTCCCCGGCACGGTCAGCGCCATCGTGTACTTGCCGAGCGCCCCACACCCCAACAACACGCCGCCGAGCAGCCACAGGGCCGGCGGGATGCGGCCCAGGGTGCCCGGCGCTGGTGTCAGCCGGCGGTGCGCCGCGATCAGCCAGACGACGTATAGCATCCAGAACAACAGGAGCGGCGTGTCGGGCGTCAGCAGGACCGCGCCGAAGGTGAACAGCGGCGTCAAAATTACCCACGGCCACAGGGTCGCGGGTTGCATCAACCGGCCGAGGCAGCCGACGACGACCAGCGACGTGACAATCGCCGGCAGCCGGATCGCCAGGACGCTGTCGCCGAACGCGGTCGTCGAGGCGGCCACGAACCACCCCGACAGTGGGGCGTGATCGAAGTAACTGAGTTGCGGCGTCTGCGCCCAGCACCAGTAGTAAAGCTCGTCGTCTAGCGGCGGCAGCCACGCCCCGAGGACCAGGTAACACGCCGCCGTCACGAGCATCGCCAAGCCGTACCACCGCTGACTCACGCGCCCGCCTCCGGTCTCGAAACGAGTCCGACCCCCACTCCCGCGAGGGGTTGGTATACCGCAAGTCGGCCGGTCGCGGGAATCCGACTTCGCCCGGCCGCCGCGCCGCGACTATGATTCGATCGCCGGGCACGAGTTGACGGGGAGGGGTGAGCGATGCTGGAGGAGTTCCTCGACCAGAAGGTCGTCATCGACTTCCGCAGTCAGTTCGTCTGCCTGGGGACGCTGCGCACGATTGGCGAACACTTCCTCGAACTGCGCAACGCGGACATGCACGACCTGCGGGACACCGACACGTCCCGGGAAAACTACGTCGCCGCGTCGGTCGCCACCGGCATCAAGCGGAACCGCAAGCGGATCCTCGTCTCCCGCGCCGAAGTCGTCGCCGTCTCGAAACTCGACGACGTGGTCGAGCAATAGCCGCAATCATTTCGCCGCCGCCTCGACGCCGTTGAGCCAGCGGCGGAGCAGTTCCGCGAGGTGTTCCGTTTCCTTCGGGGTGAGCGGCGGGACCGACTCGGCGGCTTCGGCGAAGCGGGTGTCGGTCGCCGCGTCGATCGCCTTGCGGCCCTTCGCCGTCAGCACCACCATGACCCCCCGGCGGTCGTCGGGGTCGGCTTCCCGGACGATCCACCCGGCCTGTTCGAGCCGGTCGAGGCGGTTGGTCATCCCGCCGGACGACAGGACGACGCTGCGCAGGAGTTGCGACGGCGTCATGCCCGCGTCTTGCCGCCGCAGGGTGGCGAGGATGTCGAACTGGCCGAGGCTCAACTTGTGCGGGGCGAGCGCGGTCTCGACGCTGCGTTCGAGGTACTTGGCCAGCACGATTACCCGGCCGACGACTTCGAGCGGCCGCGTCGCCAGCTCCGGCCGGACCCGCCGCCAGGCTTCGATCAGGGCATCGACGGTGTCCGGCGGCGTCTTCATGGCGTGCAGTCTACCTCCGAGAATCTTCGCGTCAAGTATCTTGACGCGAAGATAAACACCCGGTAAGCTTGAGTCGAGTCGTGACGCCGCACCGTTCCCGCCCCCACGCCACCGAGAGACCGTGACATGAAAGAGCTGAAAATCGGGTCGATCACCGAGACCGCCGTCGAGCGCAAGGACTACCCGCCGGAGAAGGTCAAGGCGATCCTCAAGGACGAAGTCGTCGCCGTGCTCGGGTACGGCGTCCAGGGCCGCGGCCAGTCGCAGAACATGCGCGACAACGGCGTCACCGTCATCGTCGGCCAGCGCAAGGGCGGCAAGGCCTACGACCTGTGCCTCGAAGACGGCTGGGTGCCGGGCACGACCCTGTTCGAGCCGGAGGAGGCCGCGGCTAAGGGGACCGTCGTCCAGTATCTGCTCTCGGACGCCGGCCAAAAAGAGATGTGGCCGCGCCTGAAGCCGCTGCTGACCCCCGGCAAGGCCCTGTACTTCTCGCACGGCTTCTCGATCGTCTACCACGACCAGACGGGCGTGATCCCGCCCAAGGACATCGACGTGATCTTGTGCGCCCCGAAGGGGTCGGGCACGACCGTCCGCCGGCTGTTCCTCGAAGGCCGCGGCATCAACTCCAGCTTCGCCATCCACCAGGACTTCACCGGCCGCGCCCGCGAGCGCTGCCTGGCCCTGGGCGTCGCCATCGGCTCGGGGTACCTGTTCGAGACCAACTTCGAGAAGGAAGTCTTCTCCGACCTGACCGGCGAACGCGGCGTGCTCATGGGCGCGATCTACGGCCTCTGGCTGGCCCAGTACGAAGTCCTCCGGGCCAACGGCCACAGCCCGTCCGAGGCGTTCAACGAGACGGTCGAAGAGGCCACCCAAAGCTTGTACCCGCTCATCGCCGAGAAGGGCATGGACTGGATGTACGCCAACTGCTCGACGACCGCCCAACGGGGTGCGCTCGACTGGTTCGGCAAGTTCAAGGACGCCAGCAAGCCGGTGTTCGAGAAGCTGTACGAGTCGGTCAAGTCCGGTGAGGAAACCCGCGTCGTGCTGGAAGCGAACTCCCGCAAGGACTACCGCGAATCGCTCGAAAAGGAACTCAAAGCGATCTCCGAGAGTGAGATGTGGGTCGCCGGGGCCTGGGTCCGGTCGCTCCGCCCGGAACACATCGACAACAAGGCGAAGTAACGTCACCCCTGCATTCCCGGTCGCCGCGAATGGGCGACCGGGATTGCTGAATTATCAAATCGGCACGACAATTCTGTCCTCACATCTCGGTCTGCTCCTTCGTGTTCGTCGCAAAAAACGAACCATCGCCGAAGCAATTCAAACGGTCTGGAAAATGTTTGTCTTGTTGCGGTCCGTGCGACCAAGGTCGCCCAAGTCACTAGGCGACTAAAAACTCCCCACGTGTCGGGCGAAATAGTTCGCCGGTCGCACTCGCCCTAAGTGCGTTTCCGCGCTAGCCTTCCGGGAGTCGGATCGGGGGTCGCTCGGGAATCGGTTCGGGCAGCGGATTTCGGGGGCTTGACAGGGCGAAAAGCTGGCCTCTATGATGCCCTGCCTGTCGCCACTGCCCCCGTCCACGAACCAAGGTTCGACGGGGTTGAGACAAATTATCGGCGTGCGATAGTCCCCCAACAGTTACCGGGTCGGATTCCGGTCTGACAAACATTATTGCCTACCATGAACTCGCAGCCGAGGGTCGCGCTGAGATCGCGCCGCCCGACGAGGAGACTGACAATGGCGACCCGTGAAGCGATTGCCGAGTTCCGCGCCGTCTGGTTGCCCAACGTCTCCGAAACGGGCCTCACCCGACTCACGTCGATGCTCGAAGCCGGTTCTCCGTACCTGATTCACGGGACGTTCGCCCGGGCCGTGCCGCAGGGCTGCATCGCGTCGCACATCGCCTGGCACCACCCGCGGACGGCCCACCTGGGCGAAGAGGCGGGCATTTGCTGGCTGGCCAAGGTCGCCCGGCTCAACCCCGCCACGTCCCGCGTCGTCCTCGCCTGGGACCGCGGCGGTCTGAACGATTACGACCTCCGGTTCGCGCTGCTCGACGCCTGCCACACCGAACAGGCCCACCGCCGCGGCGAATGGGACGACGAACCGGCCGAACTCTTCGCCCTCGCCGAGTAAAGAATGCCCATGCTCGACCGCGTTTTGGAACCCGAGGTGATGGACACCCCGTGGGAAGCCGCCGACTACGACGCGATGGACCACGCCGCCGTCAACTGGGCGTTCGTGTCCGGCTTCATCACCTTCGCGCCCAAACTCCGCGGCCCGGTCTTGGATGTCGGCACCGGTACCGCCCTCATCCCGATCGAACTCGCCCGCTGGGTGCCCGGCCTGTCGATCGTCGCCGTTGACGCCGCCGCCGCGATGATCCGCCTCGCCGCGTTCAACGTCAAAGTGGCGGAGATGTTCGACCGCATCGCGACCCGGGTCGTCAACGCCCGCAACCTGCCGTTCGCCGACGGGGAGTTCCCGGCGGTGATCTCGAACAGCATCGTCCACCACATCGCCGAACCCGAAGTCGTCGTCGCCGAGATGGTCCGCGTCTGCCGGCCCGGGGGTGTGATTTTCGTCCGCGACCTGGCGCGGCCGGTGGACTTACCGACGCTCGAAAGCCAGGTCGAGGCCTACGCCGGCGGGGCCAACCCCCAGCAGCGCAAGATGTTCGCCGAGTCGCTTCACGCCGCGTTGACCGTCGAAGAAGTCCGCGGCCTGGTCGCCGTCCACGGCTTCGCGGCGTCGAGCGTGACGATGACATCGGACCGTCACTGGACCTGGGCGGCGGTGAAGGCGTGATCGGCCCGCTCGCCGAAGTCGGCCACTGGGCGGCCTTCGCCTGCCGTTCGCTCCTGCCCACCCTGACGATTTCCGTCCGGCCCACCTTCTGGCTCCGCCCCGTTGCGGCGGTCGTCCTCGGGGCGCTGCCACTGGTCGCGGTCCTCGGCCTGGCACTCGGGGCCGTCATCTGGATGCAGACCCGCGGCATCCTCGAACGCACCGCCGGGGCGACCGACTTGCTGCCCACTGTGCTGGCGGCCGCGGTCTTACTCGAACTCGCGCCGGTCGGCGCGGGGCTGATCGTGGCGACGCGGACCGGCGCGAGCATCGGGGCCGAACTCGCCGCGATGCGGGCCAGCGAACAACTCGACGCCCTCGAAATCCTCGGCGTCTCGCCGCGGCGCTGGCTGGTCGCTCCGCGCGTCTTCGCCTGCGTCGTCAGCGTCCCGGTCCTCCACGTCTTGACGGCGGCCCTGGCACTCGGCAGCGGCTTCGTGGCGGAACTCCTGACCGGGGAAACGACCTGGCGCAAGTACGAAACGGCCGTCCTGTCGGAACTCCGACTCGGCGATGTTTTGCCGGCGGCGGCCAAGACCCTCGTCTTCGGTTGGCTCGTCGGCGTGTCGTGTTGCTACGTCGGCTTGACCGCGCGGATCGGGGCCGAAGGCGTCGGCCGGGCGGCGACGACGAGTGTCGTGATTTGCACGCTCCTGGTCCTGGCCGCCGACGTGTTCCTCGTCGCCGTGACGCGACTATTCTGACGCAATCCGCCGGCCGACGTTGTCCGCCGCGGTCAGCACCGCGTCCAATGCCGGCGACTCTGCGAGCAGTTGCTCCCGCACCGATTCGGCGTGCGCGGCCGACGCGCAGATGCCGAAAACGGTCGGCCCCCACGACGACTGCCCGGACGCTTTCACGCCCAACGCTCGAAGTTTTGCCACCGTCGCGGCGATGGCCGGGGAAGCGTAAGCCCCGCCCTGGTCGGCCGCGAACGGCTCGCCGGCGAGGCGGTTGTACTCGTGCAGGGCGTCGCCGAACCCGTCGTAATCCCCGTCGAGCAACGCCGGCCAGACGCCCGACAACGCGAGTTGAGCGAGCCGCGCGCTGACTTCGACCGACGCGGACCGGTGGCGGGCGAAGGCGTGGCGTTCGGCGTCGCCAGACCACAGGGCGTTTCCGGGGGGGCGGAGCAGCAGCACCGGCCAGTTCGGGAACGTCACGGCCGCCAGAATCGTACCGACGGCCTGGCCGGGCGACTTGCCGGCGTCGAAGAGAAAGCCGCCGGTGCGGGAGCCGTGGACGCCGATCGCCGAGCGCTCGCCGCGGCCGGCGAGTCGGGCGAGTTCGACGGCCGACACGTCCGGCAGGCCGAGTTCGCGGCGCACCGCCTCGACGACGGCGAGGCCGAGTTGCGTGCCGACGCCCAGCCCCGAGTGCGCCGCCGGGCACGCCTCGACGACGACGCGGAAGCACGTTTCCGCCGGCGCGACGTGCCGCGCGAACGCCTCCGCCCGGCCGGCCGACGGCCCGGCGCTCGACCACTCGGCCGCGCGCTCGACGCGAACGACGACGCGCGGCGCGGCCAGCATCAGCCCGAGGCCGCCGTACCGACGCGGTGACACCGCCGCGTCACTCGCACCGCACGTGGGAACGTGGAGGAGGCCGAAGTGCAGGCGGGTCGGCGCGGAAACGCGGGTCATCGCGCGGCCTCCCCGTACTGGCGAAGGGCGTCGTCAAGGAACGCCATCGCTTCGAACTCCGCCGGGCCGCCGGTCTTCTCGACGACGACGCGCAGCTTGCGGAACTCCGCCGCGACTTCGGCGTATGGCACGAGGTGGAGGCGCGTGGCGAGGATGGCCGCTTCGACGACGGCGTGCTTCGCGCGGTTGAACCCGAAAAATTCCCGGAGCGTTTCGGCGTGGACGACTTCGGCAACGATCTCGACCCGGGCCGCACTCGGGTCGATGCTCGTGACGCGGAACTCGAAGGCCCGGCACGCGTCGATCAGCACCCACCCGCGAACGTGCCGCGCCGGCCGCGTCGCCGGGAAGGGCGACACCTTGCCCAGTGCGGCGCGGGCGATTAGTGCCGCGTCGTCGGTGACGTGCAGGACGCCTTCGCCGTCGCGGACCAGGTTGCGGTACGTCGCCGAGGTCGGGAACGGTCGCAGGCGAAAGGTGCGCATCGCGGCATCGACGGCCGGTCCCATCGGGGCGAGGTGCGGGCCGCCGTCGGCGTCGGTCGTGGTGACGAGTCCTTCCAGGATCATGGGTCGAGTGCCTTCAAGAGGCCGGCGGCCTTGTGCAGCGTCTCGTCGTACTCGGCGACCGGATCGCTGTCAGCGGTAATGCCGCCGCCGACGGGGAACTGAACGTAACCGCGGCCGGCGGTGAAGGTGCGAATCAGAATGTTCGTGTCGGTCGCCCCGTCGAAGCTGACGAAACCGAGACTGCCGCAGTACGGGCCGCGCGCCGTCGGTTCGAGTTCGGCGATGATCTCCATCGCGCGGACCTTCGGCGCGCCGGTCACCGAGCCGCCGGGGAAGGCGGCTTGTAACAGGTCGAGCGGCGACAGGCCGGGGCGGAGCGTGCCGCGGACCTCCGACACGAGGTGGTGGACGAACGGGTAACTTTCCAACTCGCACACCTTCGGCACGGCCATCGACCCGAACGCGGCGACGCGGCCGATGTCGTTGCGCAGCAAATCGACGATCATCACGTTCTCGGCGCGGTCTTTCGGGTTGGTCGTCAAGTCGAGGACCAGTGCGGCGTCTTCCTCGGGCGTCCGGCCGCGCGGTCGCGTCCCTTTGATCGGCCGCGAGCGGACGTGGCCGGCCGGATCGACTTCGAGAAAGCGTTCGGGGGACGCGCTGACCAGTTGGAAGTCGCCCAGGTCGAGGTACCCGGCGAACGGGGCGGGGTTGCGGCGGCGCAAGCGCTCGTACAGCGCGAGCGAGTGGTCCGTCAGCGGCGCGAGCAGCCGTTGCGAGATGTTCACCTGAAAGCAGTCGCCGGCGTGGACGTACTCGACCGCCCGGCGCACGGCGTCGAGGTAACCGGCGCGGCTGAAGTTACTCGTCACGTTCGGGAAGCCGGCCAGCGGGTATTGCGGGGCGAGCGCGCCCAACGGGTCGAGGTCACTGAGCCGGGGCAGGGGGGGCGTCGGCCCGGCGAGCCATCCCTGCACCTGCCGCAAGCGGGCGGCGGCGTGGTCGCCGGGGCCGTCGGGCCGGGGGATGTCGCGGCCCGTCGAAAGGAGCCAGGCGCGGCCGGAGTGGTGGTCGAAACTGACGACCCAGTCGTACAGGCCGAAGGCGACATCGGGCACCGCGAACTCGTCGAAGCGACTCGCGGGGATGGCTTCGAGCCGGCGGTGCAAGCCGTACCCGAACAGGCCGAGGAGGCCGCCCTGGAACGGCGGCAGGCCGGCGATCGTTTCGCTGCGGCCGTCGTTCAGCCAGTCGGCGGCGAGCGCGAAGGCGTCGTCCGCGTCGTCGTCGTCGGTGCGCTGTTCGGTCCACAAGAGCGGGTCGGCGGTGACGTAGGAGTACCGGCCGCGCTCGGTGTCGTTCTCGGCCGAGTCGAGGAAGGCCAGGTGCGGCAGGTGCGCGAGCCGGCGGGCCGTCGCCCAGGGGTCGGGGGCGGGCCGCAGTTCGAGCACCAGGGGCGTGCGGACGGTCGGTCGCGGGGTCACGGCGGGCATCCGACTAATGTACGGCGTCGCCGCCGCGGTGGATCACTTCGGGCCGCGTCAGGAAGCCCCAATTCAGCGCCTGGTCTTGCACGTAGTTCTTGCCGAGGGTCAGCGCCGTCACCGCCTTGGCCATCTCGTACCCGAGGTAGAAGGCGTGCGAGGCGTCGAGCTTCGGGTCGGCCGCCGTGAGCCGCGCCAGCAGGTCGAACGGGTCGGCGGCGTGCAGGTGGATCGTCCCGTTCATGACGTGGACCTCGCCCCGTTCGGCGAAAATCCGGTAGTTGCGGTCGGCGATTTTCGCCGCGAGTTCGCCCAGTGCCGCGTCGCCGAGTTCGTGGACTTTCGGGTCGCGCAACATGACCAGCCCGCGCTCGAGTTTCTTCGGCAGCACGCGGTTGGCCACGCTGTGGTAAACCAGCCGGCGGGCGATGTCGAACTCGCGCACGGCCGACCGCGCCCAGTTGATGACTTCGGTCGTCAAAATGCTGCGAATCCCCGCCTCCTGGCAGAAGCCGGCGAGCACCACGTTGACCCCCGCCGAATCGACGTCGGTCAACTCGGTGAGGTTGCCGACGCCCATCATCATCGGCGTATCGGGATAGCGGCGGCGGACTTCGAGGTAGCGGCCGAGCGAGTTTGCGAAGCCGAAGCCGATCGGTTCGAGGATGGCGTCGAGGCGGTGCTTGACGCCGTGCCGGGTGAGCATTGCGACCGTGCGGTCGAGGCTCGCCAGGTCGTCGGGCGTGTCCGGGATGGCGACCACTTCGACGCCCGGGAACGACTGCTGCCAGTCGCACGCCGCGGCGGCGTTCGAGCCGTTGACGCTCAGCACGAGTTCCGCGCCGGCGGCGAGAGCGGCGACGACTTCGGCGGGGTTGAACGTGTCCACGGAGACCCGGTGGCCGTCGGCCTTGAGGGCGCGGACCGCGTCGCCGACGCCGGCCCAGGTGCCGCCGGGGTCGCAGCCGAGGTCGATCACGTCGGCGTTGTTTGCGCGGTGCCTGCGGGCGATGGCCAGGATTTGGTCGAGACTCAACTGCGGGGCGTGGTTGATCTCGGCGAGGATTTCGATGTCGTAGGTGCCGTAACCCGGCGGTGGCCCGGACTTCTTGCCGAAGAACTCGGGCAGGTCGCGCAAGTCTTTCGGGCCGCGCTCGACGGGGGCGGGCGTGAGCCGTTCGATGTCGGCCAACTCGCCGCGGACGAAGCCGGGCAGGATGACCCGCTCGACGCCGTCGGACACGACGAGCCGGCGGGCAATCCACTCGGTCGTGAGCAGCGCGGCAACGGTGATCGGCATGACGGCGACCTCGGCGTCGAAGCCGCACGGCCCGGCGAGTTCGCCCAGCGTCCGCCGCAGCGACGGTTCTGCCAGGCGGCCGGTCACGAAGAGGTAGCGGGGCTTGCTCACGGCACGCCGGCGGGGTCCGGCGCGGCCGGCACCTCAACGACCACGGCGTCGCCCGCGACGATTGGAGCCGCGGGGATTAGCCCGGGCGGCGGGTAGAAGATCGGGTGCCGGAAGAACGACGTGCGCTCGCGCCACGACACCGCCGGCACCGCGTCCGGCTTCGGCGTCAGCGGCACCTCGTCGATCAGGCTCGTCAGAAACGTCAGTTTCGCGGCCAACTCGACGTGGACCTTGTCGCCGTCGCACTGGACCGGGAAGCGCTCCAGCGCCGACCGTCGGTAGAGTTTGAACGCACAGTTGGGGTCGAGGAACGGCACGCCGTAGACGACCCACGCCGTCCACGACCGCACGTGCTCGCCGAAGCCGAGCCAGCCGCGCAGCGGTTCCGTCGGGATGCCCAAGGCGAAGCGGAGGAAGTTCCGGTAGACGACTCCGACGGCCTTCCAGAACGCCGGGACCGGCCGGCCGGTGCGGCAGCCGGCGACCAGCGACGCCTTGACGCCCTCCATCCGCTCGTCGGCCGCGTCGATGCGGTCCAGGAAAACGGCCACGTCGCCGGGGGTGTACGGGTAGTCGGCGGCGGTGTGCAAGATCAACTCGTGCGACGATGCGGCGAGCGCTGACCGCACACACGCGCCAGTGCCGAGGCGGGTGGCGTGCGTCAAAACTTTAACGGCCGGGTCGGTCAATGTTTCGAGGAGTGCAGCGGTGCCGTCCGTGCTGCCGTCGTTGACGACGACGATTTCGTGCGCGATCTTGAGCGTGCGCAAGGTCTCGCGCCAGCCGTCGATGACCGCCAGCGCGACGCCAGCGGCGTTGTGCAGTGGCAGGACGACGCTGAGGCCGGGAGTGGACGGCGGATCGGGGGGCAGTGGTGTCACGGGGGTATCGTAGACCGGCGAGCCGGAAGCGTCAGCGCCCGGAGTTCGCCGCGGTTACGCGGCCGCGTCGGCGAGGCGCGGGCCGTCGCCGCCGGCTTCGCTGAGGCGGCGGTAGGCGTCGCAGCGCTTGAGGAGTTCGGCGTGCGTGCCCACGTCGAGGACGCGGCCGGCTTCCATGACGACGATGCGGTCGGCCAGTTCGAGCGTACTGAACCGGTGCGTGATCAGGAAGGTCGTGCGGCCGCGGACGAACTCGCGCAGGACCGCCTGGATTTTCGCCTCGCTCTCGGTGTCGATCTGGCTGGTGAACTCGTCGAGAATCAAGATGCGCGGGTCGCGCAGGATCGCGCGGGCCAGGGCGATGCGCTGCTTCTGGCCGCCGGATAGCTGGTTGCCGTGGTCGCCGGCGAGTTCCTGGTACTGGTGCGGCTTTTCGACGATGAACTCGTGGGCGAACGCCTTTTTCGCGGCCGCTTCGATCTCGTCGGCCGTCGCCCCGGGCTTGCCGTAAGCGATGTTCGCGGCGATGGTGTCGTTGAACAGGACCGTGTCCTGAGTCACGAGGCCGATCTGCCGGCGGAGGCTGCGCAGGCTGGCCGTGCGGATGTTCACGCCGTCCACGTAGACGGAGCCGTAGTCCGGGTCGAACAGCCGCGGGAGCAGGGCGAGCAGGGTCGATTTGCCGCACCCGTTGGCCCCGACGATGCCGATCGTTTCGCCGGCGAGGACGCGGAGGTTCACGCCGGTGAGCGTGCCGGGGTCCTGGCCGGGGGCGTAACTGAAGCAGACGTTGCGGAACTCGATCGACTCGGCGTGCGGCTTCAACTTCGGCCCGCGGGCGTTCGCCGTGATGGTCGGCTCGCGGTCCTGGACGGCGAAGACGCGGTCGGCCGCGACGGCCCCGACTTGAATCTTGGTGTACACGCTCGACAACCTCCGCACCGGGTCGGCGATCATGCCGAGGAAGGCGTAGAGCATGATGAGCGTCTGGAAGCTCATCGGCTCGCTCACCATGCGCATCCCGAAGATGCGCGTCTCCCCCCGGAGGACCAGGTACGCGCCGGCCAGCAGCGCCAGGCTGACCGCGGCGATCCCCAGGACTTCGACGACCGGCCCCGTGAAGGCGTCGAGCTGGACGACCCGCATGGTCCGCTTGTAGTAGTCCTCGGTCGCGTGGGCGAAGCGGCGGCGCTCGGCCGGCTCGCTGGTGAAGGCCTTCACGACCTTGATGCCGTCGAACGTCTCGCGGACGATCTTGTACAGGCCCGACATCTTTTCGAGCACCCGCCGTGCGGCCTTCTTCATCATCCGACTGATGCGGGCCAGCGACACGACCGCGGGGACGACGAGGACCACGAACAGGATGGTCAGTTGCCACGAGATCGAACACGCCATGACGAGGCAGCCGACCATCTTGAACGGCTCGACGACCATCTTGCCGAACAGCACTTTCATGCCGTTGCCGACCTGCTCGGCGTCGTTCGTGACGCGGGCCATCAACTCGGGCGTGCCGGTCTGCTGGAGTTGCCGGGAGTCCTGGGAAATGATCGACCGGTAGAACCGGTTGCGGAGCGTGAGGACGGACCGGCTCACGACACTGCCCACGAGTAAGTCCTGCCAGAACTCGAAGAAGCCTTTCAGGGTCATGCCGCCGATGATGCCGGCGATGATCCAGGCGAAGGTCTCGAAGCGGCCCTGCGGCAAGTGCCGGATGACGTGGTCCTTGAGCCAGCGTCGGTAGTACTGCTTGATGTCCGCGTCGTGCAGGCGGCCTTCGATCACGGCCAGGGACTTGGTGTTGTCGCGCAGCTTGGCATCGACGGCGGAGTCGGGCGGCAGGGCGCGGAATCTCTCGTTGTCCGCCCGCAGGTTTTTGGCGTGCTGAAGCTCGACCGGGTTCTCGGCGATGACCCGGTAGTAGTCGATTTCGTCGTCGATCCACTGGTGCAGACTTTTGTCCTCGGACATGATCTTGAGGACGGGATAAATCAGCGCGAGGTTGAGGCTCCACAGGGCGGCGACGGCCAGGGCGGCGAAGAGCGATATGATGAGCCGGACGCGGTACGGCCACGAGTACTTCAACGCCCGCAAGAAGTTGCGCATCGTCCCGGACTCCTGATGTCGTACCGCGCGTTTTAGCAAAACCGGCCGGCGGTCACAAGCCGGCTTCACGCGGGAGGGCGGGGGTTGAACACGGACTTGCTCCGCTCTTGGCTCGACCTGCCGCCGGGCACCTGGCCCCCGGCCGACCGCGAACTCCTCGGCGTCGGGGCCGTAACTCCGGCCCAGGCCGAGCGCCGCGCCATGCAGTTGATGAGCCGGCTGCGGCCGCACCAACTGTTGCACCCGGACCTCGTCACCGAAGGGATGAACCGCCTCGCCCAGGCGATGCTTTCGGTGGCCAACCACCGGCCCGCCGCGGTGCCGGTCGCCCCTGTGTTGCCCCCCGCGCCGCCCGTCGTATTGGCCAAAACGGTCGTGCTGCCGAAGCCGCGACTACCGAAGTTCGAGGCCATCGACCTCGCGCCACAACCGTCTTCCGAGGCCGGCGAACCGCTCGTCGTGCCGGTGCTGCCCACCCTGGTCGTCCTGGACGCGGAAGTCGTCGACGACGAGCCGGACGTGCCGATCCCGTTCGCCCGCTTCGAGCAACTCGACGAGTCGCCGACGGACCGGCCGCCACCGCGAGTCCCCGTGGAATTCGCCGCGGTTCCGGAGGTGGTGCCGCCGGACTTGCCGTTGCCGCCGGGGCTGTCGGCCGCGAGTCGTCGGCTGGTCTACCGGCAAGTCGCGGCGCTGCGGGAACTCTTGCGGGCGTGGGCGAGCTTGCGGACCTTTTGCGGCAACCCGACCGAAGACTTCGACACGCCCGGCCGGGTGTACGCGCTCGACGCGGCCGTCGTGCAGTTCCACGCCGCAGTGCGTCACCCCGGGTTCGACGCGCCGCAAGTGACGGTGCTGGCCCCCCGCGTGTTCGCCGTCTTCCGGCAGCCGTCGCCGCTGCCGATCGTGCGGATGCTGAGCTTGCCGCAACGCCGCCTGCTGGCCCGCGACTGGGCACTCGGGCAGTCGCAACTGGAAGGCCGGACGATTGCTTTGAGAAATTCCTTGCGCCGGACGCGGCCGGGTGGTACGATCTCACAACAACTCTCAGGTATCGGACGATTTCTGGCCGTTCACCCCGAGTGGATGCTGGCCCCGCCGGCCCTGGTCCTCGCCCTGGCGGCGCTCGGCAAGTGGGTCGCCCGCACGGCCGCAGTTGGGTAACTGGGCGGACCCGGCGGCGGGAAGTTCCCCGCGGTCTGCTTGACATTAATCCTTGCCCTACTTAGACTTCCACCCAGACGGGGCCGACGACCGTGCCGCCGATGCCCGCGGGAGACCGAGTCTCCGTGCGGGCGTGGCCGGCGACTTTCTCTTCATTCCGATATCGACCGAGGACGCAACCCGTGACCAAGAAGGAAATCGTCAAGCAGATCTCCGATCGGGCCAACTTGACGCAGCTTCGCACGAAGGAAATCGTCCAGTGGACGTTCGACGCGATCATCGAGACGCTCGAAACCGAGGGCCGCATCGAACTCCGCAACTTCGGCGTCTTCGAGGTCAAAGTGCGCAAAGCCCGGACGGCCCGCAACCCGAAGACGAACGAAGAGGTCGAAGTCGCCGAGAAGCGGGTGGTCACGTTCCAACCGGGCAAGGTCATGGAAGAACGGGTCCGGCGGGCCGGGTCGGTGTCCGGCAAAAAGAAGGGCCGGAAGGCGTCCGACGACGACCTCGACGAGGCGATACCCGTCGGCGTCGGGGCCGGAATGAACGGCGACGACGAGGCGTATTCGCGGCACGAGTTACCGTTAAAGCCCCGCTAACCAGCAGATTGCAGAAATCCGCTTCAGTCCCCCGGGGCGATTTGCCGATAACGACGGACATGCCGGCTTTGAGTTGTCTCGGACTCCCGGAAATGGTCCCGTTTGGCAAGCAGACGCACGGAGGCGATCATGCGACACACGATTCGGCGCGGGGTTTACGGCCTGGCGGCCGCGGCAATCCTCGCCCTCGGGGGCACCGGCTGCTTCCCGAACCAGTACCACTCCGACCCGAACGTCCGGATGGACCAACTCCTGAACCAGTCCGAAGACTACCGCCAGATCGGCGAAGTCTGGCGGCGCTTCTGGTTCAACGACATGCCGTCGCACATGACCCCGGAGCGCATCCACGGCGGTATCATGTAGGTACAAGCTCCGCCGCAGGCGAATCGGGTTAGCCCGACGCGCTAGCGAGGGTCGAGCGGTCGAAGTGATGGTTCGGGGTCGTCGGCCGCAGGTCGATAATCGCCAGCATTGCCCACGACCGTCAGACCATCGCTAGCGCGTCGGGCTAACCCGATTCGCCTGCGGCGGAGCCGGAACAATTATCGTCTGCAACCCCGCGGCGTAGCGTTGCAACTCCGGGTAGAACGCCCGGAAGTCGTCGCGCAATTCGGCGTGCAACGCGGTTAACTCCGGCATTGCCTCGTGCAGCGGTAACGCCCGCTTGGGGATGCGCTGCGCGATCCGCCGACTGACGCGCTCCAGGGTGTCGGCGATCCCGGCCGTCGTCGCGTACTGGCCCAGGCGGTCGGTCTCGCGGAACTTCACCAAGAAGTGCTGCCCCTCGGCGTTGACGTGCGGCTTCGCCCCTTCGAGCACGTCGTACATCCGCTCCACGAACTTCCGGTACGGCTCTGCCGAGTACGCGGCCCACTCGGTCGCCAGCACGTAGTCGTAATAGATGTCGATGATGATGCCGCTGAACCAGCCCCACTTCGTGCTGATGCGGGCGATGCTCCGGTTGACCATCGGGTGCGAGTCGGTAAAGGCGTCGATCTTGCGGTGGGTCCGCACCCCGGCTTGGATCGCCGGCGGCAATAGCGACAGGTCGGGGCCGCGGATCAGGTCGGCGATGGCGTTGCCGATGATGGCGTCGGGGGTCGGGGCGGCCAGGTGCAGGTGGGCCAGGAAGTTCACAAGCTGCCTTTGGTGCTCGGCACGCCGACCCCGCGCGGGTCGGGTTCGACCGCCTGCCGCAAGGCCCGAGCCGCGGCCTTGAAAATTCCCTCGACGATGTGGTGCGTGTTCCGGCCGTGGTGGACGATCACGTGCAAGTTTATCAACGCCGCCCCGCAGAACGCCCGCCAGAACTCCTCCGCCAACTGCGACGAAAAATTGCCCAGCAGTTCGTTCGGAACGTCGGCCTTCCAGACGAAGACCGCCCGGCCGCTCAGATCGACTGCCACGGTGACGAGGGTTTCGTCCATCGGCACGGTCGCGTCGCCGTAGCGGCGGACGCCGGCCTTGTCGCCGAGGGCTTCGGCGAGAGCCTTGCCGAGGAGAATCCCACAATCTTCGACGGTGTGGTGGGCGTCGATGTGCAGGTCGCCGACGCAGCGTAAGGCGATGTCGAACAGGCCGTGGCGGGCGAGGTGCGTGAGCATGTGGTCGAAGAAGCCGACGCCGGTCGCCACGTCGGCCGTGCCGCGGCCGTCGAGGTCGAGGGTGAGGTCGATCTTGGTCTCGTTCGTCGCCCGTTGCAACGTTACCCGGCGTGCCATGTGCGGCCCCACTTCTGGTTAAAGGATGCGGCGCAACTCCGCGAGCAACTGTTCGATCTCGGGGCCGGTGCCGACCGTGACGCGCAGGCCCTCGCCGCTCGGGTAGACCATGTAGCGCACGAGAACCTTGCGAGCCTTGAGGGCCTCGTAAATCGGCTTGACCGGGCGGTCGCGGCGGACGCACCAGACGAAGTTGGCGTGGCTCGGCGTGACCCGGAACCCGAGTTCCGACAGGGCGACCGTCAACCGCCCGCGGACGGCGATGATCCGGGATCGCACGTCGGCGTAGTACGCCTGGTCTTCAATGGCCGCGGTCGCGGCGGCGAGGCTCAGCACGTCGCAGTTGTACGAGTCCTTCACCTTGACCAACTCGCGGACGATCCGCGGGTGCGTCACCGCGTACCCGAAGCGGATGCCGGCGAGCGCGTAGTACTTGCTCATCGTCCGCGTCACGACGAGGTTCGGCAATTTCGGCAGCAGGCTCAAGCCGTTGGTCTCGGCGAAGTCCGCGTACGCTTCGTCGAGCACGAACGGCCCGTCGCAAGACTGGGCGACCCGGGTGACCTCGGCGTTCTGGACCATCGTGCCGGACGGCGAGTTCGGGTTGGCGACGATGGTCAAATCCGCGCCGGCTTCGGGCCACGGGTCGGGCAGTTGCCAGTCGCCGTCGAACGGCAACTGCGTCAGGGTCGCCCCCTGAATCTCGGCCAGGGACTTGTAAAGGACGTAGCCGGGGGTCATCGTGACGACGCGGCCGCCCTCGGGGACGAAGCTGCGGGTCAGGACGGTCAGGATGTCGTCCGACCCGTTGCCGACCAGGACGCCGTCGGGATCGACGCCGAGGACGCGGGCGGCGGCCTGGCGGAACGAGTCGCCGAGGGGCTGCGGGTACTTGCGCAGCCGGTCGCCGGTCAGGGCGTCCCGCACCGCTGCAATCACGCGCGGCGACGGCGGGTACGGGCACTCGTTGGTGTTCAGCTTGACGATGTCCGAGTCGTTGAGCTGTTCGCCGGGGGTGTACCCGGCCATCGCCAGAATCGCGGGGCGGAGGCCGTCGCTCTCCGGCTTCTTCTTCGCGGCGGGCCGTTCGGGGCGGCTCACTTCTTGACCACCTTTTCCGGCTTCGGCTTGGGCCGGCCGGCCGGGCCGTTGTCCGCCGCGCGAGTCTCGACGCTCAAGGCGTGGGCCGTCAGGCCTTCCTTGTTCGCCAGGTAGATCGCGTCCGGGGCGATGTTCTTCATGCCGTTCCGGGTAAAGCGGATGATGCTCGTCCGCTTGCGGAAGTCGTTGACGCTCAGGCCGCTGCTGAACCGCGACGTGCCGCCGGTCGGCAGGACGTGGCTCGGCCCGGCGGCGTAGTCGCCCAGCGCGACCGGCGTAAACGGTCCGAGGAAGATCGCCCCGGCGTTCTCGACCTCGTCCGAGAAGGCTTCCGGGTCGCGCGTCTGGATGTGCAGGTGCTCGGGGGCCAACTGGTTGACGCAGTCGATCGCCGCGTGCTTGTCCGGGGCCAGAATGAACGCGCCGTACCGCTCCAGGCAGTCCTTCGCCGCGTCGCCCCGGCTGAGCTTCGCCAGCCGCTTCTCAAGGGCTTCCATGACCTCCGCGATGAGCGGCTCGTACCAGGTGAGCAAAACCGCCGTACCGGGGTTGTGCTCGGCCTGGGCGAGCAAGTCGAGGGCCAGGTAGTGCGGGTGGGCCGAGTCGTCGGCCACGACGACGACTTCGCTCGGCCCGGCGATGCAGTCGATGGCGACGGTGCCGTACACGAACTTCTTGGCCAGGGCCACGTACTGACTGCCCGGTCCGACGATCATGTCCACGGACGGGATGCCCTCGACGCCGTAGGCGAGCGCCGCGACGGCCTGCGCCCCGCCGACGCGGTAGACCTCGGTGACGCCGAGTTCGTGGCAGGTCGCCAGCATGTCGGGGCTGTACGCGCCGGTGGCGGTCGGCGGCATGACGACGACGATTTCTTTGACGCCGGCGGCCTGGGCCGGGCAGACGGTCATGAGCAGCGTCGAGGGGTACGCGGCCGCCCCGCCCGGGCAGTAGACGCCGACGCGGTTGAACGCCCGGTAGCGCTGCTGCAAATCGTACCCGCCGGAGACGCGCAACTCTGCGTCGCGGTGCAACAGGCCGGACTGGAAGGAGTTGATGTTCCGGCGGATGCGGCGGAGAGTTTCGAGGAACTCGGGCGCGGCTTTGGCGTGCGCGGCTTCGAGTTCGCCCTGCTCGACGCGGATCATGTTCGGCTTGAGCTTGACCTTGTCGAAGTGCTCGGTGTATTTGAGCACCGCTTCAAGCCCGTTCTCGCGCACGTCCAGGCAAATCCGTTCGACCGCGTCGGCGGGGGTCATCGGCTTGCCGAAGACCGCCAGCGTGAGCTTTTTGGACGCGGTCGAGACGATTTCGGAGTCGATGCGGAACTGGTCGCGGAGCTTCTTAATCTGAGTGGCGGCGTTGCTGGCGGCCAACTCGATCCGGCGGACCTTCAAAGCAGACATGGATTTCCTCAGCGGCAGGGACTCTGCCGTAAACCCGACCGTGGGTTGCGGGGGGCGTGCGGCCGAACCCGGCGCGCGAATGGATAAGTGCTGAGCCAGGGCGCGAACCGAGTGTCGTCGTCGCGGGCTTATTGACAGGATAGGAAATAGCAACACTTCTTCAAGAAACCACACCGCTGGTCCCCCGACAGTTTCGGCGCAACATGAATCCTGGAAACGATTTGCAACGTTGATGCCGAGTTTGGAAATTGTACGACCGCATCGCAAGACCCTCGTCGCGGGTAAAATCGCCATCGCGTCGAGCCGATCCCCTGGAAGCGGTATGGATTCGCCGGCAGTTGCCCGGCCGTTCGGACTGATCCGGGGGAAGCCGAGAAATCCGCCCCCGCCGGGATTCGCGACTTGCAATTCGACCCCGCGTCCGCTCCACTAGAGCACTCGTCGTCCCGCCGTTCGGGCCGAGGGCGGGTGGCGGTGGGTTCGATTGAGGGAGGTCGTTTCATGCCGGTCGGCACGGATTTCTTCGAGGCGACCGCCCGGAACTGGCGGGCCAAGCTCGCCATCAGCGTGGACGTGATGAAGGAGCTGAGTTGCCTCAGCGACCCCGAAGAGATGTTCCACGCCTTCGCCCGCCGCATGAACCAACTCTACCCGACGGCCCGGCAGATTTCGGTCAGCCGCCGCGGCCTCGAAGACCCCGCCTACCGGGTGCTGCGGTTCAACCTCTGGAAGGAAGCGATCAACCCGTACAAGGAGCCGCACCGGCTGCCGACCTTTTCCGGCGGGCTGTTCGCCGAACTGCTGTACTCGGACGTGCCCCAGGTCATCGACCGGCTCGAACTCGCCCCCAACGACCCCGCGGCCGAGTTCCTCGACGGCCAGCAGTCGTTGCTGGCGATCCCGATTTACGAGGACGGGGCGGCGGTCAACACACTGATCGTCACCCGGGAGGAGCCGCAAGCCTTCCCGCGGGAGCAGGTGCCCGACCTCGTCTGGATGACCAACCTGTTCGGCAGGGCGATGCAGTCGCAAGTATTGTCGGAGCAGTTGCGCGAGGCGTACCAGAAGGCCGACTACGAACTCCGCGTCATCGCCGAAATGCAGCGGACCCTCCTGCCGTCCGCCGTGCCGCACGTCCCCGGCCTCGACCTTGCGGTCCACTACCGCACGGCCCAGCGCGCCGGCGGGGATTATTACGACTTCTTCCCGCTGCCCGACGGCAAGTTCGGCGTGCTGATCGCGGACGTGTCCGGGCACGGCTCCCCGGCCGCGGTCCTCATGGCAATCACGCACAGCCTGGCGCACTCGTACCCCGAGTTGCCGTTGAACCCCGGCAAGTTCCTGGGCCACTTGAACGACCACTTGGCCCGCCGGTACATCGGCACGTCCGGCCACTTCGTGACCGCCTTCTACGCCGTGTTCGACGTGCCGCACGACGAGGTGACTTACGCCAACGCCGGCCACCTCGCCCCGCGATTGTTGCGCGCCGGCGCGGCGCTGTGGGACTCTCTGCCGAGCCAACTCCGGCTGCCCTTAGGCGTGAACGGCCGGCAGGGGGATTATCCGGTCCAGACGGTGTCGTTCGCCCCCGGCGACCGGACCTTGCTGTTCACCGACGGCCTGATCGACATGCCGAACCTCGACGGCGACCGCTTCGGGTACGACCGCCTCAATGCGTGCCCCGCGAACGCGACGATGACCAGCCAACAGGTCGCCGACCTCGTGTTGAACGAGCTCGACCTGTTCTCGACGACGGCGGCCGTCCCCGACGACCAGACGATGGTCGTCGTCGGCCGCATTTGACCCGCCGAAACCCTTTCCCGTCCCCCTTTGGAGTTGACCGTGATGACCCCCTCCCGGCGTTGGTTCGCCCTGATCGCCCTCACCGCGATTCTCGGCACGCCAGCGCTTGCCGACGAAACGAGATGCAGCAACGTCAAGAAGCGGGTGCTGCTCGTGACGCACTCCGGCGGCTTCATTCACGACTCCGTCGGCGTTGCCGAGGACGTGTTGAAGAAACTCGCCCCCGAAAATAATTTCGACGTGACCTGCTACCGGTTCACCGGCGACCCGGACGCGCGGGTGAAGGTCAAGGACAAGAAGGACGGCCCCGAGCGCGAAACGTCCGCGATCGAGGCGTACTCGGCCAAGTTCCGCGAGCGGACCGGCAAGTCGGTCGAGGCCGAGAACTGCGGCCGCATCAACAAGGCGACGCTGAAGAACTTCGACTGCGTGCTCTTCTTCACGACCGGCGACCCCGTTACCAAGGACGAGTTGACCGACCTGCTCGATTGGGTCAAGGCTGGCGGGGCGTTCGCCGCGACGCACTGCGGGACCGACACCCTGTATGGCCAGCCGGCCTACGGCGACATGCTCGGCGCGTACTTCCGCACCCACCCGCCGGGCTTACAGAAGGTCACCGTCAAGGTCGAGGACGCCAAGCATCCCGCGGCCGTCCCGTTCGCCGCCGGCGGCATCTACGAGGACGAAATCTACATCTTCAAGGACGCCCCGTACTCCCGCGACAAGCTGCACATCATCCTGAGCGCCGACGGCTTCAAGCCGACGGCTGGCAAGAACGACATCGCCCGCAAGGACGGCGACTACGCGCTGTCGTGGTGCAAAGAGTCCGGCAAGGGCAAGGTCTTCTACACGGCGTTCGGCCACCAGAAGAAGGTCTGGGACGATGCGAAGTTCCAGGCGCACTTGCTCGCGGGAATGAAGTGGTCGATGGGCCAACTCCCCGGCGACGCGACCCCGACGGGGGCGGGAAAGTAGCATTCATCGGCGAGCCAATAGAGTGAGCGGCGGGTGTCAGCCTGCTGTTCTGAAGTTCCCGGCGAGCGGCGGGCGTTAGCCCGCTGTTCCAACCTGGAATGAGGACACAACCCGGGTGAAGTTTCCGACGCACGCCGTTGGAAAGTCACTCGCATTCCTGGCTGGAACAGCCGGCTGACACCCGCCGCTCGCCGGGAAAAAACCGTGGTCGGACATCCGCCGCTCGCCGGGATCACTTCCTCTCATAGACCACTTTGCCGCCGACGACCGTCAGCACCGCCTTCGTCTCGTCGATCTCTTTGGCGGCGAAAACGTCCTGGCTGAGTACGACGAAGTCGGCCAGTTTGCCGACGCTCAGCGTACCGCGGTCGGCCTCCTGGTGGGTCGCGTAGGCGCTGCCCAGGGTGTACGCGTCGATCGCTTGCGCGACCGTGATGCGCTGATCCGGGAACCAGCCGGAGGGGTTCTTGCCGTCCAGGGTCCGGCGGGTCACGGCGGCGTCGATGCCGACGAACGGGTCGAGCGGCGCGACCGGCCAGTCGGAGCCGAACGCCAGTCGTGTCCCGGCGTCGGCGAGCGATTTGAAGGCGTAACTCGACGCGCACCGGGTCGCGCCGATGCGGCCGACCGCCCAGCGGCCGTCGTCCGCGACGTGGAACGGCTGCATCGACGCGATCGCGCCCAACTCCTTGAAGCGGCCGTAGTCCACCACCCGTAGGTGCTGGGCGTGTTCGATTCGGAAGCGGCGGTCGCGCGGACCGTTCGCCTTCACGGCGGCCGCGAACAGTTCGAGCAACTTCGCGTTCGCCTCGTCGCCGATGGCGTGGATCGCCACCGACAGACCCGCCTTGTCGGCGCGCGTCACCAACTCCTGCATCAGCGGCGGTTCCGTGACGTAGACACCCGAAGTATTGGTGTCGATGAGGTAAGGGTCGAACATCTTGGCGGTGCTGCTGCCCAACGAGCCGTCCAGGAACCCCTTGACGCCGCCGACGCGGACGAAGTCGCCGCCGAAGTTGCCCTCGATGCCGAGGTCGGACAACTCCTTTTGGCCACCGATCGGCCAGCGCACGTCGATGCGACAGGTCAACTCGCCGCGCCGTGCCAGTTGCTGCAAGACGCGCATCAGCTTGCGCCGGGTCGCCGGGGAACTGCCCTCCATGTCTTGCACGCTCGTGACGCCGACTGCCGCCGCCGCCAGCATCGACGCCCGCACCGCCTCGGCGATTTCGTCGTCGCCCGGCTCGGGCACGAGCTTGTCCACGAGGTCCATCGCGTTGTCCTTCAAGACGCCGCTCGGGGTCTTGCCGTCGGCCAGGCGTTCGATGACGCCGCCCGCCGGGTCGTTCGTCTCGGCCGTGACGTTGGCGAGCTTGAGCGCCGCCGTGTTGACGACGGCCATGTGACCGTCGTAGCGCCGCAAGAGTACCGGGCGGTTCTTGACGAAGCGGTCGATCGTCGCCGCCGTCGGGAGTTTGCCGGCGAAGGCGCGGTCGTGGTCCCAGTTGCCGCCGAGCATCCAGCGGTCGCGCGGCATCTTGCCGTCGAACTCGGCGAGCCGGCGGCCGAACTCCGCCTCATCCTTGGCGTCCTTCAACTCGACGCGGGCGAGTTGCATCCCGCCGCCGAGCCAGTGGACGTGGCTGTCATAAACCCCCGGAATGACCCGCCGGCCACGCAGTTCGACGACGACTGTTTTCGGCCCGACGACGGCGGCCACTTCGGCGTTCGTCCCCGCGACGACGATCCGCCCCTGCCGCACGGCCAGGGCTTCGACTTGAGGTTTCGCGGCATCGACCGTCCAGATTTTGCCGCCCGTGTAGACGACATCGGCGGGGACTGCCGGGCCGGCGGCGAGGACGACGATTGCGAAGGGTAGAAACATGGGCGGCACCTGCGGGGTGAAGAATCCGACGCTGCGATGATACCGGAAGCCGCGGCAACTTCCCCCCGCGAAGCGACGCCGCAGTTGGTAAATTGAACGCATGACACGCGACGAAATCGGCTCGAAGTACCTCGAACAGCTCCCGTACCCGCCGTACCCGGTGCAGGAGGAAGCCCTCCTCGCCTGGTTCACGGCCGAGCAAGGCGTGCTGGTGTGCGCCCCCACCGGCACCGGCAAGACGCTGATCGCCCAGGCGGCACTCTTCGAGGCGCTGCACACCAACACGGTGGCGTATTACACGACGCCACTGATCGCGCTGACCGAGCAGAAATTCGTCGAGATGCAGGCGTGCGCCGAGGCCTGGGGCTTCTCGCGCAACGACGTGGGCATGATCACCGGCAACCGCAAGGTGAACCCGAACGCCCGCGTCTTGGTCGTCGTCGCCGAGATTCTGCTGAACCGCCTGCTGCACCCCGACGGCTTCAACTTCGACGCCGTGTCGGCCGTCGTCATGGACGAGTTCCACTCGTTCGCCGACCCCGAGCGCGGCATCGTCTGGGAACTTTCTCTCAGCTTACTGCCGGCGAAAGTGAAGCTACTGCTGCTGTCGGCGACGGTCGGCAACGCGGCAGAGTTCACGAACTGGCTGAGCCGAAACCACGGCCGCACGGTCGAACTCGTCGAGGGCCGCGAGCGCAAAATCCCGCTGACGTACCACTGGTCGCCGGACGAATTCCTCAACGACCTGCTCGTCGAGATGGCCCGCGGCGACGACGCCACCCGCAAGACGCCGGCGCTGGTGTTCGCCTTCAACCGCGACGAGTGCTGGTCGATCGCCGAGCAGTTGAAGGGCCTCGACCTACTGAACGCGACCCAGCGAAAGCCGCTCAACGACGCCGTCGATTTACTCGACTGGCCGCAGGGGATCGGGCCGAAGTTGAAGCAGATGCTCCGCCGCGGCGTCGGCGTCCACCACGCCGGGCTGCTGCCGAAGTACCGCCGCGGCGTCGAAAAACTCTTCGAGCAGAAGTTGCTCAGCGTCGCGCTGTGTACCGAGACCTTGGCCGCGGGCATCAACCTGCCGGCACGCAGCGTCGTCCTCACGTCGCTGGTGAAGGGACCGTTCGGCAAGGAGAAGCTGATCGACTCCAGTTCGGCGCACCAAATCTTCGGCCGCGCCGGTCGCCCGCAGTTCGACACCGAGGGCCACGTTTACGCCCTGCCGCACGAGGACGACGTGCGCATTGCGAAGTGGAAGGAGAAGTACGACCAGATTCCGGAGACCTCGAAAGACCCGATGATGATCAAGAAGAAGAAGGAGATGCTCAAGAAGAAGCCGTCGCGCAACGCTCAGCGGAAGTATTGGACCGGCACCGACTTCGAGAAGCTGCAGGTGTCCGCCCCCGCGCGGCTGTACAGCAAGGGGCCACTCCCGTGGCGATTGCTGGCTTACCTGCTCGAAGTATCCCCCGAGATCGACAAAATCCGCACCGTGATTCGCAAGCGGTTGCTCGACCAGCCGCGCATCGAGGCGGGCTTGAAGCAGTTGAACCGCATGTTGACGATCCTGCACGACCGCGGCTTCGTGCTCTTGCAGCCGGCTCCGCCGCCGCCACTTGACCCGGCCGCGCCGGTGGTGCCGCTCGACCCGACGGTGATCGTGCCGCCCGCCCCGCCATACAACCCGATTCTGGCCACGCCGACGCCGGAGATGGCGAAGCTGCTCGTGTTCCGGGCCGTCCACCCGCTCTACGGGGCGTTCCTCCTCGATCAACTCGGCACCGCCAGCCGGGAGGAGCGCATCCAGGCGTTCGAGTCCGTCCTGGAGTTACCGCGTCCGCTGTTGAAGTTCGTCCGCGTCCCCTACGAGTTGGCACCGGGGCCGTATGCCACCGAAAAGCTCGACCCCGAGTTGATCGCGCGGGGGCTGATTGCGGCCAAGGAGGAGCCGGTCGAGGGCGAGGAGCCGGACGACGGCTACGTCCACTGGGAGGACCGCCCGCCGGTCTTCGCCGACAAGCTGCGCCTGCTCTTCGACGCCACCTACCCCGACGTGGTCGATGTCACGACGCAAGCCGTGTGGGCGGCCGGCGAGGTGCTGAACTTCGGCGGCCACTTCAACAACTTCATCGCCTCGAAAGACCTGGCGAAGCAAGAGGGGCTGATCTTCCGCCATCTGTTGCGGATGGTGCTGCTGATGGAGGAGTTCCAACAGCTCACCCCCGCCGGCTGCGACCCGATCGAGTGGCAGACGCAGTTGAGCGAGATCGCCGAGACCCTGACGAAAACGTGCAAGAGCGTCGATCCGCAGAGCACGGAGCAGACGATTAAAGTCGCCCACGCCGCCGCCGACGTGGTCAAGGGCGAAGAGGCCGCGGCGGAGGTCACGGTGGCCGAGGCGCTCGCCGATGTCGAGGAGGAGTTCGGGGCGGGGATTTTGGGGGATTGAATCACGGCACGGACAGGAACTCGCTGGTGTTCAGGACGGCTTTGCACAGGTCGGCCAACGTCGCTGCTTTGAGGAACACCACGCACGCCGCGACTTCTTCGGGGCGCGCGGCTCGCCCGTAGCTCCGCCGGAATATCGCTTCGATCTGCTTCGCTGAATCGGCCCCGACGACGCGGGTCACGTCGTCGGCCATGCGGGCCGACTGCTCGACCGTGAACGGGCCGTTCATCAGGATCAACGCCTGCGGGGCGAAAGTGCTTTCCCCCCGCGCCGCGCACGCGTTCAGCGTGTCCGGCAGGTCGAAGGCTTCGAGCAGCGGCAGCCGCACGTTCCGCTTCTGGAACAAGTACAGGCTACGCCGGGTGTGCTGCTTCGCGTCCACGGTGACGGGCCAGAGGCCGACCGGTTCGTCCTCGCTGAAGATCAGGTCGTACACCTCCGGTTCGAGCGGCACGCGGACGCTCGGCCCGCCGACGGCGCGGTTCAGCGTGCCCGCCGCCGTCAGCACGGTGTCCCGGAGCGATTCCGCGTCGAGCCGGCGGCGCGGCATCCGGCCGAGGAGCTTGTTGTCGGGGTCGGCCTTGGCCAACTCCGCGCGGGTCGCGCTGACCTGCCGGTAGGTCGCGCTCGTCACCATGAGCCGGTGCAGCCGCTTCAAGGTCCACGGCGTGCCGCCGTCGGTCGGGGCGACGAGTTCGCGGGCCAACCAGTCGAGCAGTTCGGGGTGCGTCGGGGCGTCCCCGCGGGTGCCGAAGTCGTTCGGCGTGTTGACGATGCCCCGGCCGAAGTGGTGCCGCCAGAGCCGGTTGACGATGACGCGGGCCGTGAGCGGGTGGTCCGGCCGCGTCAACTCCGCCGCCAGGTCGAGCCGGGTTTTCGCCGCCGCCGGCGTACTCACCGTGACCCGCGGCATCGCCGGCAGCACCGCCGTCGAAGCCGTCTTGACGCTGCCGCGGACCAGCACGCGCGTCTCGACGGCCGACTTCTGGTCCTTGACCGTCCAGACCGTCGGCGACAAGGCTTTCGCGTCGAACTCCTGCCGGAGTTTGACTCGCTGCAACACCAACGCGGCACGCCGGGCACGCTCGGCCGGCGGCAGCGCTTCGACGACCTCGTCCCACGAAACCTTCAGCGTCGGCCCGGCCGCCTTGACGAGCGTCTTCTGCGCCGGCGTGCGGTCCTTCTCGGCAACGGCGAACGCGGCCCGCGTCGGGGCATCGAGCACGGCGACCCGCTGCTCGTGGAGCGTCGCGCGGACCGCAGCCTCCAGGGCTTCGATCCGGCGTTGGACGGGTGCGAGCGCGACGTTCAAGGCCTTCGACGCCGCAGCCAGCCGCTTCTGACCGTCGTCGTCGAGCAGCGAAATCTCGTGGCCGAACGTGCCGCCGAAGTAGGCTTGCACGCGGTAATAGTCGCCCTGCGACAGGGGATCGAACTTGTGGTCGTGGCAGCGCGTGCAGCCCAGCGTCAGCCCCATCAGTGCCGAGCCGACGTTATTGACCACCTCGGTCAACACTTCTTGCCGGTTCTCGTCCCGATCGACGTTTCCGCTGACGATGTGGACCGGCCCGAGCCGCAAGTACCCGGCGGCGACGTGCTTGTCGCCGAGCAAGTCCCCGGCGAGTTGCTCCGTCACGAAGCGGTCGTAGGGCAGGTCGGCGTTCAGGCTGGTGACGACGTAGTCGCGGTAGCGCCAGGCGTGCGGCCGGTCGCCGTCGGCCTCGTAGCCGTTCGACTCGGCGAAGCGGACCGCGTCGAGCCAGTGCTGCCCCCAACGCTCCCCGTAGTGCGGCGACGCCAGCAACCGCTCGACCAACTTTTCGTAGGCGTCCGCCGACGTGTCTGCGAGAAAGCCGTCGATCTCGGCGGGCGTCGGCGGCAGTCCGGTCAGGTCGAAACTCAGCCGGCGAATCAGCGTCAACCGGTCGGCCGCGACGCTCGGCGCGAGTCCGGCCGCGTCGAGTTTAGCCAGCACGAAGCTGTCGATCGGGTTCCGCACCCACGCCGCGTCCTTCACGGCCGGCAGCGGCGGTCGAACGGGCGGCACGAACGACCAGTGTGCCCGGTCGGCAGCGCTCAGTGGCGGATCGCCGTAAGGTGCGTCGGCCGAAAGACCGGCCACTACGGCCAGGATCGACCCGAGAATCGCGGTGCCAAATCGGGGCATTACGGCAAGTTCCGAGGAATGAAGGAGTGCTAGGCCGTAACCGCGGTCCGCGGTGGCGGGTAGATGTACGCCCCGTCGATTTCGAGGCCGCCGAATACCTTGCCGCCGTATCGAGTCATCCCAGGGTATGGTTTCGGATTAGCGACCGCGAAGGGGCCCGTCGCAGCCTTGGGCTTGATGACCTCAGCCGCCGCGACGGCCATTGAATTATCGAGATCGACAAAAGTCACGTCGAACAGATCAATGCCTAACTCCGGCTTACTCGAAAGGATCATACGCAGCATGCAATATGCTTTTGTCTCTTCCTCATCGACCTCAACGGCAGGTGAAGCAAGGTAGAGGTTCCAATCACTCTCATCCGCCAGTTTCGCCCAGAATGCGACGCTCACCTCGACCCCAACCTCGCGAAGGGCGTCGATCAACACCGTGCCGCTTTCGAGGCGATCATTCACCAGTATATTTGTATCCATTGGAATACCCCGTGGGTTGTGTCAGCAATAGACTTGTACAATTTGTCGGCGTCGCGCTTCGAGATGCGATGGTAGCGTTTTTGTTCCGACCATAGAACTGTAAATTTCCAGTTCTTGAGGAAGTCCGGGTCTGCATCCTCCATGGCTTTGCACAAAGATTTTAAGCCGGCCAAGGCTAGTAAATCTTTGAATTTGTGAGTATAGCAACTCTCCGAGAACTTCCGGTCCTGAAACTTATCCGTTGCCATTACTTTGTTGATGATGCATGCCTTCAGGCCCAACTCGACTGCGTAACCAGCTAAGTAGTAAGCCCCATCCCACATCTCCGCGTCGAGTAAAACATTCGCCTCGTTAAGCCGGACAGTGGCGAGTTCCCGGAACTCTGCTCGCGCCTCGATCAGTTTACTCACGCGGCCCCCCCACGGAACAACAGAATCGAAGGTATCATAACACGTCCCCGTCACCTGTCCTCACGCATTCCTCGCCGCGTCCCCCGGTTGACCCGCCGGCCCGGCGTGCGGTCCATTGACTGCCCTCCCGCCAAACTCCTAGCATAGGCGTTGTCCGCGTTCCGGTTTCCGCGCAAGGATCGCCATGTCCACGGCCACCCTCACTGCCGCCCGCCCGAGCCGCAAGACCTCCGCCGACAAGGCCCCGAAGTCGGCCGTCGTCATCGGCGCGGGGCCGGGCGGGCTGGCCGCCGCTATGCTGTTGGCCAACGCCGGCGTCAACGTCCGCGTCCTCGAGCGCTTGCCGACGGTCGGCGGTCGTTGCTCGGCGATCCGCGAGCAGGGCTACCGCTTCGACCTCGGGCCGACGTTCTTCTTGTACCCGCGCGTCCTCGAAAACATCTACAAGATGCTCGGCCGCGACCTGCACCAAGAGGTGCCGATGGTGCGGCTCGACCCGCAGTACAAGGTGATGTTCGGCGACTCCGGCGGCGACCTGCTGTGCTCCCCGAACATCGACACGATGGCCGCGCAGGTGGCGAAGCTCAACCCCGAGGACGGCAAGAATGTCGCGCGGTTCATTGCCGAGAACCGCGTCAAACTCGACCGCTTCCGCCCGGCCCTCGAAAGCCCCTTCCTGAGTTGGCGCGACTTGATCAGTTGGGATCTGATCAAGCTGCTGCCGCTGTTGCGGCCGTGGAAGTCGGTCGATGGCGAGTTGGGCCGCTACTTTCAAGACCCGCGGACCCGGCTGGCGTTCTCCTTCCAGGCGAAGTACCTCGGTATGTCGCCGTTCAACTGCCCGAGCCTGTTCACGATCCTGTCGTACCTCGAGTACGACTTCGGCGTCTGGCACCCCATCGGCGGCTGCAACGCCATCAGCGAAGGCATGGCCCGCACGGCCACCGAAGTCGG
>JAYTSV010000025.1:0-10095 GCA_043745465.1 Fimbriiglobus sp.
GACGAGGTCGGTCTTGCACTCCCAGAAACTGGTGAGCAGTTCGCGTTCCTCTTCGGGGGTGAGCAGGTCGGAGGAGAAGGTCGCGTGGGCCTCGAACTCCACCATTTTGACCGACGGTGTCGGACGCATGGGCCTGCTGGCAATCGTCATTGTTGGTCCCCCCCTACAGGGAATGTGGGCAAAAGTCTGGATGGAGCCGGCGGCTCGGAATCGTGGGGCCACCACCGTCTGAGTCGTTGGTTTCGGCACGGGCCGGTGGGTCAATCCACGGCCGGAGTCGAAACCGCGCTCCCGCGAGAAGTGGACGCCCGCAGGGTCCGTTCTCGCCGACAGCATCCCCGCATTCGGAGCGACCGGACACAGTCCGGTCCGGGCCACGCGCCGCGACTGGTTCACGACCAGAACGGGGTTCGCGGCCTTCGCAAACAATCCTCGAAGTCCCCGGGTCGGTGGGCAGTCCCGCGTCGGGTCTTCAAAACTTTCGCTCGGACGGTGGGGCAAGGGCAGTGGCCGAACGAGGCGGCGGTGGCGGTGGTGACGACGCGAACTCGAACGAGTCGGTTCGGTCGTGCGGACCACGTCGCCGGAAAGCCCGATTTACTCCCTGGTCATCGAAGCAACAGGATTGTAATTGCCCCCGCGCGGCACATCAAGCATGCGATCCCGAAATCGACTGAATTTTTCACCCAGATCGTCCGAAGCCCCCGTCCGGCAAGGTCGCATTGCCGCCGGCTCAATCTTGGTCCTCCGCCGGGAACTCGGAAATTCGGCGGCGTAACCCGTTAATCTCGGCGGGTTTTAGGGGAAGTTCCGATTTTGCTCGGCTTCCCGGCCGGCCGCGAGTTAGATTGTTGCCGTCCCGCGCCGGCCCGGCACGTGCTACTTCCTCTCCAGAATTGGCGAACGGCCACGGCCAGACCATGACGAGCGGAACCGCGACCACACTAAGGAAGGTAGGGTCCCCTTGAATCGAAACGTCCACCCGGTGCCCCGGTCGATCGGCGGCGTCGGGTTGGTCGAGGTCGCCGGTCGCCCGCCCGCGACGCCGCCCCCCTCGCCCCCGGCCCGGTGTACCCTCTTGCTCGTGGACGACGAGCCGGCGGTCCTCGCGCTGCTCGTCGATCAACTCAGCCCCGAGTGCGACGTGGCGACCGCCTGCACCGCCGAGCAGGCCCGGCGGAGCCTGCGCGAGCGGCCCACGGACATCGTTCTGACCGACCTCCAGTTGCCCGACGGGAACGGCATCCAACTCCTCGACTGGGTCCACCAGTCGTCGCCCGGCACCGCCCGCGTGCTGCTCACCGGCACCGCCCGCATTGAGGACGCGGTGGCCGCGATCAACGGGTCGCGGATCCACCGGATGCTGCTCAAACCGTGGCGCGGCGAAGACCTCGTCGCCACCATGCGGGGCGTCGCCCGGACGGTCTTGTTGGAGCGGCGGAACGACCAGTTGTTGGACCAACTCCGGGCCTCGCACGACAAGCTCGAAGACCACGTCCGCGTCCGCACGTGCGAACTCGAAGTCGCGCTCCAGCAGCTCCAGGTCAAGAACCAGATTCTCGAAACGATGGCCCTCACCGACCCGTTGACTAACCTGCCCAACCGCCGGGCCATCGAACTAATCGCCCGCAAGGAGTTGTTGCGGCGGGCCCGCACGCCCGCGTCGATCGCCTTCGGGCTGATCGACGCGGACCACTTCCGGGCCGTCAATACGGCCCACCTGCACTGCGGCGGCGACCACGTCCTCGTTTGGCTCGGGCAGACCCTGCAAGCCTCCCTCCGCGCGACCGACGCCCTCGGGCGGGTCGGCGGGGAGGAGTTCATGGTCGTCGCCCCGGCGACCGAACTGGCCGGCGTCGAAGTCCTCGCCGAGCGGCTCCGGGCGGCCGTGGCCGAGCAACCGACGGTCTACCAGGACACGCCGATCCCCTTGACCATCAGCGTCGGCTTCGCCGTCTGCCCGGCGGGCGCGGCGGTCAACTACGACGTGTTGTGGAAGCACGCCGCCGCGGCCCTGTCGAAGGCCAAGAGTCGCGGCCGCAACCGGTGCGTCACGTCGGTCCTGGACTGAATGAAGTTTCCGCGCCCCCGGCTGCCACCGCCCGCCCGCCGGCGTACCCTGATCGCGTCCCGAACCCCCGCGAAGGAGACCGACCGTGACGCGATTTTTGACGAGCCTGGTGGCCCTGTCCACCCTCATGACCTCCCTGGCCCTGGCCGCCACCCCGGCCGACGACAAGAAGGACGATCACCCGATCAAGGGCGTCTGGGTCAAGGACGCCGAAGGCATCGAGTTGTCGTTCAACTTCAAGACCAAGGACGAACTGATCCTCAAGGCCAAGGCCGGCGGCAACGGCATGACGGCGACGTGCAAGTACACCGTCGAGAAGGGCGTGGTCAGCGCCGAGGTCACCGAAGTCAAGGAAGAAGGCGAGTTCCCCGCCAAGCCGCCCAAGGGCTACAAGATGAAGTTCGCCTTCAAGGTCGAGAAAGACGCGGCCAAGCTCAGCGACTTCGACGCCGAGAACAAGGACGAAGTGAAGGGAATCGTCGAAGGCGACTACAAGCCCAAGAAGGCCGACTAACGCCGGGCAGCATGTCGTGACGGTTCCGGGGAAAGAAGTGAGGCCTGAGCGGCGCGGGGGACTCGCATTCCCCGCGCCATTCAGGCCCTGTTCGATGGGTGTGAGGCTCGTCGGTCGGGCGGGACTCGCATACCGCCTGATGTCGGACTTTAGAAGCACGCCCGGTGCCAAAGTCGCCCGGTCGCGCCCGACTTCCCGACAATCGACCCATTTCGCGCTGGCTTTCCCACCACCGCCCCAATTCTCCCGCCCATCCCCCGGCCCGCCGTGCCGAACGATCCCGTGGAAGCCCTCAGAGTGCGAAGCGCGGTGCGCAACCGGCCCCAGGGTCGGCCGGTGAACGGGCAGGTGATCGTCAGCAAATAGTGAGGCTGCGGTCGCGGCGTGAGGTCACTTCCCGTTTCGGCCGGCACCCGGAATCGGCGGGTGCCGCATGTTCTGGCATCGCACTTGCGGTCTTTTGGTCGCGGTCCTGAATCTCGTACGCTTCGACCGCAAAAGCGACGCCGAGTGCCCTCTCCCCATGCAACCGTTGCCACATCCTGTGGCACGAGGAGTTGCCGATGTCCACGCTCAAGGCGCAAGCCCGGCCCGGGCCGAGCCTCAACGGCACGCCGGCCGCGAAACCCCGCCTCTTCGACGGGTACGCCGCCCACCCGACCGCCTGGGACGAACTCTTCGACCGGCACGGCACCCCGCACGCGCACTGCACCGCACTCGTCGAACGCCTGGGTAAACTGCACGCCCCCGAGTTCCAGTCGCGGCGGACCAGCGCCGACCTCGCGTTCGTCAACCAGGGCATCACGTTCAGCGTCTACTCGGACCGCCGCGGGGTCGAGAAAATCTTCCCGTTCGACTTGATGCCGCGGACGATCCCGGCGGCCGAGTGGGCCGGCCTCGAAGTCGGCCTCGTCCAGCGCGTCAAGGCGCTCAACCTGTTCCTCCACGACGTGTACCACGACCAGCGGATTTTGCGCGAGGGCGTGATCCCCACCGAGTTGGTGTTGGGATCGAAGGGGTTCCGGCCGGAGATGGTCGGGTTCACGCCGCCCGGCGGGGTCTACGTCCACATCTGCGGCACCGACCTGATCCGCGACACCGACGGCCAGTTCCTCGTCCTGGAAGACAACGGCCGGACGCCGAGCGGGGTCAGCTACGTCCTCGAAAACCGGGCGGTGATGAAGAAGGTGTTCCCGCACCTGTTCGCGGACATCCGGGTCAAGCGGGTCGAGGACTACCCGCGCCGCCTGCGGGACGCGCTGGCGTCGGTCGCCCCGGCCGGGGCCGGCGAGTCGCCGTGCGTCGTGGTGCTGTCGCCGGGGCAGTACAACTCGGCGTACTTCGAGCACAGCTTTTTGGCCCGGCACATGGGCGTCGAGTTGGTCTTCGGGGCCGACCTGTTCGTCCAGGCCGACGTGGTCTACCTCAAGACGACCCGCGGGCCGCAGCGGGTGGACGTGATCTACCGCCGGCTCGACGACGACTTCCTCGACCCCGAGACCTTCCGCGCGGACAGTTTGTTGGGCGTGCCGGGGCTGTTCAAGGCGTACCGCGCCGGCAACGTGACGCTGGCCAACGCCGTCGGCACCGGGGTCGCCGACGACAAGGCGGTCTACCCGTACACCGAGGCGATGGTCCGCTTTTACCTCGGCGAGGAGCCGATCCTGCGCAACGTGCCGACGTACATCTGCGCCCGCCCGGAGGACGCGAACTACGCCCTCGACCACCTGGACGAGTTGGTCGTGAAAGCGGTCAACGAGTCGGGCGGGTACGGGATGCTCATGGGGCCGTCGAGCACCGCCGCACAGCGGGCCGAGTTCGCGTCGAAGATTCGCGCCGACCCGCGGAACTACATTGCCCAGCCGGTCGTAACGCTCAGCACCTGCCCGACCTGGACGGAAGACGGGGCCGCGCCGCGCCACGTCGATCTGCGGCCGTACATCATCAGTGGCCGGGACACCTGGGTGCTGCCCGGCGGCCTGACCCGGACGGCGTTGACGAAGGGTTCGCTGGTGGTCAACTCCAGCCAGGGCGGCGGCTCGAAGGACACGTGGGTGCTGGAGGACGACCGATGATTTCGCGCGTCGCCGAGCACTGCTTCTGGCTGGCCCGCTACCTCGAACGGGCCGAGAACACCGCGCGGGTGCTGGAGGTCAACCACACCCTGCTGCTGGACTTCCACGTCCCCGTCGCGCAGCAGTGGCGGCCGCTGCTCATCATCTCGGGGGTCCACGACTACGAGTCCGAGCCGAGCGCCGAGAGCGTCCAGGCGTTCATGACCTGGGACCGGGACAATCCGTTCAGCATCGCCTCGTCGCTGGCTTGGGCCCGAGAGAACGCCCGCATCATCCGCGAGGTCATCTCGGGCGAGATGTGGGAGCGGATGAACTTCTACCACTTGTGGATGCAAGGGCACGAGGGCCGCGGCCTGTACGACGCCAACCGCAGCGAGTTCTACGCCGAGGTGCGGCGGATCAACCAGCTCTTGCACGGCATCGCCGACGCGACCATGAGCCACGGCGAGGCGTGGGAGTTCTTCAAACTCGGCACCTACCTCGAACGGGCCAGCCAGACCGCCCGCATCATGGACGTGAAGTACCACACCCTGTTGCCGCAAGTGGAAGACGTGGGCAGCCCGATCGACAACGCCCACTGGGTCGCCATTTTGATGAGCTGCTCCGGGTGCGAGCCGTTCTACAAGAAGCCGCGGCCCACCCCGATCGACCCCGGGTCCGCCGTGGCCGAGTTCCTGATCTTCGACGAGCAGTTCCCCCGCTCGGTCCGCCGCTGCCTGTGGGAGTGCCAGGAGGCGACCGCGGCCGCGGCCGGCACGCCCCCCGGGCACAAGCCGACCGAACCGGAGCGGCAACTGATCGCGCTCATCGCCTACCTGGACGCGCGGAACATCCCGGACGTGATCCGCGAGGGCCTGCACGAAACCCTGACGCGGGTGGTCGATTCCGTCCACGAAATCGGGGCCGCCATCCACGCCGCCTTCTTCGCCGCCGACCTGCGGCCGACTCCGACGCAACTCCAGTCGCTGCCCACCGCCCACGCCGGCGCGACCCAGACCCAGAGCCAGGCGTAAGCCGCACCAGGACTCCCCGCATGGCCATCCGCGTCGCCTTGAACCACGTCACCAAGTACACCTACGGCCGGCCGGTCGCGCTCCAGCCGCACGTCGTCCGGTTGCGGCCGGCCCCGCACGCCCGCACGCCGGTCGTCAGTTACTCGCTGACCGTCGAGCCGAGTCCGCACTTCCTGAACTGGCAGCAAGACCCGTACAGCAACCACCTCGCCCGGATCGTCTTCCCGAAGCCGGCGAGCGAACTCGTGGTGACGGTCGATCTCGTGGCCGAGATGACGCCGATCAACCCGTTCGACTTCTTCGTGGAGGAGTACGCCGCGAAGTACCCGTTCGAGTACGAGCCGGGCCTGCGGCGCGAACTCGCCCCGTACCTCGAAACCCTCGACGCCGGCCCGCGGCTGTCGGAGATGGTCGCCGCGTCGCGGAAGTCGGGCGTGGAACTCAACGACTACTTGGTCGCGCTGAACCGCCGCGTGAAGGACGCCGTGGCCTACACGATCCGCCTCGACCCCGGCGTGCAGACGCCCGAGGAGACGCTGGAACTCGGCACCGGGTCGTGCCGCGACTCGGCGTGGCTGCTCGTGCAGCTCGCCCGGCACGTCGGGCTGGCGGCCCGGTTCGCGTCGGGCTACTCGATCCAACTCGTCGCCGACGAGAAGCCGCTCGACGGCCCCGCCGGCCCGCTCGCCGATTGCGCCGACCTGCACGCCTGGGCCGAGATTTACGTCCCCGGTGCCGGCTGGGTCGGCCTCGACCCCACGTCGGGGCTGATGATCACCGAGGGCCACATCCCGCTCGCCTGTACCGCCGACCCCCAGTCCGCGGCCCCGGTCAGCGGGTCGTTCTCCTGGACCAAGTTGCACGACGACGACGAGGTCGAGGAGGGTTTTGAAGTCCACATGAGCGTGACGCGCATCGACGAAAGTCCGCGCGTCACGAAGCCGTACACTGACGGCCAGTGGGGTGCCATCGACGCGCTCGGCCGGCGCATCGACCTCGACCTGCGCGAGTGGGACGTGCGGCTCACGATGGGCGGTGAGCCGACCTTCGTGAGCGTCGATGACCGCGACGCCCCGGAGTGGAACATGACCGCCCTGGGGCCGCAGAAGCGCCGCCAGGGGGTGACGCTCCTCAAGCGGCTGCGCGACCAGTTCGCCCCCGGCGCGCTCTTGCACTTCGGCCAGGGCAAGTGGTACCCCGGCGAGCAACTGCCGCGCTGGGCCTTCGGCTGCTACTGGCGTACCGACGGCGAGCCGATCTGGCTCGACGAGCGCCTGAGCGCCGACGACGCCACGGACTACGGCTTCACCGCCGACGACGCCACGGAGTTCGCCGGCACCCTCGCCACAACTTTGGGCATCGACCCGCGCTATGCGATCGTCGCCCACGAGGACGCCTGGTACTACCTGTGGAAGGAGCGGCGGCTGCCGACGAACGTCGATCCGCTCAAGAACAAGCTCGACGACCCCGAAGAGCGGCTCCGCGTCGCCAAGGTGTTCGAGCAGGGGCTGGGCAGCCCCGTCGGGTCGGTGTTGCCGCTGCGCAAGACCACCGGTCCGAAGCCGCACTGGGAGTCCGGGCCGTGGGTGCTGCGACAGGGCAACCTGTTCCTGACGCCCGGCGACAGCCCGATGGGCCTGCGGCTGCCGCTCGACCTGTTGCCGTGGGAAGACCCCAAGGCCCGCCAATCGACCGTGGAGCGTGACCCGTTCGCGCCGCGCGGCCCGCTGCCGCCGCGGTTTGTGTCGCCGACGTTCCAGGGCGTGTCGTCGAACGGCACCGCGACTCCCTACGCCCCGAGTTCGATCGTCCGCACGGCACTGTGCGTCGAGGCCCGCGGCGGCAAGGTGTATGTGTTCCTGCCGCCGGTCGAGACGTTGGAAGACTACCTGGACCTCGTCACCGCCGTCGAGGCGACCGCGGCGAAGCTCGACCGGCCGGTGGTCGTCGAGGGCTACAAGCCGCCGAACGACCCGCGGCTGAAGAGTTTCTCCATCACGCCCGACCCCGGCGTGATCGAGGCCAACATGCACCCGGCGAGTTCGTGGGGCGAGCTGGTCCACACCACGACGACGCTCTACGAGGAGGCCCGCCTGACGCGGCTGTGTACCGAGAAGTTCATGCTCGACGGCCGGCACACGGCCACGGGCGGGGGCAACCACGTCGTCCTCGGCGGCCCGACCCCCGCCGACAGCCCGCTCTTGCGGCGGCCCGACCTGCTGCGGAGCCTGGTGGGGTTCTGGAACAACCACCCGTCGCTGTCGTACCTGTTCAGCGGTTTGTTCATCGGGCCGACCAGCCAGCACCCGCGGGTGGACGAGGCCCGGCACGACGCGCTCAAGGAACTCGAGATCGCGTTCACGCAGGTCGGCACCGACAAGAACCCGCCGTCGTGGCTGGTCGATCGGCTGTTCCGCAACCTGCTGACCGACCTGACCGGCAACACCCACCGGGCCGAGTTCTGCATCGACAAGCTGTACAACCCGGACTCGGCCGACGGCCGCCGCGGGCTGCTGGAACTGCGGTCGTTCGAGATGCCGCCGCACGCCCGGATGAGTTGCGCCCAACTGCTCCTGATTCGCGCCCTCGTGGCGTGGTTCTGGCGGAAGCCCTACGAGCAGAAACTGGTGCGCTGGGGCACGTCGCTGCACGACAAGTTCATGCTGCCGCACTTCGTCGCCGAGGACTTCGCGGACGCTCTCGGTGAGTTGCGGCAGGGCGGCGGCTACGCGATCGACGCGGCGTGGTTCACCCCGCACGTCGAGTTCCGCTTCCCGTTCCTGGGGGCCGTCACTTGCCGGGACGTGACGCTGGAGTTGCGGACCGCGCTCGAGCCGTGGCACGTCCTCGGCGAGGAGTCGGCGGCCGGCGGGGCGAGCCGGTCGGTCGATTCGTCCATCGAGCGGGTTGAAGTCCGGGTGCGCGGCCTCACCGACTCGCGGCACGTGATCACCTGCAACGGCCGGCGCGTGCCGCTGCACCCGACGGGCACTGACGGCGAGTTCGTCGCGGGCGTGCGCTACCGGGCCTGGCAGCCGCCGAGTTGCCTGCACCCGACGATCCCCGTCCACGCGCCGCTGGTGTTCGATGTGCTCGACACCTGGAACGCGCGGAGTGTGGGCGGCTGTACGTACCACGTCGCGCACCCCGGCGGCCTGTCGCCGACCGACTTCCCGGTGAACGCCGCGGCGGCCGAGAGCCGGCGGCTGGTGCGCTTCCAGGCGTTCGGCCACACCCCCGGCCCGGCGACGGTGCCGCCGGTGGAGCCGAACCCCGAGGGACCGCTGACGCTCGACCTGCGCCGGCCGGAGCCGACCCGGCCCCGCCAGTCTGAAGCGGCCGCGACGCCCACGCCGGCCGGCCGCGTGACGGCCGACTTGCTAGAATGACGCCGCCCAGCGATGCCGGGGACTCGCGGTCGGGGAGCCGGGCCGCGGGCGTGTCTCTCCCCCCGCGCGCTCCGACCCTGGACACCCGGCACCGGATGCCCGACGGCCTTCTCGACCCCCTGAATCCCGCCCCCGCCGCGCCGCCCGGATACGGCGAGTCGGCCGGCCGCGACGGCGTGGCCCGGCCGCACTGGGAACCGCTGTTCGACTCGCTGCGCGAACTCGGCCCGCCGGAGTTGGTACGCCGCTGGCGCGAGGCAAGGCAGCTCATCCGCGAGAACGGCGTCACCTACAACGTCTACGGCGACCCGCACGGTACTACGCGGCCGTGGCAACTCGACCCGATCCCGCTGCTCATCCCGAAGTCCGAGGCCGCGACCCTGGAGTCGGGCCTGGTGCAGCGCGGGCAACTGCTGGAACTGGTCCTCGCCGACCTGTACGGCCCGCAGCGGCTCCTCAAAGACGGCCTGGTCCCGCCGGAGTTGGTCTACGCCAACCCCGGCTTCCTGCGGCCACTGCACGGGGTCCGAGTCCCTGGCAGCCAGTACCTACACCTGTACGCCGCCAACCTCGGGCGCGGCTCCGACGGCCGCTGGCTGGTGCTAGGCGACCGCACGCAAGCCCCGTCGGGGGCCGGCTACGCGCTCGAAAATCGCATCGTCATGACGCGCACGCTCCCGGAGGCCTTCCGCGACTGCCGGGTGCAGCGGCTCGCGCCGTTCTTCCAGGCGCTGCGCGACACCCTGCGCTCGCTGGCCCCGCGCAACAAGGAGAACCCGCGGGTCGTGCTGCTGACGCCCGGCCCGTACAACGAGACGTACTTCGAGCACGCCTACCTCGCCCGCTACCTCGGCTACACGCTCGTCGAGGGCGGCGACCTGACGGTGCGCGACAACCGCGTCTTCCTCAAAGTCCTGGGCGGGCTTCAGCCTGTGGAGGTGATCTTCCGCCGGCTCGACGACGACTTCTGCGACCCGCTCGAACTGCGGCCCGACTCGTTCCTCGGCGTGCCGGGGCTGGTCCACGCCGCCCG
>JAYTSV010000026.1:0-10005 GCA_043745465.1 Fimbriiglobus sp.
AGCGACTTCTCGCCTGATCTCGACGAACGCAGTTTGTCAATTTCCGATACTCTCTCTGACGGAGTATTCGTGATGACCCGTGGACTCTGCACGATGTTGTTGTTTACCTGTTTGCTGGTGGTCTTCGGCAGCCTCGCTGATGCCCAACAGCCGGGGCCGGGGCCGGGAGGCCCGACGTTTACCGCTGTGGTAGGGAAGGCGGTTAAAAACCCTGTTGGCGCTGGATGGAACGTGAACCTGACCGGCTCGTTTTCAACCGTAGCTGCTTCGCTACAAGTCGGATTTCAGATTCAGTCGAAAAACAATTTCGGAAATGTTATTGCAACTACTTCGGCACCTATCATCGTGGAAGTCCTGACTGGTGCTCCTTTTCCCCAACAACTTGGGATCGTCAGAACACCGACAAACCTCGCGAATGGGACGTACACGGGCAATATAACCATAGCCGCTTACACGCCACTGGTTCTTACATATAAGATGCAGATCAGCTACTATACCAACGGGCGGTTTCATAAGTTTTACGTCGATGCGAATGGCAATGACTGGATCCCCGTCCCGTAACGCGACCCTCGGTTCCGCACATACTCTCCCGGAAGAAAGGTGTCCCATGGCTTCCCGACCCTCCCGCCCCGGCGTGTCCCTGATCGAAGTGATCGTGGTGATCGCCATCGTGGCGATTCTCATCGGCCTGTTGTTGCCCGCGATCCAGGCCGTGCGGACCACGGCGTCGCGAATGCAGTCGTGCAACAACCTCAAGCAGATCGGCCTAGCCCTGTACCAGCACGACGCTACCCTCGGCCGGTTGCCGGGCGTGAACAATGCCCTCGTTGCAGGGTTCACGCACGATAAGGGCTGACGGGGTCGGCGTTTGCGCTACACTGGCGGGAACTCCCGGAGAGCTCCCCCGTGATGCTGCCACTCGCTACCGTGTTCGAATCGCTCGACGACCCCCGCTACGAACGCAACCGCCTCCACCGCCTCACCGACATCCTCACCCTCGCCGTCTGCGCCGTGCTCGGCGGGGCCAACACCTGGGACGCCATCGCGAAGTACGGCCGGGCCAAGGAGGACTTCTTCCGCCGCTTCCTCCCGCTCGAGAACGGCATCCCGAGCCACGACACCTTCCTGCGCGTGTTCGCCAAACTCGACCCCGCCCAGTTCAGCCAGGCCTTCGGCCGGTGGATGGCGGCGGCGTGCAGGGCGACCGGTTTGGTGCCCATCGCCATCGACGGCAAGTCGGTGCGGCGCTCGCCGAAGGCCACGGCCACGGGGTGCCTGCACGTGGTCAGCGCGTGGGCGACCGAACAGCGGATCGCGCTCGGCCAGGTGAGCGTGGCCGAGGGCGGCAACGAGATCGCGGCCATCCCGGAACTGCTGCGGGTGCTCGACCTCGCGGGGTCGATCGTGACCATCGACGCGGCGGGCTGCCAGGTCGAAATCGCCCGGCAAATCCGGCGTCGAGGCGGCGAGTACCTACTGGCCGTGAAGGGCAACCAGCCCAACCTGTTGGCCGCGGTCGAGCGGGTCTTCGCGGACGCCATCGCGGCGGACTTCGAGGGCGTGGCGGTGGACCAGCACGCGACGGTCGGGACGGGCCACGGCCGGGTCGAGGAGCGGTACGCGACCGCGATCGCGAACCCGGTGGGGTTGCCGGCGGCGTGGCCGGACGCGGCCGCGGTTGTGCAGGTGAACCGGGAGCGTGAGGTGAACGGCGTGACCACGACGACGACGCAGTACTATGTGAGCAGCCACCTCGGTTCGGCGAAGGAGTTCGGGGGGTTGGTGCGTGGCCATTGGGGGATCGAGAACGGGTGCCATTGGGTGTTGGACGTGGTGTTCCGGGAGGACGACAGCCGGACGCGGTCGGGCCACGCGGGTGCGAATCTGGCGATGGTGCGGAAGGTGGCGTTGGCGTTGCTGAAGCGAGCACCCGGGAAGGAGTCCCCGATGACGAAGCGGCTGCAGGTCGGCTGGGACGACGACGACCTGCGCGTCGTCCTGGCCGGATTTTCCAGCGATTAATGCGCGTGAACCCTGGGCTGTCTGTCACAACCAAATCCCACACAACAACCGTCGGGTTGTTGATATACTGCGAAATCCCCGCGTGGGTAAATATAACTGTGTATAAACATGTATTAGAAACATTAACAAAGCCAGAGTCGAGATATTACCCGCCATCCCAGACTTCGTAATATGCACTAGGATAAGACAAATCAGCAACATTCAGCATTCCAGTGAACGCAATATCGTCGTTACCCATCACCACTGCAGTTTGGTTGAAATCAAGCGACTGGCCTACTGCCGGTCTTGCGAACAACACGCAGATAACAATCAGTCAACCGAATTTTTCAATACGCATAATACATTCTTTATCAGTTACAATAGATATCTTTAGTTAACCATTAAATACTGTACGAGTTGGCAGCGCCCAGTTAAGTTCAAACTCCCCAACTCTCCAAAATAAAACAATTAGCTGTCTCGTGTGCCGTAAGCGACTGGAGTGAGCATCGCGACGTGCGAAGAACTCCGGGCGCTCAAGCTTCCGGCTCGCCGAGTTTGTCGAACTCGTCTTCGGTCAGCACGGCGACGCCCAACTCGCGGGCCTTGGCCAGCTTGCCCCCGGCCTTGTCGCCGGCGACCAGGAAGTCGGTCTTCTTCGAGATGCTGCCGACCGGGGTGCCGCCCAGGTCCTTGATGCGCTCCTCGATCGACTTACGGTCGTACTTGACCAGCGTGCCCGTGACGACGACGGTCTTCCCGGCCAGCGGTTGCGCCCCGACCGGGGTGGCCTTGCGCTCGTGGGTCAGCTTGAGGCCGAGGGCGCGCAAGTCGGCCACCAGGGCCGTGCCGGTCTCGCCGTGGAAGAAGTCGTAGACGCTGTCGGCGCGCTTCGGGCCGAAGCCCTTGACGCCCGCCAGGTCGTCCTTCGACGCGGCCAGAATGGCGTCGAGCGACGGGAACGCCTCGACCAGCACGTCGGCCATGCTGCCGCCGACGCTGTAAATCGTCAACGCCGGGACCAGCCGGGCGAGGCCGCGGTCCTTGCTCGCGGCGATGCCCTTGAGCAGGTTCTGCGCCTTGGTCTTGGCGAAGCCTTCGAGCGACAGCAGTTGCTTCTCGGTCAACCGGTACAGGTCGGTGACCTTGCTCACGAGGCCGGTCTCGACGAGTTGCTTGGCGACCTCCTCGCCGAGGCCGTCGATGTCCATGCGCTCCCGCTTCGCGTAGCTCAGGACGCGCTTGGCCACCTGGGCCGGGCAGCGGCCCACGTCGGTGCAGTAGAAGCCGTAGCTCGTAGCACTGACTTCCTTCTCGACCGGGGCACCGCACGCCGGGCACTGCTCCGGCCAGGTGATGGGCCGCTCCGCGCCGGTGCGGGCTTCGAGGACCACGCTCACCACCTGCGGGATGATCTCGCCGGCTTTTTCGACGACGACCGTGTCGCCGTAGCGCACGTCGTACTTCTCGACCCAGCTCGCGTTGTGCATGCTCGCCCGGCTGACCGTCGTCCCGGCCAGTTCGATCGGCGGGTCGAACTGCGCGACCGGGGTGAGTTCGCCGAACTTGCCGACGGAGAACTCGACCGACCCGAGCTTGCTGACGCCCTGCTCCGCCTCGAACTTGAACGCCTTGGCCCAGCGCGGCACCTTGGCCGTGGCCCCGAGCCGCGTCCGCAGCGCGAAGTCGTTGACCTTCACGACCATGCCGTCGGTGTCGTACGGCAGGTCGCGGCGCTTCTCGGCCCACTCGGCGCAGAACGCCAGCACCTCGTCCATCGTCGCGCAAAACTTCGTGAACGGGTTCACCGGGAAGCCGTACCCCTTCAACACTTCGAGCAGTTGCGCCTGCGACGAGACCGCAACGCCCTCGACCGCGCCCAGGCCGTAGGCGAAAAAGTTCAGTTTGCGGCGGGCGCACTCCTTCGGGTCGAGTTGTTTGAGCGTCCCGGCGGTGAGGTTGCGCGTGTTCTTGTACGGCTCCTCGCCGTCCCGTTTCAGCGCGTCGTTGAGCCGGACGAGTTCGGCCCGCGACATGTACACCTCGCCGCGGACCTCGAACAGGGCCGGCGGCGACTCCCCGCGCAACTTCAGCGGCACGGCGGCGACGGTGCGGACGTTGTGCGTCACGTCGTCGCCGACATCCCCCCGGCCGCGGGTCGCCCCGAGGGTGAGACGGCCGGTCTCGTAGGTGAGGGCCATTGACACGCCGTCGATCTTCAACTCGACGACGTACTCGACCGGCTTGCCCGCCGCTTTGGTCACGTCGGCGTCGAACTTGCGCAGGTCGGCCTCGTCGTAGCTATTGTCGATCGACATCATCGGCACGCGGTGCTTGACCTGCGTGAAGCCGGCGATCGGTGCCCCGCCGACCCGCTGCGTCGGCGAGTCGGCCGACGCCAGTTCGGGGTGGTCCGTTTCGAGGTGCTGCAACTCGGTGAGGAGTTTGTCGAACTCGCGGTCGGAGAGTTCGGGCCGGGCCTCGACGTAGTAGAGGTGGTTGGCGCGGTCGAGTTGCTCGCGCAATTCCGCCGCCCGCGTGCCCGGTGTCGCCTTGGCCATCGTAAAACCCTCGCCTCGGTGTCGTGAGGAGAGTATGCCCGAAGCGTGGCGGAACTCAAGGCCCGTCGTCGCGGCAAAAGCCGACTTCGGCCAGGTTTTCGGCTCCGCCGCAGGCGATTCTTGTTAGCCCGACGCGCGAGCGAGGGACGATGGGTCATTGAGAAAGAAGGAGGTCGTCGGCCGTGCGGTCATCGACAGCCACCTTGCCCTCGACCGCTCGACCCTCTCTAGCGCGTCGGGCTAACAAGAATCGCCTGCGGCGGAGCCGAAAACCTGGCCGAAGTGTGTGGGTCGAAATCTGCTCTACGCCCCGAGCAGGCCGAGGATTTGCCGGACGCTGGCCGTGCAGGGGAGCAGAGTCACGCCGAGGTGGTCGGTCGAGCGGCGGAGGGTTTCCGGCCCGAGAATGACGATCCGGGTGCGCGGCTCACTCAGGCGGAGTTTGGCCGCGGTCAGCATGGCGCTCTCGCCCTCGACCGACTGGCCCTGGAGCACCACGACGGTGGCCCGCGACCGCCCGGCGTCTTCGTTCGACGACGCGACGGTCGCCTTCCAGCCCGTCGCCGGGGTGAAGTCCGTGGACGAGCAGTTCAAGCCGTTCAGGCCCGGCCCGAAGACGACCGACTGCGACAAATCGTGGAGCGTGCTCATGGGGGAATCCTTCACGCGGGTCAGGCCCATACTCTACCAGCCCAGGGAGCGGATAGCTCCAGGATAAGTTCACCCCGAGCGAAACTTGCGCCGAACCGGCAAATCGTCGTCGGGAGTTCGACCGGGGCGGTCATCGGCGACCGGCGTTGAACCATTCCTAGCTCGGCCGCGACGCCCTGCGCAGAATACCGGGAGGAATTGCCGGAAACTCCTACAATTCGGCACCCCGACGGGAATCGGTGTGCCCGCCGGGCGGCACAACTCCTACCTCAACTGAGAACCCCTCACCCGTGGCTGGAAGGACGCACCGTGAAAGCGCGCATTTCGATCGGCACTTGGGCCTACCTCTTCAATCAGGAAGTCCCGACGAACGATTTCCACGTCATCCTGCACAAGCTCCAGGACCTCGGGTACGACGGCGTCGAACTCGGCGGGTTCAACCCGCACCCCGGCCCGGACACGTACCCGACCCGCGAGTCCCGGGCGAAGCTGAAGAAGGAAGTCGCCGACCACGGCCTGAAGTTCTCCGCCCTCGCCGCCGACCTGTGGAGCCAGAAGCTCCTCACGCAGGAGGACTCCGGGGCGTTCATCGCCGCCTTCGCCAAGAACGTGATGTTCGCGGACGACCTGGGCATCGACTGCATCCGCGTCGATACCGTCGAGCCGATCACCGTCATCCAGCAGGGCCAGGTGACCAACGAGAAGGCGTTCGAGCGGGCGGTCAAGGCGTTCGACCTGTGCGCCAAGATCGCGGCGTCCCGGGGCATCCGCATCGCCTGGGAGTTCGAGCCGGGCTTCCCGATCAACAAGCCGAGCGAAATCCTCGCGCTCGTGGACGAAGTCCGCGTCAAGCGCAACAACCCGAACTTCGGCGTCCTGTACGACACCTGCCACGCCCACATGTGTGCGGCCGTCGGGGCCAACCAGATCGGCACCAAGGAGACGCTGCCCGGCGGGGCGCTGGAACTGCTCGAAAAGCTCCGCGGCAACATCACCCACGTGCACTTGATCGACAGCGACGGCACGCTGAACGAGCACAACACCTCGACGCACAACCCGTTCGGCACCGGGGTGCTGAACTTCGACGAGTTGGTCCCCGCGATCCAGGCGGCCGGCGTGCCGAGCGACTGGTGGTGCGTTGACTTGTGCTTCTGGCCGAACGCCTGGGACGTGACGGCACAGTCGAAGAAGTTCCTCGACAAGCTCCGCGACAAGTACGCCGCCGCCTGACCGGAGTCGCTGCGATGACTGCCACCATGCCCCCCGTGCCGACGATGGCCGATGTCGCCGCGATCCTCGCCGGTCTCGGCGGGGTGCCGCTCGAACGCATCTGGATGACGCCGATGCCCGGCACCGCGACCGAGGCCGACGTGATCCGAATCGTCGAGTCGGCCGACAAGCGGCTCGTCGAACTCGTCGATGGCACCCTGGTGGAGAAGGCGATGGGCCAGCGAGAGTCTCGGATCGCTGGCGAGTTGATCTACTTGCTGATCGGCTACATGAAGCTTCACGACATCGGCTGGGTGAGTTGCCCGGACGGCATGGCCCGGATGAGCGAGGGCAACGTCCGCGAGCCGGACGTGTCCGTGTTCCCCTTCTCGATGTTCCCGGACGAGGTCATGCCGAACGAAAAGGTTGCGTCGGTTGCCCCCGCGCTGGCCGTCGAGGTTCTCAGCGAGTCGAACACCGTCGCCGAGATCGCTAAGAAGCTCCGGGAATATTTTAGCTCCGGTACGACGCTCGCCTGGGTCATCGACCCGGAGAAGCGTGTCGCCAAGGTCCACACCGCCGCCACGACGTTCACGACCCTCGACGCCACTGGCGTTCTCGACGGGGGCCAAGTCGTCCCCGGATTCCGGTGCCCACTCGCCGACCTGTTCGCGGCCGGCGAGCAGCGTTCCGCCCGAAAGAAGGCCCCATGATTGCCGCCTGGATTGCCCTCGCCGCGGTGTTGATGCAGGAGCCGGCCAAGCCGTCGGCGCTGGGCGCGAAGCTCGACGCGATTGCCGCCACGCACAAGGGCAAGATCGCCGTCGGCGTCAAGCACCTCGCCACGGGGGAGGAATTCTTCCTCAAGGGCGACGACGTGATGCCGACGGCCAGCCTCATCAAGCTCGCCGTCATGGTCGAGACCTTCCGCCTGTTCGAGACGCGCAAGTTCAACTTCGACCACAAGCTCACGCTCACCAAGGAGGACACCGTCCCCGGCGCGGGCGTGCTGACCGACAGCTTCTCCCCCGGCGCGACCTTCACCCTGCTCGACGCCGTGCGGCTGATGATCACGGTGTCGGACAACACCGCCACGAACATGGTCCTCGACACGATCACCATCCCGGCCACGAACGCGACGATGGCGAACCTCGGCTTCCCCGAGACGCGGATCAACGCCAAGGTCTTCAAGGGCAGCACGACCTCCGTGGACCCGGCCCGCACCAAGAAGTACGGCCTCGGCTCGACGACCGCCCGCGAAATGACCGGCCTGCTCGAACTCATCGCCACGAAGAAGGCCGTATCGCCGACGGCGTGCGACGAGATGCTCGGCATCCTCAAGAAGAACCACGACAACGAGATGCTGGTGCGCGGCCTACCGACCGGCACCGCCTTCGCCCACAAGACCGGGGCCGTGAGCAACGCCCGGACCGACGCCGGGGTCATTTACCTGAAGGGCAAGCCGGCCGTCGTGATTTGCGTCCTGACCGACGAGAACGCCGACCAGCGCTGGCTCGTGGACAACGACGCCCAACTCGTGATCGGCAAGATCGGCCGCGCCGTGTACGACCACTTCGCCCCGGCCGAGCCGCCGAAGAAGTAACCGACCGCCGGCACCCGGAGTCCGCCCGATGGGTTTTGACGTCAGCTCGCACCCGGTCGATGTCGCCTTGATCCAGACGCGCGTGCTGCCGTACCTGCGCGGCCAGGGGACGCCGCGCGACCTCGACGACCTGGTGGCCGAGGCGGTGCGGCACGCCAAGGTCCGCTTCCGCGCCAACGCCTGGGGCCTGGGGTTGATCGCCCTGCAAGCGGCCGACGAGACGGCGACCAAGGCCGCCCGCAAGTCGCGCGCCCCGACGCCGGCCGCCGTCCCGGAGTCGTTCGACCCCGACTTGCACGTCTGGGGCCGGCCGTACTTCGTCACCGCCCCGACGCCCGACGTGTCGGCCGTGATCGACCGCTACCTGGCCGCGACGCCGGCGCAGGCCGACGCGATTGCGATGGAGCAACTGCACGCCCTGCACCCGAACCTGCCGAACCTGGTCCACCCCGACACCGAGGGCGCGCTGCCGGACGACGACGTGCTGGCCCGCGGCCTGCGCGAAGACCTCGAACTCCTCCGCGCGTCGTACGACCACCTCGCCAGCGGCAAGCCGGTGAAGATGTCCGACGGCGAGTCGGTGGACCCCGAAGACCTGTTCCTGTTCACGATGCCGCTGAGCGTCCTGACCTTCGCGTCCCACCTGCAGCCCGGCTGGATGGCCCGCGGACACGTCTGGTTCACCCAATATGTGACCGACGCCGCGCTCGACGCCGACGGCCTGATCGAGTCGTCGGCCGGCCTGTTCGAGCCGCTCTTGAAGGGCATCGGCGGCTGGGAGGAGGCGTTCCAGCCGACGATCACGCAGAACTACGCGCTGGGCGGGTACGTCCGCCCGGCCAACGTCCCCGCCTTCCGCCAGTGGTGGGAGGCGCACCAGGCCGAGTTGATCGCCCCGTTCGCCGCCGAGAACGACGGCGACACCGGGGCCGTCTGCTGGCTCAAAGTCCGCGAGGCGCTGCTCGACGCCGAGCGCCGCAAGTTCGCCTTCGTCGAGGCGACCGAAGTCTACTCCGGCTTCATGGGCGTCATGAATTAACCTCTCCCGTCCTCTTCTTGCAAGGCATTCCCGCATGGCAACCAAGACTCTCAACGTCGGCATGATCGGCTACGGCTTCATGGGCCGAGCGCACTCGAACGCGTACAAGCAGGTCGGCCAGTTCTTCCCGTCGGACCACCGCGTCGTCTTGAAGGCGATCTGTGCCCGCGACGGGGCCAAGGCCAAGGCGTTCGCCGACCAATGGGGCTACGAGTCGTTCGAGACCGACTGGCGCAAGTTGATCGCCCGACCGGACATTGACGCGATCGACATCTGTACGCCGAACAACTTGCACAAGGAGATTGCCCTCGCCGCCGCGAAGGCCGGCAAGATGATCCTGTGCGAGAAACCGCTGGCGATGAACACGGCCGAAGGCGTTGAGATGACCGAGGCCGTGGAGAAGGCCGGCGTCGCCAACATGGTCTGGTACAATTACCGCCGCGTCCCCGCCGTCATGCTGATCAAGCAGATGGTCGAGGCCGGCAAGCTCGGAAAAATCTTCCACTACCGCGCCAAATTCCTGCAGGATTGGACCATCTCGCCCGACGTGCCGCAGGGCGGCGCCGGCACCTGGCGGCTCGATGTCGAGGCCGCCGGCTCCGGCGTCACCGGTGATCTCCTCGCCCACTGTCTCGACACCGCCACCTGGATCAATGGCAACATCAGCTCGCTCACCGCCATGACCGAGACTTTCATCAAGGAGCGCAAGCACACCGAGACTGGCAAGACCCAGCCGGTTGGCATCGATGACGCCGCAGCGGTGCTCACCCGCTTCGAGAACGGCTCGCTCGGCACCTTTGAATCCACCCGCTACGCCCGCGGCCACAAGGCCGGCTACACGCTCGAAATCAACGGTGAAAAGGGCTCGTTGAGCTGGGATCTGCACGACATGAACCGCGTGCAGTATTTCGATCACGGCGTCGCCGGCGCCCAGCGCGGCTGGA
>JAYTSV010000027.1:0-35028 GCA_043745465.1 Fimbriiglobus sp.
CAAGGACATGTCGTCGGACGTGATGCGCCGCGACATCCGCAAGGCCATCGAGCACCTGTGCGACACCGAGAACCCGCTGCTCAACCGCATCGAGCGCGAAAAACTCATCGAGGAAGTCCTCGACGAGACCCTCGGGTTCGGCCCCCTGGAGCAACTCCTCAAGGACCCGACGGTCAGCGAAATCATGGTCAACGGGCCGAAGAAGATTTACGTCGAGCGGCGGGGCAAGATCGAGAAGAGCGAGGTCGTCTTCCGGGACAACGACCACCTGTTGCAGATCATCGACCGGATCGTGTCGAAGGTCGGCCGGCGGGTGGACGAGACCAGCCCGCTGTGCGACGCCCGCCTGCCGGACGGGAGCCGGGTGAACGCGGTCATCCCGCCGATCGCCCTGGACGGGGCGAGCTTGAGCATCCGCCGGTTCGGGTCGAACCCGCTGAAGCTCGAAGACCTGCTGAACTACAAGGCGTTCACGCCCGAAATGGCGATGCTCCTCGAAGGGGCGATCAAGGCCCGGCTCAACATCGTCATCTCCGGGGGCACCGGTTCGGGCAAGACGACGCTGTTGAACACGCTGTCGGCGTTCATCCCCGGCGACGAGCGGCTGGTGACCATCGAAGACGCGGCCGAACTGCAACTGCAACAAGACCACGTCGTCCGGCTCGAGACGCGGCCGCCGAACATCGAGGGCAAGGGCAAGGTGGATACCCGGGACCTGGTGAAGAACGCTCTGCGGATGCGGCCCGACCGGATCATCGTCGGCGAGTGCCGCGGCGGCGAGGCGATGGACATGCTCCAGGCCATGAACACCGGGCACGCCGGGTCGATGACGACGATCCACAGCAACACCCCGCGGGACGCCCTGGCCCGCCTCGAGACCCTGATCATGATGGCCGGGGCCGAGCTGCCGATCAAGGCGATGCGGCAGCAGATCGCCTCGGCGGTGGACCTGGTCATCCAGGTGAACCGCATCCAGGGCGGGCCGCGCAAGATGACGAGCATCACGGAGGTGATGAACATGGAGCAGGACGTGATCATCATGCAGGAGATCTTCCGGTTCAAACAACTCGGCGTGGACCAGAACAGCCGGGCCTACGGCCAGTTCGAGGCGACCGGCGTGCGGCCGAGCTTCGTGTCCCGGCTGGAGCAGAAGGGCATCAAGTTGCCCTCGAACATGTTCTCGGAGCGCGTCCTCGCCCGGGACTGACCGATTTTCGACGCGACGATTCGACGTTCCCTTGGCCCGGCAGGACGCCGCGCCGCGATTGCTCAGGGATGGGCCGACCGACCGAAGCCATACCCCCAGCAAGGTAGATTCCGATGGACCCCCTGTATCTCTCCCTCCTGGTCGGAGCGCTCGTCGTCGGCATGGTGCTGGCGGTCGCGTTCGCGCTCGCCGGCCGGCAGGACGACCTGAAAGTCGGGGAGCGGCTCGACCTGCTCGTCGGCCGCCGCACGGCCAAGGACTCGTCGGCCGACATGCTGTTGAAGCAGGCCCTGTCGGAGGTGGACAAGAAGAACCTCCTGGACAAGCTCACCCCCGAGGCGTTCAACCTGACCAAGGTGATCGAACAGGCCGACGCGAACGTCAAGCCGAGCGCGCTGTTCGGGGCCGGCGTGGTGCTGGCCGTCATCGGGTTCGTGGCCGGCCTGATGCTGGTCAACGCGTACGTCGCCCCGGTCATGGGTCTCGTCCTGTTCGCCGTCCCGTTCGTCTGGCTGTTCTGGAAGAAGTCGAGCCGGATGAAGAAGTTCTCCGGCCAACTCCCCGAGGGCATGGAACTGATCGCCCGGGCACTCCGCGCCGGGCACTCCCTGGCCGCCGGCCTGCACGTCGTCGCCGAGGAAATGCCCCAGCCGATCGCCAAAGAGTTCGGCCGCGTCTACGAGGAACAAAACCTCGGCATCACCCTGGACGACGCGCTCAAGAACCTGACCGAGCGGGTGCCCAACCTGGACCTCCGGTTCTTCGTCACCAGCGTCGCCATCCAGCGGCAGACCGGGGGCGACTTGGCCGAGATTCTCGACCGGATCGGGTACGTCATCCGCGAGCGGTACAAGATCCTCGGGCAGGTGAAGGCGCTGACCGCCGAAGGCCGCTTGTCCGGCATCGTGCTGATCGCCCTGCCGATCTTCTTGTTCCTGCTGATGCTGTGGATGAAGCCGGACTACATCCGGATGCTCTGGACCGAGCCGATGGGCATCAAGATGTCCATCGGGGCCGTCGTCCTGATGGTGATCGGGGCCTACTCGATCAAGAAGATCATCGACATCAAGGTTTAGACCTCCCGCACCCCGACCGACCCTACATTGTTGAGGACCGTCCCGTGAACCTGTTGGCAATCATTTCCGCCGACGACGTGCTGCCCGTCGTCGTGTTCGTCGGGATCGTGGCGGCGGCGTTCTGGCTGCTGTCGCTCATCTCGAAGCGGAACAGCCTGGCCGAGGACCGCCTGGACCGCATTGGCCGGCCGAAGTCGCTGATCGATCTGGAGATGTCCCAGCACACGTCCCGCAACCAGTTCGACGGCCTCAAGAAAATGTTCACCAAGCTCGGCGCGAACATGGAGCCGAAGTCCGACCTGGAGCGGGACGGCATCCGCGTCAAGCTGGCCAACGCCGGGTTCCGGAGCGAGTCGGCCACGACCGTGTTCCAGGGCATCCGCCTGGCCAGTTTGGCCCTGTGCATTCCCGCGCTGTTTGTGGCCTACGCGTACTTCGGCCTGTCGAGTGTGGGCATCCTGGCGATCGTCTTCTGCGTCGGCACGGGCGCGTTCTTCCCCGGCCTGGCCCTGGGCCAACTGCGGGCCCAACGGCAGAAGGAAATCTTCCTCACCCTGCCGGACGCGCTGGACCTGTTGGTCGTGTGCGTCGAGTCCGGGCTGGGCCTGGACGCCGGCCTGCGGAAGGTGACGGACGAGATGAAGGGGCACGCCAAGGTCATGTGCGAGGAGCTGGCGCTGGCGAACCTGCAACTACAAATGGGCCGCCCGCGGCGGGAAGTGCTGCACGACCTGGGCGTCCGGACGGGCGTGGACGACGTGAAGAGTTTGGCCGCGATTCTGATCCAGGCCGACCGGTTCGGGTCGAGCATCGCGCAGGCATTACGCGTTCAATCCGATTCGATGCGAACTCGGCGGCGTCAAATTGCCGAAGAGAAGGCAGCGGCCACCGCGGTGAAGCTGATCTTCCCGCTCGTGCTGTTCATCTTCCCGGCGATCTTCGTGGTGCTGGTCGGCCCGGCGGCCATCCTCATCCAGAAGAACCTGCTGTCGAAGGGTTGATCGGTGCGATTACGATACGCCCGCGGGCAGGACGCCCCGGGCCAGCGCGGCCCCCCGGCCGCATTCTCACGGAGGAGTGATACAATGAACCGGTTCCTTTCCACGGCGGCGGCCCTGGCCGCCCTCGGCGGGGCCTTCGGGTCCGCCGGGTGCATGAATTCGTCCAAGACGAGCCTGCAGTCGAGGTACTCCGAGAAGGTCGACCCGTGTACCCCGGAGCGGTACAGCATGCAGGCCCGCGAGGCGGCCCTCGCGCCGTTCGAGGCCCAGGTCATGAACGGCCACGTCCTCGACCAGTACGTCCAGAACGGCGACTTCGAGACCGGCCTGGACGGCCTCAGCCCCGGCGGCCGGGTCAAGCTCGACACCCTCACCCGCAAGCGGCCGGTGGACGGGCACATCTTCCTCCAGACGGCCCGCGACCTGGTCTACGACGCGTCCAAGCCCGCCGACTACGCCAAGACCAGCACCGAGTTGAACGCCAAGCGGGCCAACGCCGTCGTCGCGTATCTGAACGCCACCACGGCCGGCCGCGGCCTGACGTTCGACGTGACCGTCATCGACCCGGCCGAGCAACTCATGCCCGCGTCCGGCCCGGCCAACGCGGTCCGCGGCTACCCCTTCCGGTTCACCAGCGGCATCGCGGGGATTACTTCCACAACGACAACATCTGTGGGCGGTGCCGCCTCGACCGCGCCCATCACACAGACTACGACGACAAATCAAGCTCCGCCGCCGACCCAGGCTCCCCCTGCCACCCCCGGTGCCCCCGGGGGTCGCCAGTAATCGGCGGCGGCGGCCGAACTTTCGCGCGGGCGGGACGATCCTTCACCGGATTGCCCCGCCCGCGGGCGTTTTGTGTCCCACACTGAAGCCACGGCGTACCCCGTTCCACCTCGACCGCCCTCATGCCTCGCGGCGCGAAAGGCCCCATGCGAAGTTTCCCCCGGTTCCTCGCCGTCGCGCTGGCCGCCTGGGCTTGGGCCGCCGCCCCCTGGCTGCCCGACGCGGCCGCCGCCGACCCGCTCCTCGCCTCCGCCTACATGGAAGAGTTCAAAGAGTACTGGGTCGGGGCCTTCCGCAAGCAGAACGGCATCGTCCTGTTCGTGCTCGGCCTCGGGGCCTTGAGCGTCTTCATCATCACCCGCAGCAAGAGCAAGAAGTAGGGGGCGACCCCACCAGACCCGTCGGGAACCCGACTCGAGGACCGAACCATGACGATGCAATCCCGCCACATGACCGTCGATTGGGAGGGCAACCCCGCCCCCGAAGCCCCGACCACGCCCGAGTCCCTGCGCGAAGCCGGTCTGTCGGCGTCGTGGCTGTCGGACCAGCTCCTCCGTACCATCTACGTCCGCGGCCCGCAGATCGGCCGGGACATCGCGCAGTTCCTCTGCCTGCCGTTCAAGATCGTCAAGGACGCGCTCAAGTTCCTGAAGGACGAGAAGACGATCCAGGTGGACGGCGGCGACCTCGTCGGCGAGGTCAGCTACCGGTACAGCCTGACCGACTTCGGCCGCAAGCGGGCCGAGGCGTGCATGCGCCTGTGCGCGTACATCGGGCCGGCCCCCGTGCCCCTGGAGGACTACGTCGAGCAGTGCTACCGCCAGACCGTCACCGGCCTGCAGTGCTACCCCGAGAGCCTGCGCGCCCCCTTCGGCCACCTGGTGCTCAAGGACGACATGTTCCTGGCCATCGGGCCGGCCATCATCAGCGGCCGGTCGGTGTTCATCTACGGCCCCCCGGGGAACGGCAAGACGGCCATGGCCCGCGCCATCGGCGACTTCATGAACACCGCCGGCGGGTCGATCTACGTCCCGCACGCGTTCATCGCCGACGGCAACATCGTCACCGTCTTCGACCCGTCGCTGCACGTCGTGGACGACACCCCGACCGAGTTCGGGGACGAGGCCGACGCGACCGTCCGCCGCCTCCTGAGCACTGGCAGCGCGGACGCGCGGTGGGTCCGCATCCGCCGGCCGGTGATCGTCACCGGGGGCGAGTTGAACCTGGCCATGCTCGACCTGAAGTACAACGAGGAGGCCAAGTTCTACCAGGCCCCCATCCACTTCAAGGCGAACGGCGGCGTCTTCCTCATCGACGACTTCGGCCGGCAGATGTGTACGCCCAAAGAACTCCTCAACCGGTGGATTCTGCCCCTCGAAGACCGGCACGACTTCCTCACCGTGGCCAGCGGCAAGAAGTTCCAGGTGCCGTTCGAGCAGCTCATCATCTTCAGCACCAACCTGGACCCCAAGGACCTCGTGGACGACGCCTTTTTGCGGCGGATCCGGCACAAGTTGCAAATCCACGCCCCGGCCCGGGACGTGTACGAGCGCATCTTCGCGGGCAACTGTAAGCGGCTGGGCATGAACTACGACCCGGGCGCGGTCGATTACTTGTTCGAGCGGTACTACCTCAAGGGCCGCACCGCCCGCGCCAGCGATTGTCGCGATTTACTGGAAATTGTTCAGTCGATCTGTCGATACAGACGGCAGCCTGTGCACCTGACGCGCGACCTGATGGTCGAGGCGTCGGCCAGCTTCATCGCGGAGTTCGCTTAGAACTTCGCCTCCAGTTTTCACCCGGTTCGACCGAAGGGACACGCTCATGGACGGGCACACGCCGCGGACTCTCGCCCGCACGCTTTGCGCGGGCTTCCTCGCCGCGAGTGCGGGGCTGGGCACGGGGTGCGAGTCGCTCCGCGGCCCCCGGAAGGCCGACCCGCTCGCCCCCGCGGCCCCCGAACGGGGGTCGATGGTGTCGAAGTTCTTCGGCAAATCGACCGACCCCCAGGGCGTCCGGCCGCCGGCCGGGGGGATGGGGGCGGACGTGGTCGTCCGGGACCCGTCCAAGCGGGGCAAGGGGCTGAGCGCCGAAGCCGAGGTCGCCTACGCCAACGCGTACAACGACTCGGCGTACATCAAGCACACCGCCGTCGAGCGGGACGTGGCCCTCGACACGGCCCGGCAGAAGTACCAGGTCGCGCTCAAACTCGACCCGAAGAACCGCAGCGGCCTCATCGGCCTGGCCCGGTTCTACGCCTCGACGAACGACAAGGCGAGCGCCGTGGCCACGCTCAAGACGGCGATCGGGTACTACCCGACCGACCACGAGTTGCACCACCGCCTGGCCGCCGTCCACTTCCAGTTCCGCGAGCCGGCCGAAGCGGCCGTCGCGGCGCAGCAGGCGCTCGCGCTCGACCCGAGCAACCGCACGTACTTGAAGACGCTGGCCGTCAGCCAGGCCCACTCGAACCAGTACGAGGCCGCCTTCGGCACGCTGGTGAGCAGCCACGTGATGAGCGAGTCCGAGGCGCGGAACTTCCTCGGCCGCGTCCTGTACGACCTCGGCCGGCCGGACGAGGGCCGCGAGCAGATCACCGCGGCCATCGCCCTGGACCCGACGAACGCCCAGGCCAAGCAGTTCCTGAGCGATCTGGCCAACGGCGGCCCGCCGACCGGCGACGCCCTCCGCCAAGCCGGCTTCGAGCAGACCGACCCGCAGTAACGCCGACCGGTTTTCCGCCGCAGGCGACCGCTCGTGGCTCCGCCGCAGGCGCACTCTTGGCGAGCGGCCCACGGGAGTGGGCTGTTCCAACCCGGTATGCGACTGACTTCCCACCGCGAGCGCCCGAAACTTCGCCCAGGTGACCGCCACCCTTTCCGGGTTGGACCAGCCCACTCCCGTGGGCCGCTCGCCGGGAATTCGCCTGCGGCGGAGCTTCGGGCAAGCCCGAGTGCTCAGTCCGTAGCGTCGCGGAAGATGCGGTCGAACTGCGGGGCGGCGCGGCGAAAGGCTTCCAGCAGGTTCGGGTCGAAGTGGCCGGGCGAGCGGTCGAGCATCTGCTCGACGGCGGTCGCGTGCGTCAGGGCCGGCTTGTACACCCTTCGGGACCGCAGGGCGTCGTACACGTCGGCCACGGCGACCAGCCGGGCCGACAGCGGGATCGCCTCGCCGCTCAGCCGGTCGGGGTACCCGGACCCGTCCCACCGCTCGTGGTGGCTGCGGGCGATCTCGACGGCCGTGGCGAAGAACCCCGTGGCGAAGGCGTACCGGGCGGACACTTCGGCCAGCGTGTCCGCCCCGATCGTCGTGTGAGCCTGCATCAGCACCTTCTCCTCGGCCGTCAGTTGGCCGGGCTTATTCAACACCGAGTCGGGCACGGCGACCTTGCCGATGTCGTGCAGCGGGGCGGCGTCCTCGACGGAGTGGACGAACACCGGGTCGAGCCGGTCCCGGAACGCCGGCAGGCCGGACGCCACCTCGCCGAGCACGCGGCAGTACCGCTGCAGGCGGATCAGGTGCGCGCCGGTTTCGGTCGAGCGCTGCTCGACGAGTTTGGCCATCGCCAGGACCATCGCGCCGCGGGCGTGGACGAGTTCGCCGGCCCGGGCGTTCAAGGCCCGTTCGAGTTCCGCGTTGGACGCGGCGAGCTGCCGGGACAGCAGGTCGGACCGGTCCTGGGCGTCCTTGAGGCGGAGCATCGCCTTGACCCGGGACCGGAGCTGGACGACGCTGAACGGCTTGACCAGGAAGTCGTCGGCCCCGGCCGCGAGCAGCCGGGACAGGTCGTCCCCGGACGTGCGGCCGGAGAACATCACGATCTTGAGGTGCGGGGTCGGCGGCCGCTGGCGAATCTTGTCCAGCACCAACTCGCCCTTGAGGCCGGGCAAGTCCACGTCCAACAGGATCAAGTCGTACGGCACGGTCAGGCCGCGGGCGACCGCTTCCGGGCCGGTGCCGACCTCATCGATGGCCACCGACTCGTGCTGGAGGGCCAGGCGGCAGACGCGGCGGACCGATTCCTCGTCGTCCACGATTAACACCCGGTGGGTGCGGGTGGCCCGGTCGGGCACCACCCCGGCCAGGGTGACGTTGGCCGACCCCGGTGGCCGCGCGGCAGCCCGACTCATCGGGGCGGCGCGGGGGGCCGGGGAGAACTCGCCGGACCGGACCGTCGGGTTCTCCTCCGCGGTCCCCCCCTGCCAGCCGAGGAACGGGGTCAGCTCGCGCATCGCGTCGGCGGCCGTCGCGGTGCGCTCGGCCAGGGCCAGGGCCATCATGCGGGCCAGGGCGGCGTCCAGGTCGGCCGGCAGGTCGGCCCGGAAGTCGGCCAGCGCCGGCGGGCGGGCGGCGCTCGTCGCGCCGCCCGGGGGCAGGAACGGGTCCTGGCCGGTGAGCGCGAAGAACAGGGTCGCGGCGAGGCCGAACACGTCGGCCCGGCCGTCCACGTCGCGCGGGTTGCGGGCCTGCTCCGGGGCCATGTACCCGATCGTCCCCAGCCGCGCCCCGTCCTGCGTCAGGCGGTCCGCCGGGGACGGCAGGCGGGCCACCCCGAAGTCCAGGAGCTTGGCCGTGCCGTCGGCCGTGAGGATGATGTTCGACGGCTTGATGTCCCGGTGGACGAGGCCCTGGCGGTGCGACTCGGTCAGGGCGTCCGCGATCTGGTGGGCCATCTGGCAGGCGCGGGCGAGGGGCAGCGGGCCTTCCTGCGCGACCAGGTCGTCCAGGTTGCGGCCGGGCAGGTACTCCATGACGAAGTACGGCACCGTCTCGCCGTCCGGGCCGGCGTACGCCTCCTCGCCGGCGTCCAGGTAGGCGATGATGTTCGGGTGCCGCAGGGTGCGGACGGCCCGGACCTCCAGGAAGAACCGCTCGACGCTCCGCCGGTTCTTCACCCCGTCCACGTACAGCGCCTTGACGGCCGCGGGCGTGCGCAGGGTGACGTGCTCGGCGCGGAAGACCACGCCCATGCCGCCGCAGCCGATCTTTTCGAGGACGCGGTAGTTCCCGAGGATCAGCCCGTTGACCGCCCCGGACCGCACCCGGGCCGCCTGGTAGACGCTCACCAGGCGGGTGGCCAGGAGGGCTTCGGCCAGGCCCGGCAGGTCGCGGCACGCGGCCAGGCGGTCGCGGTCGGCCGGCGTCTGGGCGTCCCAGGCGTCGTGCGGGACGATGCCCGTGCCCACGAGCCGGCGGAGTACGGCCGCAGCGTACTGCGGGCCGGGCGTCTCGCGGGGGTCGAACGACGAAGGTGGGGGCGGGACCGGGACCGGGGCGGGGGGCATGGGCGAACTCGGAGGTCGCGGGGGGTCGCCAGAGTCGCCAACGTCACCCGGGGAACGGCCGCGTCTGCGAAAGCGACGCGACGTCCAGGGCACTGCCGAAGTCCGAGATCGAGTCGGGCGGGCAGCCGACGCCCGACAAGGGCGGGGCGACGGCCGCGAGGCCGGCCACCGTCGGCAGGCTGGTCCCGGTCTCGGTCGCCGCTTCGGCCATCGACGCGAGGATTTGGTCCTTGATGGCCAGGAAGGCCTCGGCGCACCGCGGGTCGAACTGCCGGCCGGCCTGCCGCGCGACCTCCTCGAAGGCGTCGTCCGCACTCCGGCCCCGCTTCTTGTCGTGGTACGGCCGCTGGCTCGTCATGGCGTCGAAGGCGTCCGCCACGGCGACGATCCGCGCGAGCAGCGGGATATCGTCCTTGGACAGCCGGTGCGGGTACCCGGTGCCGTCCCACCGCTCGTGGTGGCTGAGGACGATCGGCAGGATGGACGCCAACTCGGGCACGCCCTTGAGGTAGTCCGCGCCCATCGTCGTGTGCGTCTGCATGACGGCGAACTCGGCCGGCGTGAGCCGCCGCGGGGCCTGCAGAATCTCGTCGCTGATGCCGATCTTGCCGATGTCGTGCAGCGGCGTCCCCAGCTTCAGCAGTTCGATGTCGTCCTCGGGCAGTTGCAACTTCTCCGCGATCATCAGCGCGTACTTGGTCACCCGCTGCGTGTGCCCGCCGGTGTACTTGTCCCGCAACTCGACCATCTGCGCGAGCATCGTGATCGTCCGCAGGAACATGTCCCGCTGCTTCCTGAGCAGGTGCGAGCACTCGATCCCGGCCGACACGTGCGCGGCCAGCGCGTCCGCCAGCAGCAGGTCGTCCTTGGTGAACGGCGGCTGGCCGGGGCCGCGATCGACGTGCAGCACGCCGAGCTTCTTCCGCGGCGTGCGGAGGAGCACGCACATGACCGAGGTCATCTGCCCGTCCGAGATGCTGTGCGTCAGGTCGTTCTCTTCGAGGACGTTGCAGAACAGCACCGACTCGCCCTTGGCGAAGCACCGCTGGGTGAGCCGCTTGCTGAAGTGGAACCGGCCCTTCGACTCGCCGCGGCCGACGGACAGGGCGCGGATGCGCATCTTCGGCTCGACCCCGGAGACCGCGTCCCCCTCCGCCAACACGATCGCCCCGCGCTGGGCGTCCAGCACACTCACGCAGTCGTTCAGGATGCTGTCGAGCAGGTCGTCCTCGCGCTCCAGGTGCCCGAGGTGGTGGCCGGCCCGCAGTAGGGCCAGGAGTTGGTCGCCGGCCCGGGGCATGTTGTTGCTGTCGAAGGCGATGTGCCGCAACCCCTCGCCGTCGGACGCGCCGCGGGTCGAGGCGGCGATCACGAGTTGGTCGGACGGCGGGCCTTCGATGCTGGCGTCGATCAACTCGGCGAGCATGGCGACCTTGCCGAACTGGACCACGTCCCGGGCCTTCACCGGGTGCTCGCCGCGGCCGACCCGCGCCCCGTTCACGTAGGTCCCGTTCGTGCTCTCGTTGTCCCGGACGTACCACAGGCCGTCCGCCCCGAGGGCGACTTCGGCGTGCTTCCGGCTGACCGACGTGTCGTCCAGGACGATTTCGAGCGTGGCCAGTCGGCCGGCCCGGAGGAGCGCGTCGGACTCCCAGACGCGGCCCTTCGTGGGGCCACTGATGCCGCGCAAGCGGAGGATGCGTTTCACCGGATGGGCCACCCTAAAGTCGGTCGGATGCGAGATTCCGACCCTGCGTCGTCCTTGCGGCGATTATGGCAGGCTCAAGGGCGGACGCCAGCGACCGGCGGCCCATTTCGCTCGAATTTCTTGCCCCGCGACGAACAATTCAGTCAGAGAGGTGAATCGTGCGACCGAGTCCGAAAATCGCCCCGCAGAATCGGCCCAGTTTAACGCGCGGGCCGCACTCCGAACCGGCTCTACCCGAGTCGGGCGCGAACCGCACGGACGAACTCGACGGCCCCCGGGTGGTCGCCGTGGACGCAGACGGTGTCGATCTCCCCGGCCGCGGTAAAATGGGCAATTTGCGCCGCCGCCTCAAGAGGATCGTCGAGGACCGCCCCGGGTTCGCTGCGGGGCACTAGCGTGCCGTCCGGCCGGTAGCGGCGGTCGGCAAAGCCCTCGCGGCGGTACGATACGCGCAACGCCCCGGCCGCCGCCTGCAACGCCGACCCCGGCAGGCCGACGAGGCCCAGACCGTTCAAGAGCGCCGCGGCCGACACCAGACGCGCGACGGCCGGGTCGCGGTTGGCCTGGTGGTACAGCCCGCCGTGCGGCTTCAGGTACGTCACCGCGACCCCGGCCGTGCGGGCGAGGGCGAGCAGGCCGCCGAGTTGGTACTGCAACTGCGCCGCCAGTTCCCCCGGCGGCAGGTCGAGTTCCCGCCGCCCGAAGTGGTCGCGGTCGAAGTACCCGGGGTGCGCCCCGACCGCGACGTTGTGCCGCTTCGCCAGTTCGAGCGTGCGGCGGATCAGCCCCGGGCCCCCGGCGTGCGCCCCGCAGCAGACGTTGACGCTCGTCACGACCGCCATCAACGCGGCGTCGTCCGGCGACCCTTCGCCAAGGTCGGCGTTCCAGTCGAGTGGCGTCACGGCGTGCCCAGCCCGCAGTCGAGGACGGTCAGCGGTTCGGCCGCGTCGATGGCGACTTCGCGGACGCACGCCGGCACGAGGACGACACTCCCCGCCGCGACGGCCAGGCCGTTGAACGTGCCCCGCCCGGCCGCGACGACCAGCACCCGGCACGCCGCGTTAGCCAGGGTCGTGCGCGTGGCGACCGTGCGGTGCAGCGTGAAGTGCCGGCACTCGACGAGGCGTTCGCGGCCGTCCGGCGTCGGGGTGCCGGCGACCGGGTGGCACGGGCCGGCGGCGAAGTTCGCGCAGGTCAGGCCGTCCTCGACGTGCAGTTCGCGCGACCGGCCCGTCTTCGCATCGACGCGGCCCCAGTCGTACAGGCGGAAGGTGATGTCGGACGTCTGCTGCACTTCAAACAGCAGGACGTTCGCGCCGATGGCGTGGACCGTCCCGGCTTCGAGGAAGACCGCGTCGCCCGGGTTCGGCGCGAAGTTGTGCAGCGTCTCCGGCGTCGTCCCGGTCGCCATCGCCGCGCGGAAGTCGCCCGCCGTAATCCCGGGCCGGAACCCGGCGTAGATGCGGCTGTCCGGCCCCGCGGCGAGGACCACCCACGCCTCCGTCTTGCCCCGGTGGCCCGCACCCCTGAGCCGTTCGGCCAGGGCGTCGTCCGGGTGGACCTGCACGGAGAGTTCTTGCCGCGCGTCGATGAACTTCAACAGCAGCGGGAACTTGCCGTCCGCCGGCGGCCCCGCGTCGCCGAACAGTTCGCGCGGGAACTCGGCGATCAGTTCGCGCAAAGTCCGCCCGCGCTGCGGCCCCACCGCCACCCGGCTCGAATTCCCCTCGACGTCGCTGAGCACCCACGCCTCGCCGACGGGGTCGCCCGGCGCGAGCGGCGGGCCGACGGGAACGCCCAGGAACCCCGGCAGCCGCGCCCCGCCCCACGGCATCGACTTGTAGATCGGCTCAAAAGTCAACAACTCCATCCTGCGCGCTCCAGTGCGTACTCTCGCGGCCCCCCGGGATTGTAGCGGACGAGGGCCGGTTCAGCCCCGGCCGCGGGAACGCGGCGGTTTGTACGCCGAATCGCCGGTGGCGTGCAGGTACCGTAGGCCCTGGCTGAAGTTGGCCCGCGCGTCGCCGTTGAGGTGCCGCGCCCACGCCGGCCGGTCCTCGCCGCGGAACCACGCCAGGTGTGACAGTGCCCAGCCGAACATCGGCGGGGTCATGTACTCCGGCTTGTGGAGGTCGGTGTCCGGCCACTTGCCGTAGTCGCTCGCCCAGTTGCGCGGCGTGTTGGCCAGGAAGATGCCCAGGCCGAAGTGGACGACGGTCAGGTCGGTCAGCAGTTCGTTGTCGAACTCCTCGCGCATCAGCCGGCTCTCGCCGAGCAGCCGGACGTGGGCGAGTTCGTGGGCGACGGTGCCGACCAACCCCATCGGGTCGTCCAGCCCGGCGCGGTCGATCGTGACGACGAACTGCCGCGGGCCCTCGTGGTAGGTGCCGGCCGCGCCGGGCAAGTCGTGCCCCGCCTCGTTGACCAGCCAGACCTTCGGCGCGTCGGCCACGAGCCGGAGTTCGACGAGGTCGGGGACCACGTCCATGAAGTCGCAGACCCGGTCGAGCAGTTTGCGGACCGACTTCTTCGACCCGTCGTAAACGTCCGGGAAGAACTCGGGCGTCGGCAAGACGATCCGCCGCCCGGTGAACGCGCAGTCGTCGAACTCCCCGGCCAGCCAGTCCAGCCGTTCCTCGACCCACGCCTTCGCGGCGACATCGCACGGGCAAGCCGGTCGGAACAACCAGTCGAGCATGGATGCCTCCCAAGATGTCAAGGCACTACGCCAGTTCCAGTATGCCGAGCGACGGGTCGGCCAAGAAGGCTGTTACGTCCGCAAGTCGGCTTCTCAAAAGGGCCGCTATGGCGGCTGTCGAGGCGTTACCGATGCGGAGCCACACGACTTGCGGCGGCGGACCGAGGAGTCTCGACAAGTCGCTGAAATCCGAGTCCTTCGACACCACCGCCAGCCCCCGCGACGCGGCGTGCGCCCAGACCGCGAGGTCGTCCGCACCGATCAGGCCCACGCCGACGACCTGCTCACTCCGCGGGTACTCAACCGCGAGCAATCGCGGCAACTTTCGAGAAAGGTTCTGGTCGAAAAGGAGGCTCAAGCCGTCCGCCGCCAGACGCGGTCGGCGGCAAACGCCAGGCAGGCGCGGATGTCTTCGGGCGTCAACTCGGGGAAGTCCGCCAACACGTCTTCCGTACTCATGCCGCCGGCCAGGTAATCCAACACGTCGCGCACGGCGATGCGCATACCCCGGACGCACGGCTGCCCGCCTCGCTTACCCGCCTCGACCGTGATGAGTCCTGCGTAATCCATGCGGTGATTTTAACCCGGCCCTCCGCTCCGTGCAACAACGTGGCGGGGATGATCGCGAAACGGCTACCCCCCCACGCCCGCCAGGGGGCCGTAGCCGACGACCGTCGGCGTGTTCAGCGGGTACTCGTCGAGGTAGCTGCGGACGCTCTCCAGGGTCACCGCGTCGAAGCGGGCCAGTTCGGTGTCCACGTCGGCGTATTCGCGGTTGTAGATCCACGCGCCGGCGATCGACCGCATCCGGCCCATCGGCCGCTCGTTGCCCCGCACGATCCGGCTGGCGATCTTGTTCTTCGCCTGCGTCAACTCGTCGGCCGTGATGCCGTTGGCCTGCACGTCGGCGAGGATGCGGCGGACGATTTCGAGGTTCTCGGGGGCCTTTTCGGGGTCCGACGAGAACGACGCCACGGCCAGCCCGGTGCCCTGGGCCTGGTCGGTCATCGCGCCCGCGCTCTCGACGAGGCCCGGATCGACGAGGTCCCAGTACATGCGGCTGCCCGAGTCGTCGCCGATCGCCGTCGCCAGCACCGACCCGGCGTAGCGGGTCAGGTTCTCGGCCGACGGGCCGCGGTTCATCAGCAGGAAGTGCTGCTGCGTGGCGCTCGCCTTGGTGACGTAGTGCAGCCCTGGCGTGCCGGCCTTGTCGGTGGTGTTGACGCGGCCGGTCACCACGTCCGCCCAGTGCCCGCACTTCGCCTCGACGAGCGCGACGAACTCGGCCCAGTCGAAGTTCCCGGACGCGGCCACGACGACGTTCCCCGGCGCGTACCGCCGCTCGAAGTAGGCGTGCATCTGGTCGCGGGTCAGGGCGGCGATGCTCTCGGTGGTTCCGAGGATCGAGTTGCCCAGCGGGTGCGTGCCGAAGTAGATCTGCTTGGCGTGATCCCAGGCCATCGAGCCGGGGTTGTCCTCGTACATCTTGATCTCTTCGAGGATCACCTGCTTCTCGGTGGTGAAGTCCTCGCCGCGCAGGCTCGGCCGCAGAATGTCGGCCAGGATGTCGATGCCCTTGGGCAGGTATTCGGGCAACAAGGAGGCGTAGTAGACCGTGGTCTCTTCGCTGGTGTAGGCGTTGTAGTTGGCCCCGATGCGGTCGAAGTCGAGGTTCACTTCCAGCGCCGTGCGGCGAGGCGTGCCCTTGAACATCATGTGTTCGAGGAAGTGCGACACGCCGGACTCGGGGCCGACCTCGTCCCGCGACCCGGTGACGACGAAGAACCCGCACGACGTGGACCGGGCCGTCGGCAACGTCTCGCCGATGAGTTGCAGGCCGTTGGGCAGGCGGTGGGTATGGAAGGGCATCGGATTGTCCTTGGTGATTTGTATTCCGCCGCAGGCGAGTTCGCCCGACGCGCTAGCGAGGGTCGAACGGTCAGTGACAATGCACGGGGTTGTTGACAGTACGCTCGTCGTTCATCAACATTCTCCTCGACCGCTCGACCCTCGCTAGCGCGTCGGGCGAACTCGCCTGCGGCGGAATACAAATCACACCGGCACGTCGAGCGCCTTCGGCCCCAGCGTGACGACGGTCGGGTTTTTCACGGGGAAGCGGTCGAGGTACTTCAAGATGGCCGCCTCATCGACGCCGTTGACGGCGGCTTGCGTCTCGTCCAGGGTGCGGACGCGGCCGAGGTAGAACCAGTCGCTGGCCATCGCACTGGCCCGCGCGCCGGTCGATTCTTGCTGCATCACCAGCGACGTTTTCAGGCTCGCCTTGAGCCGGTCGAGTTCTTCGACCGTCACGCCTTCGCGGAGCCGCTTCAACTCGGCGATCAGCACGTCCAGGGTCTCCTGGGCGCGGTCGGTGCGGGTGCCGGCGTAGCAGACGACGGCGGCGCGGTCCTTGACCGTGTCGTGGCTAGCGTAGACGGAGTAGCACAGGCCGCGCTTCTCCCGAATCTCGGTGAACAGCCGGGCGCTCATGCCGCCGGACAACACGCCGACGGCCCCCCGCGCGGCGTAGTAGTCGGGGTCGGTGAACGGGGCGCTCGGGATGGCCAGCGCGATCTGCGTCTGCTGCGTGTCGCGGGTCAGGTGGACCGACTCGGGCGTGTGGGCGGCGGGTTCGAGGGGCGTCGTCGGGCGGCCGGGCCAGTCGCCGAAGAGTTCGCCGACCTGGTCGCGGAGCGCGGCGAAATCGACGGCCCCGGCGACCGACAGGATCGCCCCGCCGGCGTGGACGTTCGCGGCGAAGTACGCGCGGAGGTCCTCGATCGTCAGCGCCTTGATCTGCTCGGCGACGCCGAACCGGTTGCGGTTGAACGGCGACGGGTAGTAGCGCTTCTTCAGCTCCAACATGACGAGGTCTTGGGGCGAATCTTCGAGGCCCAGGATGTCCTCGGTGAGCAGTTCCTGGACCGGCTCCAACTCGTCCTCGGGCAGGTGCGGCCGGCGGAGGATATCGGCGTAGAGCTTGAGTGCGGCGGGCACGTTGCGGCTCAACGTCCCGGCGGCCAGGACCAGGTTGAACGGGCCGACGCTCTCGTTGCGGTCGGTGCCCAGGTTGTCCAGCGCCGTCATCAACTCCTGGCTGCCGTGGCCGCCCGCGCCGCGGGTCAGCAGTTCGGCCAACACCGACGCCAAACCGAGTTGCGTCGGGGCTTCGCGGGTGAAGCCGGCCGGCACCAGGAAGGCGAAGGTGGCGGATCGCACGTGGTCCATCCGCTCGGCGAGGAGCGTCAGGCCGTTGGCGTAGGTGTGGTGGGCGGTCGTCGGTTCGGGCACGGGGGCGGCGTCCAGTGGTAAAGGCGAGCCGGAAGCGTCAGCGCCCGGAGGTAGCGGCACGAGTGTGTGCGAGTCGTCGATTGCTCGGGTCGTTCTCCCCCTCTCCGTTTCGGAGAGGGGGCCGGGGGGTGAGGTCGCCTTTGCACGCTGGCGGTGGAGACCTCACCCCCGGCCCCTCTCCGACGCGGAGAGGGGAGCAAGTGGGTTCGAGTCGTTGGCCGGAACCTTCTCGCTCCCCCTCTCCGCATCGGAGAGGGGGCCGGGGGGTGAGGTCTCTTCACACGCCGGTTCTATTACCGGTACGGGTTTATACAGGGTTTGCACACCGCGAAAGCCGGCGCGGCGGTACAGCTTAACCGCCGGACCGTTGGCCGCGGTCACTTCGAGCATGGCGTGCCGCATGCCCGCGGCGGCGAACCCGGCCAGCGCCCGCGCCAACAACGCCTCGCCCAGGCCCAGCCCGCGGAAGTTGGCCACCACCCCGAGGTTCTGGATTGCGCCGAACTTCGACGAGTCGGCCAGTCCCTGGACCGTGCCGACGACGGCATCGTGCCGGGCGAGCAGCCAGGTCGCGCCGGAGCAAAACGCGGGGCGGGACGCGATGAGCCGCATCAACGCCCGGCAGCCGTCGAGGTCGCCGAGCGTCGGGAACAGCACCGTGTCCGGTTCGCCGACGAAGCAGCGGTACTTGACCAGTGCGTGAACCTCGCACAGTTCCGGCCGCCAGGCGAGCCAGAAAAACCCGGCCGGCAGCCGCAGCACCCGCGGGTCGAGGCCGCGCAGGGACACCTCCATGCGGAAGCGTTTAACGTAGGCGGGCGACGAGGGCATGCCGAATCATAGTCGGGGCCTGGCCGCGGGTCAAAAGCGCAGGGCCATACCGCGTAGCCGAGCGACCGTCTCGCGCATCAGCTCGTCCTCGTCGGCCTCGGTCGCCGCGGTGTACGTCACGCTGAAGCGTAGGTAGTGGCCGGCGTCGTCCCACGGGACGCAGCAGACCGACTGGTCGCGGATCAGGTACTGCGACGCTTCCTCGCCGTTGGCGAAAGTCAGGTCGCCCGCGCCCTTCGGCGACTTGACGTAGAGGAAGTACGTGCCGCCCGGCATCGTCGCCGTGAAGCCGACGGCGTTCAGCGCGGCGACGAGCTTTTGCAGCCGCCGCTGGTACTTCGCCCGGATCGCCGTGGGGATTGACGGGTCGCCCAGGGCGTGCGCGGCCGCGAGTTGCACGGCCATGAACTGGCCCGAGTCCGAGTTGTCCTTCACGTCGGCGTAGGCCTGCACGAGCAGCGGGTGGCCGGCGACGAAGCCCATCCGCCAGCCGATCATGTTGAAGCCCTTCGACATCGAGTGGACCTCGACGCCGACCTCCTTCGCCCCGTCGATTTCCAAAAAGCTCAGCGGCGGGATGTCGTAACTGAGCAGGATGTGGGCCGCGTCCACGACGATCACGACTTTGTGCGCGTGCGCGAACTCGATGGCCCGCTTGTAGAACTCGCGCGTCGCCACGGCCCCCGTCGGGCTGTTGGGGTAGTTCAACACGAGTAACTTCGCCCGCTTCGCCACGTCCGCCGGGACGCCGGCGAGGTCGGGGAAGAAGCCGTTCTCGGCGAGCAGCGGCAGGCGGTGGACTTCGCCGCCGAAGTAGCGCGTGTACGTCCCGGCGACCGGGTAGCCGGGCACGGTCATCAGCGTCACGTCGCCCGGGTCGATGAAGCAGGCGGGCAGCATCGCATACGCCGGCTTCGAGCCGATGCAGTGACACACCTCCGTGACCGGGTCGAGCGTCACGCCGAACTGCCGGGCCATGAACGCGGCGGCGGCCTCCTTGTACGCGGCGATGCCGTTGTCGGCGTACCCGCGGTTCTCGACGCGATCGACTTCGAGCTTGAGCCGCGCCCGGACGCCCTCGGCCGCCAGGTCGTCGTTCTCCCCGATGCCGAAGTCGAGCAGCCGGCGCTCCGGGTGTTCGGCGAGTGCCTGCCGCTTGGCCCGCTTGATCTTCTCGAACTTGTAGATCGCGGTGCCCTTGCCGTAAGCGGCCCCGCCGATGCGCGCCGCGAACAGATTCTGGAACCAGGGGTCACTCATCTTGCGGGTACCTTCGTGCGTCGGAAAACGGGTTCACCACAGAGTCAACAGAGAGCACGGAGCAGAACTGCCGAGTGTGGAAGAGGAGCAGGCCCGTCCGCACGGACTCTCGACCCCCGGAGCCGCACCGGTCTTCTCTCTCGGTTTGCTCTGTGTCCTCTGTGAACTCTGTGGTGACTTCTTACTGACTGCCCGCCCGCCCGGTGGCCGTCCACTACACTAACCGATCACTTGGTGAGGACGCCGGCGATGCTTCAGGATGTGCGGGTTCGGCTCGCCGGGATGATGTTCCTGCTCTACTTCTCGCTCGGCGCGTGGGCGGTCACCCTCGCGGCCTACCTGCTCGCGCCGGTCGCCGAGGGCGGGCTGAACTTCTCGCCGGTCCAGGTGAGTTGGACGTACACGACCTTCGCCATCGCCGGGATGGTCGCACCCATCGTCATCGGGCCGCTCGCCGACCGCTGGTTCCGGGCCGACCGCGTCGTCGCGATCGGCGCGTTCGCCTCGGCCCTGCTGCTCGCGCTCGCCGCCGGTTGGTGCGACGCCCGGGCCGAAGTCATCGCCGCCGCGACCGGGGGGGCGCAAGCCGACGCCGTGCGGGTCACCTTCTTCGTGCTGTTCGCCCTGCTGCTGGTCTACTGCTTCTTCCTGCAACTCTCGCTGACGCTGTCGAACGTCATCGTCCACCGGCACCACCCGTCCGGCGGGGCCGGGTACTCGCACACGCGCATGTTCGGGACCATCGGCTGGGTCGTCGTCGGCAACCTGCTGGCGCTGACCCTGAAGCCGATCTCGGCGCAACCGCTGTGGCTCGCCGCGGGTAGTGCCGCCGCCTTCGGCCTGTTCGCGCTGACCCTCCCGGCGACCCCGCCGTTGAGCCGCGACGCGAAGTTGCTCCCGGCGTTGCGGCTGTTGAAGAACCGCGCGTTCGTCGTGTTCCTCGTCGCGGCGTTCCTGGCGTCCCTGACGAACCAGTTCTACGCCGTCTACATCCACCGCACGCTGATCGATCTGGGCGTGCCGCGGCCCGAGAGTTTGATGACGCTCGGGCAGATCGTCGAGGTGGGCTGCATGTTTGCCATCCCCTGGCTGCACCCGGTCCGCTTCCTCAAGCCGCTGATGTTGTTCGGCCTGGGCGGGTTCCTGCTGCGGGCGGTCGTCATGCACTCCGGCGACGCGACCGCCATCGTGCTGATCGCAGTGCCGATGCACGGTTGGAGCTTCGCCTTCTTCTACGTCGTCGCGCAGACCTACTTGAAGCGGCTGGCCAGCCCGGACATCGCCGCCGGGACGCAGGCCCTCGTGTCGTTCGTTTCCGGCGGGTTCGGCGTCGGCGTCGGCAACCTGCTGGCCGGCCAACTGATCGCCGCCAACCGCGTGGACGGGGTCACCGACTGGCCGGCCGTCTGGGTGACGCCGCTGGCGATCTGCGTCGCCACGTTCGCGCTGTTCCTGCTCGCCTTCAACCCCCCGGCCGTCCCCGCGAACGAGCCGGACCCGACGCCGGACGCGGAGGCCGACGCCGAGACCGGCGTGCCGGCCCGGGCGGCGTAATAGCTCCCGAACGCCTCGGCGAACGACCCATTTGCCGCCAAGTCCACGGCGACCAAGGAGTACACCTCCGCCATCTTGCCGACCCGGGAATCGGGCGGAAGGTTGGGCGGAGCCGAAAACCTCGCCGAAACCCGTGGCGTTCGACGGGATCAACGACGCGCTACGGTCACTCGAACTCCGCTCTACTTTTTCGCCAGCGGGACGGCGCAGGCGTTGTTCGCGCACGGGACGAGGTTGAAGCGGTTGCGGGCGACCCACCGGTAGGCGCGGGTGCCGACCCACAGGACACCTGGGAGGTACATCAATGGCGCGAGCGGGGCCGTCAGCGGCAGCCGCCAGGCGATCCACCGGAAGGCGGCGAACCCGGCGTGGGCCGTGCGGCGGTCGGGGGTCAGGACGTGCATCTCGTCGAGCATTTTCCCCGCGTCCAGGGGCACGTCGGTGGCCGGTAGGTTGGCCACGTCCCGGGCACTTTGGAAGTGCAGCGCGCGGAACCAGTCGAGGCTTTTGAGGAGCCGGACGGACTGCTGGCAGAACCCGCAATCGCCGTCGTACAGGACAACCCCCTTGCCAAAGGCAAGATTGTCGGCGACAGTGGGGGGACGAGTTTCCGGAGTCATGGGTACGCCCTACGGGACTGTTTCGCGCCGGACAACCTCGTTGACCGGCGCTGCACTCATTCTATCACCGCGGACCCCCGGGCGTGCCATGTTTGAAACGCTCATCGGCCTCCTCGGCGAGGCGGCACGAAACCTGGGGGAGTCCCGCCCGTACCCCGGAGGGTCTGCGCCCGTGACGACCGACACCGACCGCGAAGCGTCCCTGTACGCTTCGGACGACGACCTGCCGCCCGAGGCCCGCGCGCTCATCGCCGAGGCCGAGAAGGCTGCCCGGACCGTCCGGGAGACCCTGATCACCCGGGGCGACCGGGTGCGGGCCGCCGCCGAGGACGAGGCGCGGGCGATCCGCCGGCGGGCCGAGGACGAGGTCCGCGACCTGGAAATCGCCGCCACCCGCGAACTGGCCCCGACCCTGCACGGCCTGTTCGACGGCCTGCGCGCCGTTCAGGAGGCGTACACCAAACTCGGCAAGCTCGACGAGGCGCTGGCCGTGCGGGCCAACCTGCGGCACCTGCGGGCCGACCTGCTCGGCATCCGCCCGGACCCCGGGCACCTGTCCGACCTGTCGAGCGACGTGGACGGCCGGACCTTCCTGTACGAGGTCGTCGGCCGGACCGACGGGGCCTTGTGGGGCGGCAACCCGTACACCCTGGACAGCCACCTGGGCACGGCCGCCGTCCACGCCGGGCTGGTCAAACCGGGGCTGCGGGGCGTCGTCCGCGTGACGGTGCTGGAAAGCGAGTTCCGCGAGTACGCCGGGACCGAGAGCCGGGCCGTGGTGTCGTCGGAGTACAACGGCAATTCGCGGGGCTACCGGCTGGATGCCGCCGAGTGAGTACCGCCCTGCACGACGACTGGGAAGCCCTGCTGCGGACGATCGTCGCGGCCCCGGCCGACGACTTGCCCCGGCTGGTCGCGGCCGACTGGCTGGACGAGAACGCGGCGACGTTCGGCGCGACCGTGCCGGGCGTCGGGGCGACCGGCGAGGAGTCGTGGGCGGCCCGGGCCGAGTTGATCCGCGTGCAGTGCGACCTCGCCCGCCTGACCCCGGCCGACGCCGACTTTTCCCGCCTGGCCCGGCTGGAGCGCCGCCTGCTCACGCCGTTCCACGTGAACCGCCTGCTCTGGACGCTCGAAGCCTGCCCGCAACTGATGCGCCTGCAAGTCCGGGACGCCAGTTCGGCGATGGCCGGGCTGATGCTGACCAGTCCGGCCGAGTGCAACTTCCGCCGCGGGTTCGTCGAAGTCGTCCGCTGCCCGGCGGTCGATTGGCGCGCCCACGGCCCGGCCGTGTGCGCCCGCCAGCCGGTGGCCGAGGTGTCGATCACCGACCTGAGCGAGTTGACCTCCAGCGAAGCCTGGGAACTCCGCGAAGCCCTCGCGGGAGTGCCGTGCGTCCGCCTGCAGTACACCCACCAGCCCGCCGGCCTACCCCTGACCTTCTTCCGCGAACGCCTGCCGGGCCTCGCTCCCGGCGCACCGGCGTAGCCCAATCCCGGCAATCCGCAATCCCCAATCCGAACTCCGCAATTCCCCGTCACGGGATGTTGACCACGCGGCCGTCGGCTTTTTCGATCAGGCTGCGCAGGTCGGCGTCCGGGATCGTCTTGCGGATGTACCGGACCGACCCGTCGGCCATCAGGGCGTTGAACCCGTCGGCCGTCGGCGTGCTGCCCAGCGACGGGAGCGCGACGCCGGGGCCGTAGGGCAGTTCTTGCGGCTTGGCCCACGGCACCGTTTGCGTCGCCGCCACGGCCATGATCGTGTTCGACGTGCCGTCGGTGATGCTCATCAGCGTCGGCATCTTGGCCGTGCCGTCGAACATCGCCCCGGGGCCGACGAACATGCGGTACGGGGTCGCCGTGCCGATCGAGGCGGGGTTGGCAGGGTCGAGGAACTCCTTGATCGATATGCCAGTGAGCGGCGCGTTTTTGACGCTATCCCACGGCTGCGTCAGGTCGATTTGCTTGTAGAGCGCGTCCTGTCCCATGTACGGCAGCAGTCCGACGCGGAAGCTGTGGCCCTGGTTGGTCGCGCCCGGGGCGAACGGCCCCTGGAACGACCCCGTGGCCGACTCCTGGTTGAACATCGCCAGGCCGATCACCTTCATGTTGTTCTGGCTGTTCAACCGGGCCGCCGACTCGCGGACCTTTTGCACCGCCGGCAACAGCAGGCCGATCATGATCGGCACGCAAGCGCACATCGACAGCGCGAGGACGCCGACCACGATCCCGACGATCACGCCCGTGTTCGACCCGCCGGCCTTTTTGCGCGGCCGGTCGTCGGAGTCGTCGTCGTCCCGGGGTCGCCGGCGGCGGCGCGGCCGGTCCTTGTCGTCGTCGAAGTCGTCGTCGCGGAGCGGGGTGTCTTCGGCCATCGCAGTTCTCCGGGCGGGTCGTGTCGCGTGCCCCCGGCGGTGGGAGCACGCGACCGGGGCGGTTACTTCTTGACCTTGTTCAGCTTCGCCGTCTTGTGCCGCAAGTACGCCTGCATGAATTCGTCGAGGTCGCCGTCCAGGGTGGCCATGATCGCCGGGGACTTGACCTCGACCCCCTCGCGCTCGTCCCGGACCAGCGTGTACGGCTGCATGACGTAGCTGCGGATTTGGCTGCCGAAGGCGATTTCGCCCTTGGCGTCGTACCGGTTGGCGATGTCCCCGAGGCGCTTCTGCTCCTCGATGGCGTACAGCCGGGACTTCAACAGCGCCAGGGCGTTGTTGTAGTTCTTGGGCTGGCTGCGCTCGGTCCGGCTCTCCCCGCGGACGCCGGACTTGTGGATGAGCCGGACGCCGGACTGGGTTTTGTTCTGGTGCTGGCCGCCGGGGCCGCCGGAGCAGAAGGTCTGCATGATGAGTTCTTTTTCGTTGACCTCGATGACGATGGTGTCGTCGAGTTCGGGCATCACGTCCACGGCCGCGAAGCTCGTCTGGCGGGTGCCGCCGTCGCCGAACGGGCTGATGCGCACGAGGCGGTGGACGCCGATCTCGCTCTGCATGTACCCGTAGGCGTACTCGCCGACCAACTTGAAGGTCACGTACTGCAGGCCCGCTTCGATGTTGGCTTCTTCATCGACGTCCTCGATCTTGAAGCCGTGGGCTTGCGCCCAGCGGACGTACATGCGGTACAGCATGGCGGTCCAGTCGCACGCCTCGGTGCCGCCCGCGCCCGGCTTGATCGTCACGACGGCGTTCGCGCCGTCCTGCTTGCCGGACATCATCGCCTTCAACTCGAAGGCGTTCAGGTCCTTCTCGGCCGCGGCCAGCACCGGCTCGATTTCGGCCTCGAAGGAGGCGTCCTCGTCGGCCAGTTCGGCCATCGCGGCGAGGTCGGCCTCGGCCCGCTTCAACCCCTCGTAGGGCTTCAAAATGGCGTTCAACTGCTTGATCTGCGTGATGGTCGATTTCGCGCGCTCCTGGTTGTCCCAGAAGCCGGGTTCGCCCTGTTTGGCGTCGAGCAGGTCGCGGGCTAAGGTTTTGCCGTCCGAGTCAAAGTGACCCCCGGAGTTGGGCCAGCCTGGCGGTGAGGTCGTCGGTCCGGCGGCGCAGGTCGCTGTTCATCGTCAATCCTTCGGTTCGGTGCGGTCGAGACGCCGGGCCGTACCATGACCGGGCGGCAACCGGCATTATTCGACAAAGCGGGGCGGGGTCAACCGATGTTCACCAGACTGAGCGGGAAAACGGCGGTCGTCACCGGCGGCGGGTCGGGCGTCGGCCTGGCCACGGCCCGGGCCTTCCTGGCCGCCGGGGCCAACGTCGCCATCGCCGGCCGCGACGCCGGTAAGCTCGCCGCCGCCGAACGGGACCTGGACGGCGGCGGACGGCTGCTCAGTTTCCCGACGGACGTGTCCGTCGCGGCCCAGTGCCAAGCCCTGATCGCCGCCGCGACCGCGCGGTTCGGCCGCGTCGATGTCCTCGTCAACAACGCCGGGGCCAATCTGAAGGCCCGGACGATGCGCGAACTCACCCCCGAGACGTGGGACGCGATGATCCGCGCCAACCTCGACGGCGCGTTTTACTGCACCCACGCCGTGCTCCCGCAGATGCTGGAGCGCAAGGACGGCGTGATCGTGAACATCGTCAGCGTCGCCGGCAAGCGGGCCAACCCCCTGGGCGGGGCCGCCTACGTCGCCGCGAAGTTCGGCCTGGGCGGCCTGGGCCTGGTGCTGGCCAACGAGGAGAAGGACTCCGGCATCCGCGTGAGCAACGTCTGCCCCGGCGAGATCGACACGCCGATCCTGGCGCAGCGCCCCACGGCCGTGACCGACGCCCACCGCGCCGCGATCCTGAAGCCCGAAGACGTGGCCGACGCGATCCTGTACGTGTGCAACCTGCCCCCGTCGGTCCACGTGCCGGAGCTGGTGATCAAGCCGACGCACCAGATGTACTGGTGAGACAGGGACGGGACGACTCCTGACTCGCCGTGAGTAACCTACCGCCTGCCGTCCACGTTGCCGAGTTGGACATCCGGGCACAGTAAAGTGTTGTTTTTTGCTCCGCCGCAGGCGAATGTTAGCCCGACGCGCTAGCGAGGGTTGACCGGTCGAGGGCAAAGCAGGCCATCGTTGACGGTACGGCTGACGACCCCGAACACTCTCCTCGACCGATCGACCCTCGCTAGCGCGTCGGGCTAACCGTCGCCTGCGGCGGAGCCTACGGAACCGACCCGCGCCTGAACTCGTTACCAAGCCGATGCACCAGATGTTCTGGTAAGGTGGGGTCATCTTGCGACCCGGTGCCGGCTACCACTGCGGGGGCTTGTGGAACGGCCCCTTCGCGTCGATCATTTCCGGCGGGAACTGCGACACGGCCAACTCCGAGTCGTGGAGGCGTGGCGACGCCGAGGCGACCCGACTCAGGTCGTAACTCGGGGCTTGCGATCGGCGGCACGGGAAGAGTACGACGACGGGTTTGCCGAACCGCTCTCGAACGATCCTCACGGGCGTCACCAGGTCCGAGTCGTTCGTGATCACGACAGCCTTCTCGAACTGGTCATCGAAGGCGTCCAACATGAGGTATGTCGCCAGGTTGACATCGGACCCTTTCTCCTCGGCGCGGAGAACTTCGGCCCGATCTGGCCCGCCCGGCACGGGGGATGAAAGCGGTAAGGTGACCGACTTGATCCGGAACTTGCCCAGGTGAATTTCGACGGGCGGAAGTGTTCGCAGCGCACGAAGGTAGATCTGCTGCCGTACGGCTTGAAGCGGGTTCGACGGGGTGGGTTTTACGCAGGCCGTGAAGTACCGGATGCGGTGAACTTCGTCGTCAGGAAAGCTCTTTTGACAGAGTTTGACGAGGTCGAGCCAGCGGAAGGTGGTGCCCTTGAGCGAGCCGTAGTAGAGGTTGAACCCGTCGATGTAGAAGTTAGTTTTCATGGGCGAAGTGCGAGCCATCAAACAGGCGAAGCCGACTCCGCAAGGAGTCGGCTTCGTTACTCGGCCGGACGAGCCAGCCGAGGGAGTTATTACAGGGATACCTTTAGTCAGCACGATTTGCAAATGGAATTCCCCGGTAGCGGGGATCAGCGGCCCGAAAACGACTGCCTCGCACGCCGAACTGTTTCCCGAGTCGCCTGCTTTTCCCCTTCGACAGGGGTGGCTTCTTGCGTTAGACTGCAAGTCCTACCCGCCGTGCCCCCGCTTCTCTGGGGATTTTTGATGCGCTCTCTCGCCCTCGTGGCTGCCCTCGCGGCGGTCGCCCTCACGACGCCCCTGCGGGCGGCCGTCACCGGCCTCGTGCCGTTCCCCGCCAAAATCGCCATCCGCGGCAGCGACGACGCGCCCCAGTTGCTCGTCACCGGCCTCGACGGGCCGCGCGAACTCGACCTCACGGCCGCCGTCGCGTACACCGTCGCCGACCCCAAGGTCGTCCGCATCGACGCCGCCGGCCGGGTCGTCCCGCTGGCCAACGGCAGCACCGAAGTCACCGCCACGTTCCAGGGCAAGGCGGTCAAGGTGCCCGTCACCGTTGCGGGGCTGGAGACCTTCGAGCCGATCAACTTCACGAACACCGTCGAGCCGATCCTCACCAAGCTGAGCTGCAACAGCGGCGGCTGCCACGGCAAGATTCAGGGGCAGAACGGCTTCCGCCTGTCGCTGCTCGGGTACGACCCCGAACTCGACTACGCCACCCTGGTCAAGGAGTCGCGCGGCCGGCGGATGCTGCCCTCGGCCCCCGACCAGTCGCTGTTCCTCTTGAAGACGACCGGGCAAGTCCCGCACGGCGGCGGCAAGAAGACCGACGTCGGCAGCGAAGAGTACAAGGTGCTCCGCCGCTGGGTCGCCTCCGGCACGCCCTACGGCCTGCCGACCGACCCGACGATCGTCAAGGTCACGGTGTTCCCCGAGACCCGCGTCATCGACCGGTCGGCCCGCCAGCAACTCGCCGTCCACGCCCACTACTCGGACGGCCGCGTCGAGGACGTGACCCGGCGGGCGCAGTACGAGAGCAACGAGACCGAAGTCGCCACGGTGAGCGAAGCCGGCCTCGTCAGCACGCTCACGACCACCGGGCAGGCCGCCGTCATGGTCCGCTTCTCGGGCCTGGTCAACGTCTTCCAGGCCGTCGTCCCCCGGCCGGGCGCGGCCGTCGATTTCGCCTTCACGCCCAAGACCGTGGTGGACCAGTTCACCGCCAAGAAGTGGCGCGAGTTGAACATCGCGCCGTCGGGGGTCTGCACCGACGAACAGTTCGCCCGCCGGGCCGCGCTCGACATCACCGGCACGCTGCCGAGCGCCGAGGCCGTCATGGCGTTCGCGGCCGACAAGGACCCGGGGAAGCGCGACAAGCTCGTCGATCGGCTGCTCGAAACCCCGGAGTACGCGTACTTCTTCGCCAACAAGTGGGCCGACGTGCTGCGCGTCAAGCGCCGCGGCGAAGCCCAGCGGGCGTCGGGCACGTTCAGCTTCCACGGCTGGATCCGCGAGGCGGTCGCGGCGGACAAGCCGTACAGCGACTTCGCCCGCGAAATCGTCTGCGCCATCGGCGACGAGGCCAAATCCCCGCCGACCGTTTGGTTCAAGGAGGTGACGACGCCGGAGCAGTTCGTGGATGACGTGAGCCAGGTGTTCCTCGGCCAGCGGTTGGCGTGCGCCCAGTGCCACCACCACCCCTACGAGAAGTGGACCCAGGACGACTACTGGGGCCTCGCCGCGTTCTTCGGCCGCGTCGGCAAGAAGGACGTGCCGACGCCCGGCCGCCAGGTCAACGGCCAGCAGTCGAAGCCGATCGTCGTCTACACGAAGTCCAGCGGCAGCGTGTCGAACAAGAAGACCGGCAAGGTCGCCGTGACCAAGCCGCTCGACGCCGAGGCCAAGGTGATCGGCGGGGACGACGACCCGCGCGAACTGCTGGCCGACTGGATGACCGACCCCAAGAACCCGTACTTCGCCCGGGCCGTCGCCAACCGTTACTGGGCGCACTTCTTCGGCCGCGGTGTCGTCGATCCGCTGGACGACATGCGTGTGACGAACCCGCCGTCGAACCCCGCGCTGCTCGACGCCCTGGCCGCCGACCTGGTCGCCAACAAGTACAGCCTGAAGGCCTTGATCCGCACGATCTGCAAGAGCCAGACGTACCAGTTGAGTTCCGCGCCGAACGAGTTCAACACGAGCGACAAGCAGAGCTACGCCCGCTACTACCCCAAACGTTTGGCGGCCGAAGTGGTGTTCGACGCGGTCTGCCAGGTGACGCAAAGCCCGTCGGACTTCAGCGGCCTGCCGAAGGACAAGAACGCGCCGAGCCGGGCGATCATGCTCCCGGACGAGTCGTTCGCGTCGTACTTCCTGGACGTGCTGGGCCGGCCGCAGCGGATCAGTGCGTGCGAGTGCGAGCGCGTCAACGAGGCCAGCCTGGCGATGACCCTGCACTTGCTGAACAGCCAGGAGGTGCAGGACAAGATCGGCCGCGCCGCCGGCCGCGCCGACCGCCTGAGCCGCGACCCCCGCCCCGACGCGGTGAAGCTCGACGAGTTGTTTCTCCTGGCCGTCGGCAAGACCCCCTCACCCGAGCAACGCACGCTGGCCCTGGAGCACCTGGCCAAGCACGAGAAGGCGAAGAAAGTCGCCTACGAAAACATCCTCTGGGCACTCCTGAACAGCAAGGCCTTCCTGTTCAACCAGTGAGCCGGGCGGCGACGCCCGACCCCGAACCCCAGTGCCAACGTGTGCTGGGAGTTCCATCGGCCGCTCGGACTCAATCGGCCGCGTCGGCCATTTTCTTCAAGTCGTCGGAACTGATTTGGCTCGCGGGGACGAGCCGGTAGTGCTTCTCGTCGAGGACCTTCAACTCGTCGCCGGCTTCGACCAACTCGAACATCACGATGACCTCGCCGGACTCGTCGCGCTTGAACTACACGGCCACCGGCCGAGGGGTGAGGTCGGGGAACTTGCGGCGGCACAGGGCGAGGTCCTGGCGCACCTGAACGATGCCGATTTGGTCGGTCCCTCCCTTGGCCTGGACGGGCACGACGAACTGTTGCCCGGTGTTCCTGACGGCGACGTAAATTTCGTCGGTCTCGATTTGACCCATCTCGGGCACGGTAGTCCGCAGGTGGTTCTGGAGCGAGTAGGCGGTCACGCGCAGGAAGATGTCGATGAGCCGGTTGTAGCGGACTTTGGCCAGGAGGGCTTGCTCGTCGCCGAGCGCGTACCGGGCGACGATTTCGGGGACGGCGTCGGGAATTTTGATCTCGTACTTGTTGTCGCTCGGGACGACGCGGTTCTCTTTCAACAGCGACATCCGGTACCGCGCCTGCCCCGCGAGTTCGATGACCCACTGGCAGCCGGGCGTGGCGGTCTGGACGATCTCCGGCGGAAGAACAGTTCGGAACCGGAAGCTGTAAATCAAGTCGCCGAGGTTCTTCGGGAGCGCGATGTTCAACTCTCTGGCCGCGGTCTCGAGTTCGGTCCGTGCGAACTCGAATTTCGTCGCGCCCGGCCGGTAGTGGGCGGTGAAAATCCGCAGTAGGAGTGCGCCGTACCGGTTGGCCTTTTTGGCCGTCGTCGGGGGTTCGTCAGAAGAGCGACGGCTGGGCACGGGAAATCCCCTTCGCTTTGGGCTTGGAAGCCGGGTCGGGACGCGACACGTCGAACACGAGGCGTCCGGCTTCCTTCGGCACCGTCAGACACCCTTCGAGCCGAGTGGCGAGGACGTGCTTCGTCGTGATCGGGATCAGGGCGATCAGTTCGTCGCGATCGGTCGCCTTGGCGATGCGACTGAGCCGGGCGCGATTCGGCACGTTTCCGAGTTTGAAAGCGACCGCGCAGCCCCGTCCGACGGGGCCACTCGGGGTCGCCAATTGGTAGAGCAACGACGCCGTACCCGGGCCGCCGTACTGGGACGGCTCGAAGCGAACGCGAACGGACCGATCCCCCCAAAGCCCGGCGACCACCTCGGCGACTTCGAGTGACGCGAAGAGGGTTTCCGGGTCTCCGAGCCGGACGCGGTCGGTCAGGTCGAGGGCGTCGGCGTCGCCGAGTTCTCGGCTACTCACCCGGAGGAAGCCCTTCTCGTCGATCCCTTCGGGGTGCCCGACCGGGACGAACTCGCCGATGGCGTAACCGTCGGTCACTTGTCGAACGGTGAACCCCCGCGTCAGGCACGATTCCAGAATGCGGCGGACGTTCCGGCTGCGGGCGATTTCGGGAACGAACGTGTCGGCGCGCGTCCACGGCAGATTCGCGTTCGTCGCCGCGATCGCCCCCTGGACGTCCGCGAACGTGAACGGCCCCTTCGAGAGCTTCTGACCCTTCGCGTCGAACGCGGCCTCGAACAGGTGCGCGATCACGGGGGGGAAGTGGGCCATTTGCGGGATCCGCTTGAGGGTCCGCGGGCGGTCCTCCGGCAGTGCGAAGGCGTCGCTCAACGCGACGGACAATTTCGGCTTGATCGGAGTCACCCCGAGTGTCGCGAGGACTTGCCGGCCGATGGCTTTCGCAACCGGCGGGCAGACCGCGTTGCCGATTTGGCGATAGGCGTGCCACTTGAGCGGGTACAGCGAGAACCAGTCGGGGAACCCGTGCAGGCGGGCCGCCTCCCGGGCGGTGATGCACCGGGGCTTGTCGGGGTGGACGGGGCGCGGGGCGGTATAAGAGCCGTGGGTCGAGTCGCTCCCGGCCCGCAACGTCGGGGCGATGCCGGCCGGGTCGAGCCGGGGCAACTTGTGGCCCGGCACCATCGTCCCAGGGGGCGTCGCCGCGTAGAGCGCGACCGCCTTCGACGTGTGCCGCACCCTCAGACAGCCGGTACACACGGCCCGGTTCCACAGCCGTGGGTAGGAGAAATCGGACGGGTCGGCGTCGAGGCCGCGCATCACGCGGGCGTAGGGCGACATCGGCAGGCGGTCGAACCGAGCGTCGTTCTGCTCGAACAATTCGTCGTCGGCGTCCACGTCCGGCAGGTCGCCAATCGCTTCCCAAACGGTCGGTCGGGCCGGCTGACCGGTCGCCGCCGCCGTCGGGTATTCGAGAACCCCGGCGAGGTCGTCGCGCAGGCCCATGAGGATGAGCCGCTTCCGCTTTTGCGGCACGCCGAAGGCACTGGCGTCGAGAACCCGCGCGGGGGAAACGACCCGGTAGCCGGCGCGGCGGAGGTACTCGATGGCGTCGGCCAGGACGGGCTTCGACTCCCCGGTCAGCATTCCGGGCACGTTCTCCATGACGAACGCCTTCGGCATCACCTCGCCGACGATCCGGACGAACTGCCGGACCAGCGTGTTGCGCGGGTCTTTCGCGTCCCGGACGCCCATGGTACTGAAGCCCTGACAGGGCGGGCCGCCAAAGATGAGGTCCACGTCCGCTCGCCCACCCAACGTCGCGATCAGATCCCGGCCCGTCAATTCCGCGACCGACCGGCATAGTGACTTGCCGTAGGGGAAGTTCCGCTCGTGAACGGCGACGTGGTGGCCGTCCACGTCGACGCCGAGCAGCACGTCGAACCCCGCTTGCTCGAACCCGAGGGACATGCCCCCGGCCCCGCAAAACAGGTCGATTGCGACCGGTCGCCCCTGCGCCCGCTCTTCCGCTTTACCCACGACGCTCCCCTTGCGCACTCATCGCCCTCTGACCGTATCGACAAAACTCGACGATCCCGCAACTCTCGCACCTGGGCTTTCTCGGCAAACAGGTCGTCCGCCCGTGAACCACCATCGCAATGTGAAGCTCGCGGCTCCTGCCCGCCGGGACGAGGGGCGGTAACTTCTGTTGGGCCTGGTAGTGCTTCAGCCCCCGCGGGATGGCCCCCATGCGCGCCGCGATCCGTTGGACGTTGACATCGACCGGGAAGACGTCCGCGTCCAGGCTGTACATCATGACGCAGAGGGCGGACTTCGGCCCGACGCCGGGAAGCCGCGTGAGGAAGGCGAAGACTTCCGCAGGGGCCATCTTGCGGAGCCGCCGACCGGGTTTCTGACCGCCTGCGGCGAGGAGTGCGGCCGCGGTCCGTTGAATTTGGGACGCCTTCTTGTTCGCCAGTCCGCCCGAGGCGATACAAGAAAGTATGTCCGCGACCTCGGCCGTCGCCAGGTCGGAAAGGGACGGGAATCTGGCCGTGAGGGCCTGGAAGGTGCGGCGGTACTGGTTGTCCGTCGTTTTCGCGGACAGGAGGATGTAAAAAATCTCGCGGACCGGGTCGCGGAAGTTGCCGAGGGCGGGCACGCCGTGCGCTGCGACCAGTCGGTCGGCGACGCCGGCGAACCGCTTCACCCAAACCGACGGCCTCCGGCTCGTGCGACCGCACCCGAGGAGTTCTCCAGTCAACGCGCTCATCGCCCCAAGGTCCTCCGTCTGCCGACGCAGCGGAATTCTACCGGGTCCGGCAGAGGAATGATCGAGGCGAGCCGAAACTGACCCCGTCCGCGTTACTCGGCGTTGCTCAGGATGGCGTCGAAGGCGCGGCGGAGGACCCAGGCTTGCTCGGTCGCGTCGGCGACGATCGCGGCGGACTGTAGGGCCGCGCGGATCACCTCCCGCTCGCGGCCGGCGTCCGGGGCCACTTGCAGGATCAGCCGGGCCGTCGTCGCGTACACCTCGTAGCACCCGCGGTGGTCGCCCAGGTTGTACGCCGGTGCCCCGATCTGCACGGCCATCGAAATCAGCACGCGCACGTCCCGGGCCGTGATCCGCGGCTTCGCCCGGCCGGCGGAGAGCGTCAGCACGTCGTCCAAAGCGTCCCGGAAGACCCAGGCTTTCTTGCGCTCGTCCGCGACGGCGGCGGTCTCGGCGAGGGCGCGGTCGAGGCGCTCGCGGACCGGGGCCGGGGTGGCCGCGGCGGCGGCGATCAGGCGGGCGGTCGCGGCGTACACCTCGCAGCACCCGCGGTGGTTGCCCAGGTTGAACGCCGGCGCGCCCAGCGAGATCGCCTTGCCGATGGCCCCGTGCGCCCGGTCGAGCGGACCGCCCTCGTCCGGGTCGTCGGGCGCGTCGTCGGGTTCGGCGAACGGGTCGCCGGCGGCGTCGAGGAAGAGGGTTTGCAGGGTGTCGGCGCGGGCCGTCGGGTCCGGCTCGAACTCGGCGGCCTCCAGCGCGGCGACCGTCGCGGCGTGCAGGGGGGCCGCCACGGGCAGTGCGGCCAGGACCAACCGGGCGGCGCAGTCGTACACCTCGTGGGCTCCGCGGGCGTCGCCGGCGGCGAGCAGGGCCGGGCCGAGGGCGAGGGCCGCGGCGATCAGCGGGCGGGCCGGACCGAGGGCGTCGGGCGGGGTCGCGTCCGGGGGAAGGTCGTCGTCGGGGGTCGCCACGCGGATCCGCTCGTCGGGACTGGGGGCCAACCGTTCTGGCGGGGGCGGGCGAAACGGTTTCGCCGACCGACCGTCTTATCTTTAGGACCGTCCGCCGGCGAAAGGGTAATTCCGACGCGGCCGCCGTGCCGAAATTAGCTTTGCGTTCCGATTATTGCCGGCTTGACGCACCCCTCCCGGCGACGGACAGTATACGACTGACTCTTCCTACCCCGTGGCCGGACCCGGCCCAGACAGGACGTTTGACATGGCGGAAACCCTCGCGGCCCCCCCCGTTGACGTGAACAGCTACGACGAGGTGCCCTACGAGAGCCACCCGTTCGCCCAGACGCACCCGAGCCGCCTGTTCACGATCGGCACCCTGTTCGGCATGCGGCCGACCCCGGTGCAGCGGTGCCGCGTCCTCGAACTGGGCTGCGCCGGCGGGGGCAACTTGATCCCGATGGCCGACATGCTGCCCGACTCCGAGTTCATCGGCATCGACCTGTCCGACCGCCAGATCAAGGACGGCCAGGCCATCGTCAAGGAGTTCGGCCTCAAAAACCTGACCCTGAAGACGGCCAGCATCCTCGACGTAGACGCGTCCTACGGCATGTTCGACTACGTCATCTGCCACGGCGTCTTCAGCTGGGTGCCGCAGAACGTCCAGGACAAGGTGTACGAGATCTGCGCCAAGCAGATGACGCCGAACGGGGTCGCGTACATCAGCTACAACACGTACCCCGGCTGGCACCTCCGGGGCATGATCCGCGACATGATGCGGTACCACTCGGCCCGGTTCAACACCGCCCAACTCCGCACCCAGCAGGCCCGCGCGCTGCTCGACTTCCTCGCCCAGTCGGTCAAGCAGGACGGGTCGGCTTACGCGATCCTGTTGAAGAGCGAACTCGAAACCCTGCGGCACCAGGCCGACCACTACCTGTACCACGAGCACCTCGAAGAGAACAACCAGCCGCTGTACTTCCACCAGTTCGCCGACC
>JAYTSV010000028.1:0-34793 GCA_043745465.1 Fimbriiglobus sp.
CGGCGTGGTGATGGCGCTCTTCAACATGGCGGTGCCCGTGGGCAGCGCCCTCGGCTTCGTCATCGGCGGCGAGGTCGCCAACGCCTTCGGGGACTGGCGGCACGCCTTCTGGATCACGTACTTCGGGCTGTTCCTCGGGGCGGTGCTCTTCTTCAAGACCGAGTTCCCCCGGCCCCGCATCGCGGACTCCGCCCGGCAAGCCTACGGCGACTTGCTCAAAGGGCTGGCGCGCAACCGCTCCTTCGTCCTGTGTTGCGCCGGGATGACGGCAATCACCTTCGTCATTGGCGGCGTCGCGGCGTGGGTGCCGACTTACATTTTTCAGCGCGAGGCCCGCTTCGTCGTCAACGAGGACGTGATTGCTGACTTGTCCAAGCCCCCGGCCGACGAGGGGCGTAAGTCGGTGCCCGCAGAAGTCGCAAACAAGCTCGCGCCACTGTCCGAAAAAGGCTCCCTCGAATACGCAACTGTCAAGCGACACCTCACGAGTTCCCTCACTGACAGTGAGAATAATCTGTATGCCGAGACAATCTACAAGGGCACCACTGCCTACGGCTCAATCAAGCTCAGCACGATCACAACGACCTTCGGAGGCATTTTGGTCCTCGGCGGACTCGGGGCGACGGCCGCCGGCGGCTGGCTCGGCGAGAAGTACCGTACCAGCATTCGGGGCGGCTACTTCTGGGTCATCGGATTGGGGGCGCTGTTCGCGCTGCCGTGTTACGTTGCCCTGCTGTACGCGCCCTTTCCGTTGGCGTGGCTGTTCATCTTCCTGACGATTTTCGGGCTGTTCTTCCACATCGGCCCGGGGTTCACGATCCTGGCCAACGTCGTCACGCCGGAAGTCCGGGCGACGGCGTTCGCCGTGAACATCTTGGTGATTCACGCCTTGGGGGATGTCATTTCGCCGCCCTTGATCGGCTTCGTCGCCGACCGCTCGGACTTGCACACGGCGTTTTTGCTGATGAGCGGCGTCATTCTGCTCGGGGCGGGGCTGTGGATCTACGCGGCACGCTTCCTGGAAGCGGACACGGCGGCGGCCGAGCGTAACGGTTAGGGGGCTTGGGCCAATGGTTGCCCCGCCGCGGGGAGTTTGTCGTGTACGACAACGGTTTGCCGGGGGTATGATGGGTGGCCGGTGCCGAAAAAGAGAACATCGACCCCGTCCGCGGGGGTCGGCCTTCGACAGGAACGGGACTCCGTGATGACGCGACTGGCTTCACTGCTAACGGCCCTGCTGGTCCTGAGCGGCCCCCTTGCCGCCCAGCCGACGGCCCCCAGTCCGGGACCCGCCGCGCCGTCGGCGTGGGCCAACAAACTGTTCCTCGCCAACATCGAAGCCGACGCCGGCCAACCCGCTCCCGAAGAGATCGTTCACGACTTCGGGACGCTGCCGAAGGGCACGCTCGCCGTTCACAAGTTCACGATCACGAACATCTACACCGTGCCGATGCAGGTGACCGACATCCGCCGGACCAGCGAGACCGTGCAGGCGTACCCCCCGCAGCGGGTCTTGCAGCCCTACGAAAAGGCCGAGTTCATCGTCACCATCGACACGTCGAAGTTCACCGGGGCCGGGTCGGAAACCGTGCAGGTCTCGTTCGGCCCGACGAACCTCAGCACGGCGACCCTACGCATCAAAGCAATCAGCCGGGCCGACATCATGCTCGCCCCCGGGTCGTTCAACTTCGGCGTCGTCAGCCCCGGCTCGACGCCGACCAAGAGCGTCACCCTGGAGTACGCCGGCAAGCAAAAAGACTGGGCCGTCACGGGCGTCGTCACCCCCACCGGGCCGTTTGAAGTGACGACCGCAGACGGCGGCCGGGGCAAGACCAAAATCAACGTCACGCTCAAGAATCAGGCCGGCAGCGCGACCGGGTCGTTCAACGATTTCTTGCAACTGCGGACCAACGACCCGACGACGCCGGTGGTGACGATCGCCATCAACGGCACCCTGCTCGCCCCGCTCACCGTCAGCCCGGACAAGGTCAACTTCTCGACCGTCCGGCTCGGGGAGACCAAGGTGTTTAACGTGATCGTTCGCGGCAGTGGCATCGGGCTGTTCAAGATCGACTCCTTCGCGGACACGGGCGACGGTCTAAGCGTTCAAACGCTCAACGGCGCGGCCCCGTTCCACACCATCGTCGTGAGCTTCACCCCGACCAAGGTCGGGGCGTTCGCCAAGGAATTGAAGCTGGCGACGGACTTGAAAAGCAAGGCGACCGTGAACCTGACTGTCACCGCCGACGTGGCCCCGTAGCCGTCACAGCCGGGCGAAGTTCTTGAGCATCGCCAGCCCGACACCCTGGCTCTTTTCCGGGTGGAACTGCGTCGTGAAGACGTTATCCCGCCACGTCGCCGCGCAACACGGCGTCGGGTAGTCGAACTCCGCGGCGACGAGCGTCTCGTCCGTCGGCTCGACGTAATAACTGTGGACGAAGTAGAATGCCGCGTCGGCCGGGAGGTCGGCGAACAGCGGGCACTTCGGTTGCGTCAACCGCAGGATGTTCCAGCCCATGTGCGGCACCTTCAACCCGGGCTGTCGCGGGAAGCGGACGACCTCGCCCGGGTACAAGTTCAGCCCGGCGTGCAGGCCGTCCTCGTGGCTCCGCGTGAAGAGCATTTGCATCCCCAGGCAGATGCCGAGGAACGGCTTCCCGGCCGCGATTTGGTGCGTCACCGCTGCGGCCAGGCCCGAGCCGTGCAACTCCGCAATCGCGTCGGCGAAGGCTCCGACGCCCGGGAGTACGACCTTGGCCGCTTCGCCGACGCGGTCGGCGTCGGCAGTCACGACGGCCGCGAAGCCGACGGCCTCGAACGCCTTCTGCACGCTGCGCAGGTTGGCCATGCCGTAATCGACGATGGCAATTTCGGGACGGGACACGGTTGAACCCCTTTCATTTGCGGCGGAGCAACAGCCCCGCGACCAACATCCCGCCGGTCAGGCAGACGGCGACAACGGCCAGGGCGACCGGCTCGAACAGCACGCGGGCGGAGTCGCCGAGCCACGGCCAGCCGAACCACGTCACCCCGACGCCGACGGCCAGCCCCGGGCCGAAGGCCAGTTCGCCCGACGCCGGCCGGCGGCGCACCGCGTCCCAAATCATCATCGGCACCTTGAGGACCAGCGCGGCCACGGCCCCGATGAAGAAACTGAAGAAGACGACCTGCCAGCCGAGGAACGCGCCGACCATCATGAGCAAGTCGGCGTCCCCCAGTCCGAGGGCTTCTTTGCCGATGCCGACCTCGAACAGAAACTTGATGACGCGGACCAGGCCCATGCCGAACGCCGCGCCGACGAGGCTGCTCAACAGGCCGAGTTGCCACGACCCGGCGGGTGCCCACGACGGCAGCGGCCCCCAACACGGCCAGATCATCAGCCCCGTCGGGATTTGCGGGATCGCCAGCGGCGCAATCCACGGCATGTTCGCGGCGTTCGGCCCCAGCGAGGTCCCGATCGACGGCCACGGCCACGGCAAGAGGGTCGAGAGGAGGATGCCGACCGCCGTGCCGACGTAAGTGATTTGCGTCGGGATGATCTGGTGCCGGGCGTCGATGGCGGCCGACGCGACGAGCGCGGCGACGAGGAAGGCGTGCGTCGCCCAGTAAACCCAGACCTCGACCGGCGGCACTGGTAAGCTGCTGATGTACGAGAACTTCAACCCCGGCGTGTACGCCCACGGCTTGAAGAACGCCGGGCCGTCGGTCGCCTGACTGACGCACTCGACGAGGAATATTGCCAGGAACAGTACGCCCATCAAGACTTCGATGCCCAGGTAACTCGGCGAGAACGGCGTGCGACAATTGCGACACCGGCCGCGTAGGCGGAGGTAGCCGAGGATCGGCAGGTTGTCCGTCAGGCGGATCGGCTGGAAGCAGGTGAAGCACCGCGAGTTCGGCCAGATGACGCTCTTCTCGTAGGGCAGCCGGGCGATCAGCACGTTGACGAAACTGCCGACGCCCAGCCCGACGGCGAACACCCAGAGACACCAGAGCGCGAGCGGCAAGTGGAACCACCATTCCATGAGTTAGCCCAGACTCTCGGGGGGCGCGGTCGCCCGGAAGGCGCGGTACGCAGTGACGATATCGTCGGCCACGGCTTCCGGCGAACGCCCGTCCGTCGGCACGGTGACCGTGGCGACCTCGCGGTACCACGGCTCGCGCTCGGCGAGCAGGGCTTCCACCTCACGGAGGCCGCCGCCCGGCGTCAGGTTCGGCCGCTGCCCGGCATTCGCGGCGTCGCCGGTCATGCGCTCGTGAATCGCGGCCGCACTGGCCGTCAAGCGAGCGACGTAACCGGTTCGCAGCAGACTCCGGTTTGCAGGGCGAACGACGACCCCGCCGCCGGTGCTGACGACGTGGTCGCGCCAAACTTCGGCGGTAGCGAGTTCTTCGAGGACCGCACTCTCGCGGTTGCGGAACGCCGGCTCCCCGTCGTCGCGGAACATCTCGCGGACGGACTTGCCGTGGAGGGCTTCGAGGTACGAATCAGCGTCCACGAAGCCCCAGCCGAGACCTCGCGCGACCAGTCGGCCGACGGTCGTCTTGCCGGTCGCGCGGTAGCCGACGAGGAAGAGGCGCGGCATCACTCGGCCGCCCCGTCGTCGGGCGCGTCGAGGGCCTTCGTCAGTGGCGACATAGCCTTGCGGAGCAGGTCGCGCATCTGGTCGAGGTCGGGGGTAATGCCGGTGAACAACTCGAACTGTTTCGCCGCCTGCCGGACGAACAGATCGACGCCGGTGAGGATCAGGCAGCCGCGCTCGCGGGCCTCGCGCACGAGCAGCGTATTCTCCGGCGTGTACACCGTGTCGAACACCGACAGCCCCGGCTTCAAGAAGCTGACGTGGACCGGCGACTCGTCGGTGTTCGGCGTCATGCCGACCGGCGTGCAGTTGACGACGATGTCGCACGGCAGCACGGCGTGCCGGGCATGCCAATCGACGACCTTGCACCCGACCTCAGCGGCCAGCGCCGTCGCCCGCTCGAAACCGCGGGAGGCGATGGTCACCGCGGCCCCCTCCTTGTGCAACCCGTGCGCGATGGCCCGGGCCACGCCGCCGGCCCCGAGAATGAGCACGAACTGCCCGCTCAGGGTGAGCAACGGGCCGCCGGTGGACCGCTCGGCCATATGAGCCTTGAGCGAATCGACCGCGGCGGTGAAGTCCGTGTTCGCCGCGAAGAAGCTGCCGTCTGCCTGGCGAATCAGCGTGTTCGCCGCGCCGGACTTGGTGACGTTCGGGTCGGCACTCGACGCCAACGCGGCGGCCGCCTCCTTGTGCGGAATGGTGACGCTGTAGCCGCTCACCGGCACGCCCACGAACGTCCGCACGCCGTCCCCGAACTGGTCTTTCGGCACGCGGAAGGGCAGGTAGATCGCGTTCTGCTTCATCCGGCCGAAGGTGTGGTTGTGCAGCACCGGGCTGTACGAGTGGCCGACGGGGTCGCCGAGCAGGCCGAAGACCTTCGTGTCGGCGTCGATCATCCGCACCGGGTAGGTGGTCCGCAACTCGCTCAACGACGGCAGTCCCGGGGCGACGCCACGGTCCTTGTTGAAGGCCGCGTAAATCCACGGTGCCCCGGCCTTGAGCGCGAGGAACCGCGTCGGGAAGCCGAGTTCGCCCATGCAGAACGCGAGCGTCGGCTTCGTCGCCCGCCGCATGATGTCGAGGACGGCCAGGTTGTCCGCGACGCTGTTGGCCATGACGGCGATCTTGTACACGTCGCCGTCGAGCTTGGTCATCTCGTCGTAAATGCCGTCGAGGTCGGCCGGGGTTTCCTTCATGTTGTGGTAGCTGACGACCCGCTTGACGGTGCCGAACCGGCGGATCGTCGCGGCCACGTCCATCTCGACGTCGATCCAGTCGAACTGCCCGCAGACGATGGCCTGGCGCATGAGGATTTGCCGCTGGGCTTCGGTCCCCGACCACCGACCGCCGTCGGCCGGGCGGCGGAAGGTGGCCATCCACGGGCACCCCTTGAACGGGGCGAGGCGGGTGAAATCGACGGCCTTGGCGATGAAGTCGAGGCGGACCTCCAGGAACTTCCCGCCGCGCTTGACCGCTTCTTGAAGCTCGGCCTGCATCATCTTGTGCCGGGTCCGCCCGACGACGACGCAGACCCGATCCGGTGCCAGAGTCATGACCCACCCCACGCCGTGCCGCCGAGAACGATTCCCCGTCAGGCTACGACGCTGCTACTTCGGGGGAACCCCCTACCGCAATTGACGCGGGGCCGGCGCGGTCGATAAGGTGTGCCCACCCGCACCGCCGCCGCACGCCACTCGCCGGAGTCCCCCGATGGCCCGCAAAGCCGCCAACGCCGCGACCCCCGTGGCCGAACCCCAAGCCCACGCGGCGATGCAACGGCCGCCGGCCGAGGTCAGTTTCGCTGCGGAGTTGGGACGGCTCAAGGAGGCGGACGCGGCGCTGCCGAAACCGGTCGGCTGGGCGATGACCCCGCGGTCGGTCGTCGATTTCATCCTCGGCGACCCGGCCCGCAAGCTGACGCCCAAGTTCGTCGGCCGGCGCAACTTCCTCGAACGCTGCGTCGTCGCCCTGGCCACCAACCGCGGTCTGATGCTCATCGGCGAACCGGGGACCGCGAAAAGTTGGCTCAGCGAACTGCTCGCCGCCGCGATCTCGGGCGACTCGACGCTGACCGTGCAGGGCAGCGCCGGGACCACCGAGGACGCGATCAAGTACTCGTGGAACTACGCCCTGCTACTCGCCGAAGGCCCGTCGCCTCGATCGCTCGTGCCCGCGCCGATGTACCGGGGCATGACCGACGGCAAGATCGTCCGGTTCGAGGAGTTGACCCGTTGCCCGCTCGAAATGCAGGACGTGATGCTGTCGATCCTGAGCGACCGCGTCATGGCGATCCCCGAATTGCCGGACGATTCGCGGTCGCTGTTCGCCAGGACCGGGTTCAACGTGATTGCCACGGCCAACACCCGCGACCGCGGCGTCAACGAGATGTCGGCCGCACTTAAGCGCCGGTTCAACTTCGAGACGGTCCACCCGATCGCCGACATCCGCGACGAAATGGCCCTCGTCCAGCGCGAGACCGACAAACTACTCGCCCGCGCCGGCGTTCCGATGATGCTGACGCCGGACATGACCGAAGTCCTCGTCGTCGCCTTCCACGAACTCCGCAACGCGAAGGAAGAAGGCGGCAAGGCGCTGGAACCGCTCACCACCGCCATGAGCACGGCCGAGGCCATCGCCACCGGCTACTCGGCGGGGCTGCACGCCTGGTTCTACGGCGGCGGACCGGCCGGGGCACGGCACCTCGCCCAGCACCTCGCTGGGACGGCCTTGAAGGACTCGCCGGACGACATCAAGCGGCTGCGGCACTACTTCAACCACGTCGTCAAGGACAAGAAGGGCGACCTGTGGCGGGCACTTTACGAGGCCCGCGACGAACTCCCCGACGGCAAGCCCGGCTGACGCCCGAGCCACCAGACGGCTATCAGCACGCCGAAAGCCGCGAGGCCGAGAACCTTCCCCGGCCACGTCCCGTAGACGACCGTGGCGTTGAACGCGACGAAGGCGACGAAGCCGCGCGTCAGGGTGTGCAACCGACGCCACGGCAGGCCGCACGCCCCGGCGACCGCGTCGAAGAGCCAGATCGCCACGACGGCGTAACTGACCAACAGGCCGGGGCCGAAGCCGCTCGCCTCTTGAGTGTGGGCGAAAGCGTGCGAATGCGACCAGCCGTGCGCCACGCCCATCGCCACCGCGAAGTGACAGACCATTGTCACCGCCGCGAACATCCAGGCCCAGGCGTTGCGGCTCCACTCGGCGGCGACCCACCCGACGACGACCAGCCACGCCGAGACGAAAACCGGGTTCACGCCCAGGTCCGCGAGGCCGAGCGCGGCGAGGGTCAGCGTCAATCCGACGAGGAGCCAGAGCCGCCCGTGCCGCCGCGCCGGGAATTGAACATTGCCGGACTGGCCGTAAGTCATCACCGAATCTCACCCTCTCTCGCAGCGTACCCAAGGATGATTATGGCACGGCGAGCGAAAATCGTAGCAACCCTCGGGCCGGCGACCGATGCCCCCGGCATGTTGGAGCGGCTGATTCAAGCCGGGCTGGACGTGGCCCGCATCAACTTCTCGCACGTCGATGACGAGGCGACCCCCCTGCGGCGGATCGCCCAAGTCCACGAAACGGCGGCCAAACTCGGCCGCGTCGTCGCCGTCCTGGCCGACCTGCCGGGGCCGAAACTCCGGGTCCGCATTTCCGCCCGGCGAACGCTCGCCCTCGGCGAGACGGTCACCTTCCCCTTGCGCGGGGTCGAGCCGCGCGACGGCGACATCCCGATCACCGACCCCGAGGTGCTGCCCGACCTGCTCCCCGGCCACCGCATGTTGTTGGACGACGGCAAGTTGCAACTCCGCGCTGGTACTGTGTCCGGCGGCCGGCTGAGTGCCGTCGTCACGGTCGGCGGCGAGTTGAAGGAGAACAAGGGGTTGAACCTGCCCGACACGCAGGTGAGCATCCCGGCGGTGACCGACCGCGACCGCGTCGCCCTCGGCATTTGCGCGAAGACGCAAATCGACTGGCTGGCAATGTCGTTCGTCCGCGGGCCGACTTCGGCCGATTACTTGCGCGACGCTGCCGCGGCCGTGGGGCTGATGCGGGTGCCGATCATCGCCAAGATCGAGCGGCCTGAAGCCGTCAGCAAGGCGCGGGAGATCATCGACGCCTTCGACGGCGTCATGGTCGCCCGCGGCGACCTGGGCGTCGAACTGCCGTTCGAGAAGCTGCCGCCGATCCAGAAGCAGATCATCGCGGCCGCGCGGCTCGCCGGCAAGCCGGTCATCACGGCGACGGAGATGCTCGAAAGTATGATCAAAAGCCCCCGCCCCACCCGCGCCGAAGTGTCCGACGTGGCGAACGCGATCTTCGACGGGACCGACGCCGTCATGCTCTCCGCCGAAACCTCGGTCGGCGATTACCCCTACGAGGCCGTCCGGTCGATGGCGGGCATCGCCGAAGAGGCGGAGAATTCGATGCGGCTGACGGGCGGCAGCTTCCAGTCCGCGAACGCACTGCACCCCGGCGACAGCATCGAAGATTCGCTCGCCCTGGCGGCCTGCCGGCTCGCCGGCGAAGTCGCGGCGACGGCGATCATCACCCCGACGCTGTCCGGCCGCACGGCCCGGATGCTCGCCCGGTACCGGCCGTCGGCCCGGATCGTCGCCCCCGCGCCGCACCCGGCGGTCTTGCAGCGCATGGCGATCGTCTGGGGCGTGCAGCCGGTGCCGATGATGCCGCTCAAGCCGGGCGACGGGCGCATGACGGCGGCCGTCCGCGACGCCTTTGCCGCGGGCGCGGTCAAAGTCGGGGACCGGGTGGTCGTTTTGGCCGGCCACCCCATCGAAGGGGAGCCGAGAATGCCGACGTTACGGGTCGTGAAGGTCGGCGAAGCCGGCGTGTCGCTGGAGCCTTAGACCCGTCCGCGCGGTTACCCGCGTCGCACCCGTCGGACGAGTCCGCGTCAAGATTCCGGGGCCGGGGGGAACCACTTCCCCCCGGCCCTTCTCTATTGCTGGCGATTCTCTCAAGTCCCGGTCGAACACATCTTCAACAGCGTCGAACGCAAACCCGTTACCGACTTGCACCGAGTTCTCGCACCCGCCCGGCCGCCGAGGGAACGACTCCCCCGCGTGGCCGGCACCAACGGCACGAACGGCACCCCGACGGAGCGACACCCCGATATGACGCCGCAGCCCCCGCGCACCCGCCTCCGTTGTGATACACTCGAAGCCCGCGAGAACCCCGCGCCGCTGCTGGCGGAAAACTTCGACGCCCTGAGGCCACCCATGACCGCGTTCAACTGGAGCTACTGGGGCACCGGGAGTTACGTGACGACGAAGATCGTCGCCGCCTCGGCCGCCATCTCGCTCGCCTCGACTGGGGACACCGCGGCTCAGTCGCGCTATTTTTCCACCGCCCCTCAACCGGCGGACGCAACCGTCTCCGTCAAAATCTACTCGAACACGCCGACCCCCGCCGTCGTCCTCGCCCGCGGCCAGAACCTCACGACGCCGGCCGGTTCCTACGTCGGCGCGCAGGTCCGCACCGGCGGAATGCAGGTCGATCTCGTCGAGTTCCACGCCGACCGGGCGACCGTCCTGGCGACGCTGAAACTCGCGCAACCTCTCAACGGCGTCTGGCTCGACGTGACCCTCAAGCCGGTCGGCACGGCCCTCAGCGCGAGCGTCCGCCGCACCGACACGAACCAATTTCTGACCGCCGCCGGCACCTGGCAAACCGCCGCGACCGACGCCTTGAAGACGACTGTCGCGCCCTTCTCCGGCCTCGGCTCGGTCGGCCTCGGCCGCGCCCCCGGCGGCGCGGGCATGGCCTTTTTCGACGACATCCGCGTCGAACTCCCCGTCGCCACCGTCGTCAAAGTCAACTTCGACGACACGCCCGTCGGCACCCGCCCCGACGGCTGGAAGAGCTACGTGACCGACGGCACCGCCGGCTTCGGGGTGACCGCCGCCCGCGCCAGCAAGACGCCCAGCTACACGGCCACCGGCGGCACCAACACCCTAGCCCGCAGTTGGTACGGCACCACGCAACCGGCCGACGTGCAGGCGTCCGCGTCGCTGTACGCCGACACCCTGGTCCCCGGCACGCTGCTCGTCCGCGGGGCCGACCTCGACACCGCCACACCGACCTACTACGGCCTCACGGCGACCCGCGGCCTGGAAGCCCGCATCGTCAAAGTCGTGGACGGCACCTCGACCACGCTCGGCACCATCAAGTCGAAAGACTACGTCAGCGGCGTCTGGCTCCGGTTGACGCTGACCGCCAGCGGCGGCAATTTGCGGGCGGTGATTTCGCGCACCGACACCGGCACCTGGCTGACGCCCGACGGCACCTGGGCCGACACCCCGCAACCTGCGCTCGAAGTCACCGACGCGACGCCGATCAAAGCGGGCGGGTTCGTCGGACTGCAGCGGAACCCGCTAACGGCCGGCCCGGTCACGTTCGACGATGTCGAGATTCGCGGCGGGGCACTCGCCGCCGGCCCGCAAATCGCGGTCGCAGCGTCGCAGACCGGCACGGCGTATTCCGGGGACGTGACCTTCACGGCGACCGACCCCGACAGTGCGGCCCGGCGGGTCGAGTACCGGCTGAACGGCAAGCTCGTCGCCGCGGCGTTGAAGACGCCCACCGGGTACACGCTCGACACGACGATGCTCGCCAACGGACCGCAGACCCTCGCCGTGCGGGCTATCGACGACCTCGGCAACCCGAACACCGTGACTCTCAACTTCACCACTGCCAACGCCAACCCGACGCCGCAACCGGCACGGCCGGACTTCCCGCGGAAGTTGCCGAACATCCGCATCGCCCAGCTCGCCTACGACGGCAACCCGCTCGGGGCGTTCGAGCAGGCCCGGTTGAAGGACAGCGTTGACCTCGTCATCCCGAACCCGAAGTACCTGGCTGCCATCGACGCCGCGTCGCCGGCCACTCCGCAGGCGATTTACTCGAACATCTCGAACCTGTACCAGGGGCTGCTCACGAACTGGCTGGGCTACGCGGACGCCAACAAGGCCGACCGCGAGGCGGCCTTTTACCACGTCACCAAGGCGACGCCGTTCACCGGCAGCAGCCCGTCGTCGCAGCCGGTGACGTGGTTCTGGGGCGTGACCCGCGCGGCCAACGACGGCAGCAACCCGACCGACGTGACCTCGGCGGCCCGCGGCGGGCGATCGACCGGCGTCGAGTTCGGCGGTGTCGGCACGGCCGTGTCGGTCGGCTACCCGGAGAAGTTTGTCGAGTTGAATCTCGACCTATCCCGTCCCGCCGCGGCCGGGTGGCAAGGCGTCGTCGAGTACGCCACCGCCGTCGATGGGTACGGCCGCGCCGTCGCCTGGAAAGAGTTACCGCCGACAGCCGACGGTACGGCCGGCTTCTCCCGCACCGGCAAGCTCGCGTTCAACCCGCCGACGGACTGGGTGACCTCGCGGGTCGGCGACGGCGACAAACTCTTCGCGGTCCGCGTCCGCACGACGGCCGGCACTTCGGCGCAAGCGCCCGCGGCGAAGACAGTCCTGGGCCGCGACTACGTGACCGCCAACGGCAAGGATGCGGGGACGATCCCGACCTTCGACTATGCCGCCGATAAGAACGGCGACGGCTTCCTGAGCGACGCCGAGTACGCCGGCCGCGCCGCCGGCAAGGACGCCCGGTTCGTCTACGAATCGCGGTTGTTCTACCCGTACTACGGGCAGATGCGCTTCGTCACCAACCCGTCGAGCGCGGCCGTGCGGAACTGGGCCGTCGCCTACCACCAGCAGCAGCTCGCACAAAACCCCCTGGCCGACGGCGTCTTTCTGGACAACTCCAACGGCCGGCTGCCGCTCAACGGCGCGTCGGTCGCCGAGGTGACGGCGACGTACAGTACCGACTACGCCGCCGTCGTCTCGGCGATCACCCGCAAGCTCGGCGGCAAGATCGTCCTCACGAACACGTCCGGCGGCAACGCCGACGCGACGCCTGTCGCCGCCGTTTCCACCGGGGTCTTCGAGGAGTTCGTGCTGCGGCCTACCGAGGCGAATTGGTCGAGTTTTAACGACGTGGCAAGCCTCGTCAAGAGCCGGCTGGCGTCGGACAGCCCGTCGCCCTACGTCATCCTCGACAGCCACCCGGGGTCGTTCCTCGTCGGCACCGACCGCGTCAAAATGGGCACGCTCGCTTACTACTACCTGGTGGCCGATGCCGACAAAACGATGCTGATGTTCTACGGCGGCTTCTCCCCCGCCGCGCCCTGGGCCGACACCTGGATCGCGGCCGTGAGTACCGACCTCGGCAAGGCCAAGGGCGCGTTCACGACCCTCGCCACCGGTAAAGACCCGCAAAACGCGGCCCTCGACTACAAGGTGTACCGCCGCGAGTTCGACAACGGCATCGCCTTGTACAAGCCCCGCTCGTACACGCTCGGCCAAGGCACCGGCACGACCGACGACGCCACCGGCACGACGCACGACCTCGGCGGCCGCTACCGCGTCCTCCGCGCCGACAACACCCTCGGCCCCGTCGTCACGAGCGTGACGCTCCGCAACGGCGAAGGGACCGTGCTGGTGAAAGCATGACCGGAGGCTCCGCCGCAGGCGCGTTAGCCCGACGCGCTAGCGAGGGTCGACCGGTCGAGGGCAAGGTTCGGGTCGTCGGCTGTGGTGTTGTCGTCCCCAGACACGCGCCACGACCCATCGACCCTCGCTAGCGCGTCGGGCTAACAAGACTCGCCTGCGGCGGAGCTGTTACGCTGCCTTCAGCAAGTCCTCGATCACGCCGTCGGCGACGAACTTGCCCGCGGGCGTCAGTGCTAGTGACACGCCGTTGTCGGTCAGCAGATTTTCGCGGAAGTGCATCGGCAGTTGTTGGGCCAGTAACTCGCGCAGGTCGAAGCCGGTTCGCGTGTGGAAGTCGGCGTAGTCGATGCCGTCGGCGCGGCGGAGTTGTACGGCCATCGTCTCGAAGGCGCGATCGCGGGGGGCCAAATTCTCGCGCTGAAAGGTCGGGTCTTCGCCGGCGAGCACGCGGCGGATGTAGACCGCCGTGTCGCGGACGTTCAACTCCCGCGACCCGTGGACGTACCGGGCCGCGCCGGTGCCGAAGCCGTAGTAGGCGTCGTTGGCCCAGTAGCGTTGGTTGTGCAACGACCGCTTGCCGGGCCGGGCGAAGTTCGACACCTCGTAGTGCTCGAAACCGTGGGCTGTCAGCGTGTCGATGGCCGCCGCGTACATCGTCGCCTCGTCGTCTTCGGTGACCGGCGTGAGGGTCTTTCTGCGGCGGGCCTTCCAGAGTGGCGTGCCGGTCTCGTAGGTCAGGCCGTAGGTCGAGAGGTGGTCGGGGGCGTAACTCAACGCCGTGGCCAGGTCGGCGTGCCAGTCGGCGCGCGTTTGGCCCGGGGAGGCGAAGATCAGGTCGAACGACAGGGCGGGGATTTCGCGCCGGACGATCTCGACGGCGTGCGGGATTTGCTCGACGCCGTGCCGCCGGTCGAGGGCCGCGAGTAGGTGCGGTTGGAACGACTGCACGCCGATGCTGGCGCGGTTGACACCGTGGGCCGCGAGGACGCGGACCTTCTCGGCCGTCCAGCTTTCCGGGGTCGATTCGACGCTGACCTCGGGGCGGTCGCCCGCCCGCGGCAGCCAGCGGTCGAGGGCGGTGAACAGGCGGTCGAGTTGCCCGGCGGTCAGGTACGTCGGGGTGCCGCCGCCGACGAACAGGCTCTCGACGGGCCGCGGCGTACCGAGGGTGCGGAGTTCGAGTTCGAGGGCGTCGAGGTAAAGTTCGACGAGGTGGTCCTGGCCGGCCGCGACCGCGAAGTCGCAGTAGCCGCAGTGGTGCCCGCAGAACGGGACGTGGACGTAAGCCGTGCGTGGCTCGAGCCAACTCGGGGCGGTGACCATCCGGGAAAGACCAGGGGTTCGGGGTCGGGAACTTCGGGACAGTGTACTGCCCCGGGTGCCCGGCCCGAACCCCCGGATCGTCTGCAAATCGGTTACGGGAAGATGAACGCGGCCCCGGTGACGGCCACGGCCCCGACGGTCGCCCCGAACAGCGTGATCTCTTCCGGGTAGAGGTAATATGGCACGGTGCTCCCGGGCAGGCACTTGCCGGCACTCGTGTCGTACCGCTCGGTGAGGTTCGACGCGATGTGGGCCGGTAGCAACAGGGCGTCCTTACAGAAGTACGCCGTTGACACGAGCGGCTGGATGAACCCGAGATCCCAGCCGTTCCGTTCGGAGTTCTTCTCCTCGAACAACAGACGACGGTGGACCAGGTAGCCCGGCTCGATGAGTGCCGTCGTCGGGCTGTAGTTCGCCGTTTTGGGCACGTAAGCGACGCCCGACGCACCGACCTTCGCGGGCTGAGGCAGGACGTAATCGCTCGCCTTGTACACGAAGTCCGCGTTGTTCTTCATCTCGGCTTTGACGAGTGCGGCAACGATCCGCTTGTTCAAGTCGGCGTCCCCGTCGAGCCGGAAGGCGTCCTCCCGAGCGATGGGCGGGACGTTCGGGTCGAGGGTGACGATCTGGGCGAGCTTGCCCTTGTCCTTCGCGTCGCTATTGGGGCCGCCGGTTTTGTCTTCCAGGGACTTTTCGGGAAGCGACTTGTCCGGCGGCTTCGGGTCGGCGGGCGGCTGGGCGACGACCGGGACGACTTGCGGACGGGCGGCGGTGTACGGCACGGGTGCCGTGCTCGCCGGCGACCGGGAGACCGGCTGAGCGGTGAACGGCCGCGTCGTCTCGGCCCCGGCCGGCTTCGACAGCGTCATCGTCGGCGTGGGCGCGAGGACCGGGAGCGGGGCCGGTGGCGTCGGGTTGGCCAGGAACGGCATCGTACCGGGGACGCTCGGCGCGTCCGCGGGGACGAGTCGCGGCCGCGGGGCCGGGGCCGGTAGCCCGGCCGGGGGCGGGAGTTGTGGCGTCGGGATTGTGACCGGCGGGAGTGTCCCGCTCGGCAGTTGGGCCGGGGCGGCGCGGCCGGCCGTCAGGCCGACGGCCACGGCGAGCGCGAGACTAATCCCCGTCGGCCGACGAGTACGCCGTACCGGTGTAGTTCGGGGCTTCTTGCGTAATAGCGATGTCATGCGGGTGGCTCTCCTGCACCGATGCCCCACTGATCTGGATGAACCGCGCACCGGTGCGGAGTTCTTCCAGCGTCCGAGACCCGACGTACCCCATCCCGGCGCGGAGACCGCCCACGAGTTGGAACACGTACGGGGCGAGCGGCCCCTTGAACGGGACGCGCCCTTCCACGCCCTCCGGCACCAACTTGCCGTTGGTGCCCGGGGCGACCTTTTCGCCCTGCTGGTAGCGGTCCGCGCTGCCCGCGGCCATCGCCCCCAGCGACCCCATCCCGCGGTAGCTCTTGAAGCTCCGGCCGCGGTACAGGATCAAGTCCCCGGGGCTTTCCGCCAGCCCCGCGAACAGCCCGCCGATCATGACCGCACTCGCCCCCGCGGCCATCGCCTTGGAGATGTCGCCGGAGTAGCGGATGCCGCCGTCGGCGATCAGCGGGATGCCGGCCCCCTTGAGCGCCTTCGCGGCGTTCAGGATCGCGGAAATCTGCGGCACCCCGACCCCGGACACGACCCGCGTCGTACAGATCGACCCGGGGCCGATACCGACCTTCACCGCGTCCGCCCCCGCGTCCGCCAGGGCTTTCGCCCCTTCGGCGGTTGCAACGTTGCCGGCGATCACCTCGATGGTGTGCCGCCGCTTAATCTCGCGGACCGTCTCGATCACGTTCTTGCTGTGGCCGTGGGCCGAATCGACGACCAGCACGTCCACCCCCGCCCGGATCAAGGACGCGGCCCGTTCGTAATCGTAGACCCCGATTGCCGCCCCGACCCTCAACCGGCCGCGGCCGTCCTTGCAGGCGATCGGGAAGTTTTCGGTCTTCTCGATGTCCTTGATCGTGATCAACCCCTTCAGACGGAATAGATCGTCCGTCAGGAGCAATTTCTCCACCTTATTTTTGAGAAGGATTGATTCCGCTTCTTGCAGCGTCGTGGTTTCCGGGGCCGTGACGAGGTTGTGCTTCGTCATCACCTCTTCGAGTTTCTGCTCGTTGTCCGTGAGGAACTTCAAGTCCCGGCGGGTCAGGATGCCGCGCAGGAACTTCTCGTCCCCGACGGTGATCGGCACCCCGGAGATGTGGTGCGTCTGCATGATCTGCCGGGCCGTCCCGACGGTCGCGTCCGGCGGCAGGGTGATGGGGTCGGTGATGACGCCGTTCTCGGACCGCTTGACCTTGTCCACTTCGCGGGTCTGGGCGGCGACGTTCATGTTCTTGTGGATGATGCCGATGCCGCCCTCGGACGCGAGCGCGATGGCCAGTTCACTCTCGGTGACCGTGTCCATCGGGGACGACACGATGGGGATGTTGAGCCGGACGTTGCGGGTCAGCCAAGTCCGCACGTCAACGTCGCGCGGCACGACCTCGCTGTACCCGGGTTCGAGAAGCACGTCGTCGAAGGTGATCCCTTGATAGGCGATGCGGTCGGGCACGGGCGAACCTCCGGGGGGACACGCTGCGAGTAGTCGGGCATTATACGAACGCCGGCCGCCGACTCCCCTCGCGGCCCCGGTCCGGCGATACAATTACGCCTCACAGGCTATCACCCGGGGACAACCGATGCCGCGCTTCGTTCCGCTTGCGCTCGCCACCCTGCTCCTGACTATGGCCCCCGTTTCGGCCCAGGGGCCGACGCCGCCGGACCTGTTGAAGAGCCTGCCGGGGCCGTTCAATACCCTCGCCGTCGTCAACGTCGAGTCCATTCTGAAATCGCCCCGGGCCGTGAAAGAGGGCTGGGACAAGATCGACAAAACGACGTACCTGGCCGGCGCGATCCCGATCCACCCGGCCGTCGAGCGGATCGTCGCCACGACCGAGTTCACCCCCGGCAAGCGGCGCGACAGTTCCGCCCAGGCCGTCGTGCCGGTCAAGAAGCCGATCGATCTGGCCCGGGTCGCGGCCGGCCTGCACGGCCAACTCGTCGAAGTCGGCGGGGAGCAAGCCGTCGCCACGTCGGCCGGCAGTTACCTCGTCAAACTGGAACCGCAACTGCTCGGCCTGATGCGGACGACCCACCGCCAGGACTTGAGCCGGTGGGTGCAGGCGAAGAAGGAGAACACCCTGCCCGTCCCGCCGCGCTACCTGACCAATACCGCCGCAAACTTCGCCACGCGGAGTCACGTCGTCGTCGCCCTCGACGCCGGCGACCTGTTCGACGCCGCGGCCATCGCCACGGCCGTCGGCCTCAGCCCGTCGCTCGACCAGGACAAAAAAGCGGCCGGGCAAGTGAAGCAGTTTCTCGGCGCGCTCCGCGGCGTGCGGCTGATCGGGACGTTCACCGAGGCGGGGACCGAGTTCCGCGTCACCCTGGAGTCGAACCACCAGCCGACCTGTCCGCCGGAATTGATGAAGCAGTTCGTCGCCGAGTTCCTGGAGCGCAACGGCCTGATGCCGACCGACATGGCCGCCGCCGTGGCCAAGAACGGCGAGACCGACTTCTCGCTAACGCTGAAGATCACCGACGACGAACTCGGCTACCTGATGGCCCTGGTGCTGCCGCCGATCAGCGCGGACATTGCCGCTTCGGACGCGCTGCCGGTCACCCCGGCCGGGGTCACTCGCGAGGCGTCGCAGAAACACGTCGTCGCCGTGAACGGCATTCTGGACGGCTTGAAGAAGCGCAACGACACCGCGACCGATTACTTCCAGACGGCCCTGTGGCACGAGACGGCGGCGCGGCAAATCGCGGCCATGTCGGTCATCGCCGTCGAGCCGGCGGCCGTCGAGTACGCCCACGGAACGACGGTGTTGTTGCGCGAGATCGCCAACTCCCTGCGCGGCGTACCGGTTCAAGCCGCGGTCCTCGAACAGAACGCCTACTTGTACCAGGAGCGGCAGCCGCTGTTCGTCTGGACCCCCTTCTACGGGGTCCAGTACAACCCGTGGTTCGGGGCCGGCGGCGCGGTGCAAACCAACCTGCCGGAGATTCGCCAACGCCAGGCCGACGCCATTCGCGCCGACGCGCAGAATCGGGCCAACCTCTGGGGCAAGATCGACGGCCAGCGGAGCGTCGTGCTGCGGGCGGTTGCCGCGCCGAAGTAACCCCGGCGGACCGTTCCACGCCAAATCCTCACCCCCGGCAGCTTGACTTGCGCCGGGGGTTAGCCGTACATTGACTTTACCATTATCTCGCGGACACCGGGTTGCCGTCTCCCACCCCCCGGTGCGAACTCTCCAGCCGACGACTCACGACCCCGCATTGTGCCCCGCCACCGCCCCACCTTCGGACGCCCCCGTGGACCCCGTCGCCACTCCTATTGCCCCGCCCATGAAGTCCGCGGCGTTGCCGACGTTCGCCGGGGCCGACGCGCTGTATGTGCTCGATTCGCACGGCATGATTTTCCAGATGTTCCACGGCATCGGCCCGATGTCCGCGCCCGACGGTCGGCCGACGAACGCGGTCTTCGGCGTGACCCGCGCGATTATGAACCTCTACGACCACGGGGCGGACTACCTCGTCGCCGCGTTCGACCGCAAGGAGCCGACCTTCCGCGAGGAACTTTACGGCGAGTACAAGGCGCACCGGCCGCCGCCGCCGCCCGACCTGATCGTGCAAGAGCCGATGATCGCTCAAGTCCTCGCCGCAATGCACATTCCCGTACTGAGCGTCGCCGGGTTCGAGGCCGACGACCTGATGGCGACGCTGGCCGCGGAGGGGGCCGCGCGCGGGCTAATGGTCCACTTGTGCACCAGCGACAAGGACTGCCGGCAACTGCTCACCGACCGCGTCAAGATCATGAACTTGCGCAAGGGCGAGACCCTCGACGCGGCCGGCCTGAAACTCGACTGGGGGGTCGAGCCGAACCAGGTCGTCGATTTCCAGGCGCTCGTCGGCGACTCCGTCGATAACGTCCCCGGCGTGCCCGGCTGCGGCCCGAAGACCGCGGCCAAGTGGTTGCAACTCTACGGCACCCTCGAAAACCTCATTGCCCACTCCGACGAGGTCGGCGGGCCGAAGTTGCGCGACGCACTCAAGAAATCGGTCGCCGACGGCTCGCTGATGCTCAGCCGTCGCCTCGTCCGCCTCGACGACCGCGTGCCGATGCCTCTGGAATGGGAGACCTGGAAGCGGCGCGAGTGGGACGGCCAGCGGCTGCTCGAACTCTTCACCGAGTTCGGCTTCCGCGGCTTCGCCAATAAGGTACGCTCGACGCTGACTAAGAGCGGCAGCGACAAGAACGCCGCGATCCTCACGAGCATCGGCGAGACGCCGACGACCGCCGTAACCGCCGACCGGCCGGCCCCGCGCGGCAAAACGCCGAAGCTACCGAAGCCCGGCAAGCCGTCGCTGTTCGACACGATCGACGCCAGTGGCGAGGCCGATCTCGACTTCGCCTTCGGGGCCAACGCCCCGGCCGCCGCCTGGGACGTGCAGTACTGCACGGTTGATACGCCGGCGAAGTTCGACGACTTCCTGCGGCAACTCCACCAGCAAGCCCGCGTCACCTTCGACCTCGAAACCACGAGCGTCGATCCCATGCGGGCCGACATCGTCGGCTACGCCTTCGCCTGGAAGGAGGCCGAGGCGTTCTACCTCCCCGTGATGGGGCCGCACGGCAGCACGATTCTCGACGGCCTGAGTACGCTGGCCGCCCTGAAGTACGTCTTTGAAGACCCGGCGATTTCGAAGGTCAACCAGAACATCAAGTACGACCAACTCGTGCTGCGCTGCCAGGGCGTGACGTTGCGTGGCGTCTCCGGCGACTCGATGATCGCCGACTACCTCCTGCACGCCGGTGAACGGTCGCACGGTTTGGACGAGCTGTCGCGCCGCTACTTGAAGCACGAGAACATCTCGATCAAGGAGTTGATCGGCAAGGGCAAGAACCAGCTCACGATGGACCAGGTGCCGGTCGCGCAAGTCTCGACCTACGCCTGCGAAGACGCCGACGTGGCCTGCCGGTTGACGGCGTTGCTCGAACCCGAGTTGATAGCGACCGGCATGGTGTCGCTGTACAACACGCTCGAAATCCCGCTCATCGAAGTCCTCGCCGAAATGGAGTTTCACGGCGTCCGCCTCAACCTGCCGGTGTTGGCGTCGCTCAGTGTGCAGATGGAGGCCGACTTGGCCGCGATGGAAACGGACATCCACGCGCTCGCTGGCAAGCCGTTCAACATCGGCTCGCCGAAGCAACTCCGCGAAATCCTCTTCGACGAGATGAAACTGCCGGTGCAGAAGAAGACCGGCACGACGGGCGAGCCGAGTACCGACCAGGAGAGCCTCGAAAAGCTTGCCGCACTCGGCCACGAACTGCCCCGGCGGATCATCGGCCACCGGCAAATCGCCAAGCTCAAGGGCACCTACGTGGACGCCCTACCGGTGCTGGTGAACCCGCGCACCGGCCGCGTCCACACGTCGTTCAACCAGACCGTCGCGGCGACCGGCCGGCTGAGTTCGTCCGACCCGAACTTGCAGAACATCCCGACGCGGACCGAGATGGGCCAGCAGATCCGCCAGGCGTTCATCCCTGCCGACGGGATGCGACTGCTCACCGCCGATTACTCCCAGGTCGAGTTGCGGTTGCTCGCGCACTTCTGCGGCGACGACAACCTCCGCGCGGCCTTCGCGGCCGACCGCGACGTCCACACCAGCGTCGCCGGCGAAATCTTCAAGGTGTCCGAAGCGGACGTGACTTCGGCCCAACGCCGCATCGCCAAGACGGTCAACTTCGGCGTACTGTACGGCATGAGTTCGTCCGGCCTGGCGACGCGGTTGGGCGTGCCGCGCAAGGACGCCGAGGCGTTCATCGACGGCTTCTTCGAGCGCTACCCGAGTGTGATGACGTACCAGGACAACCTGCTCCGCGACGCCCGGGCCAACGAGTACGTCGGCACGCTGTTGGGCCGCCGCCGCCGCTTCGACCCGTCCGGCATCCGGCCGAATTCGAGCTACCAGAACCGCACCCAGGCCGAGCGCGAAGCGATCAACATGGAAATTCAAGGCTCCGCGGCGGACCTCATGAAACTGGCGATGCTCGCGGTCTACCGGCGCGTCAAGAAAGAGAAGTTGCGGGCGAACATGCTGTTAAGTGTCCACGACGAACTCGTCTTCGAGGTCGATCCGGCCGACGCGACGAAACTGGCCGCGGCCGTGCGCGAGGAGATGATCGGGGCGATGACGTTGAGCGTGCCGCTCCAAGTCGATGTGAGCGTCGGTGCGAACTGGCTGGACGCGGAGGAGTTGCCGTGAGGCCACTGAAACCCGTCATCGGCCTGATCGGGGCCATCGGCGCGGGCAAATCGACCGTGGCGAACGCGCTCGCGGCCCTGGGCGGGTTCGTCGTGGACGCCGACAAGCTCGGCCACGAAGTCCTCGACGAGCCGGCCGTCCGCGACCAACTCGTCGAGCGCTGGGGGGGCGATCTGCTCCGCCCGGACGGCAGCGTCAACCGCCGCACGCTCGGGGCGATCGTGTTCGCCGACCCGGCCGAGCGGAAGGTGCTCGAAGGGATCGTCTTCCCGCGCATCCACGAGCGCGAGACCGAACTGTTCGCCCGCGCCGACGCCGACCCGGCCGCGCGGTTCATCGTCCTCGACGCGGCGGTGCTGGTCGAAGCCGGGCGGTCCGAAGTGTGCAAGAAACTGCTCTTCGTGGACGCCCCCCGCGACGAGCGCTTGAAGCGGCTGATCGCCCGCAGCGGTTGGACGGACGACGAGTTGACGCGCCGCGAAGCGGCCCAACTGCCGCTCGCCGAAAAACGGCGACTCGCCGACGCCGTCATCGTGAACGACGGCGACGCGGCCGAACTGCACGCCGCGACGGTCGAAGTTCTGCACCGCTGGCGACTGCTCGCCCCGCCCGCACCGTGACGAATTTGGGACAACGGATTGAGCCGAGACTGACGGACCGGAGGACGGCGACCATGACCGACATCATCGACGCGGAACTGACCGAACGCCCCGCCAAGCCGCGTGCCCGGAAGTCGCCCTCGCCCCCCGAACCGCCGGAGGTCATCGCCGTGGACGAGTCCGATCCGCTGGGGTTGGAAGCGAATCCCGAAGTCGCAGACCCCGAGCCGGTCGAACCGGTGACGGTTGCGGAGCCGGTCGGCGAGGCGACGGAATTCCACCCCAACGTCGATCCGCGCGAGCACGGGTTCGACGCCGAGACGAACTCGCGGTTCGAGGAGATCAAGCGCGGCAACACGTACATCACGCAGTTGCAGCAGATGACGCTCGCGCAACTCCAGGAGGCCGCGCTCGAGAGCGACATCACGCGCGAAGAACTGGCCGGCCTGAAGAAGCAAGACCTCGTCTACCGCATCCTCAACGAGCGCGTCAAGCAGTCCGGGATGATGCTCGGCGAGGGCACCCTGGAGGTGCTGCCCGACGGCTTCGGCTTCTTGCGCAGCCCCGATTACAACTACCTGCCCTGCCCCGACGACATCTACATCAGCCCGAGTCAGATCCGCCGCTTCGGCCTGCGGACCGGTTCCGTCGTGGCCGGTCAGGTGCGGCCGCCCAAAGAGAACGAGCGGTATTTCGCGCTGCTCCGCGTCGAAGCGATCAACTACCAGGACCCGGAACTGCTGACGAAGAAGCCGGTGTTCGCCGACCTGACGCCCGACCACCCGACGGAGCGGCTGAACCTGTCGCACGACCCGGACGAGATGTGTACGCGCATCCTCGACCTCATCACGCCCGTGGGCAAAGGCCAGCGCGGCCTGATCGTCGCCCCGCCGCGGACCGGTAAGACGGTCCTGCTCCAGAAGATGGCCAACGGCATCGTCCACAACCACCCCGAGTGCTACGTCATCGTGCTGCTCATCGACGAGCGGCCGGAGGAAGTGACGGACATGCTGCGGTCGGTCAAGGGGCCGCGGGTCGAGGTCGTCAGCTCGACTTTCGACGAGCCGGCCGCGCGGCACATCCAGGTCGCCGAAATGGTCATCGAGAAGGCCCGCCGACTCGTCGAGTACGGCACCGACGTGGTCATCCTGCTCGACTCCATCACCCGCCTCGCCCGCGCGTACAACACCGAAATCCCCACGAGCGGCAAGATTCTCACGGGCGGCCTGGACGCGAACGCGCTGCACAAGCCGAAGCGCTTCTTCGGGGCCGCACGGAACTTGCAAGAGGGCGGCTCACTGACCATCCTCGCCACGGCCTTAATCGAGACCGGGTCGAAGATGGACGACGTGATCTTCGAGGAGTTCAAGGGCACCGGCAACATGGAGGTCCACCTCGACCGCCGGATGGTGGACCGCCGCATCTACCCGGCCATCGACGTGAACCGCAGTGGCACCCGCAAGGAGGAGTTGCTGCGCGACCCCGAAGAGTTGCGCCTCGTCCACTTGCTCCACAAAGTCGTGTCGGACATGCACCCGGTCGAGGCGATGGACATGCTCTTGAAGCAGGTGAGTAAGTACAAAACCAACGCCGCCTTCCTGGCGAGCGCGACGACGAAGTAATTCCCCCGACGGAGTGACCATGCCCCGGACCCTCGAAGGCGACCTGCTCCCCCCGCCCGGCCGGTACGCGATCGTCGCGGCCCGCTTCAACGAACTCGTCGTCGATCGGCTCACGGCCGGGGCGCTCGACGCCCTGCGCCGCCACGGCGTGACCGACGACCGCATCGACGTGGTCCGCGTCCCCGGTGCGTTCGAGATTCCCCTGGTCGCGCGGAAGCTCGGCAAGGGCGGTCAGTACGCGGCCGTGATCTGCCTCGGCTGCGTCATCCGCGGCGACACCGACCACTACGACCACGTCGCCGGGGCCGCCACGAGCGGCATCGCCAGCGCCGCGGCCGAGGCGGACGTGCCGATCATCTTCGGCGTGCTGACCTGCGACACGCTGGAACAGGCCCTGCACCGCGCCGGGGCGAAGGCGGGTAACAAGGGTTACGAGGCCGCCGTCACCGCCATCGAGATGGTGAACCTGCTCACGAAAATCGCATAACGAGACGCATGGAACACTCCCCCAAGCCCGGCTGGTTCGACCGCTCCCGCACTGTGGCCGGCCCGGGCTACGACCGCTGGCTCGTCCCCCCCGCCGCACTCGCCATCCACCTGGCCATCGGCTCCGTGTACGCCTTCAGCGTTTTCGACCGGCCGTTGCACTCGCTGATCGACGGCCCGGCGGAAGCGAACTGGTCCGAGGGGCTGGTCGGGTGGGTCTTCAGCGTCGCCATCGTCTGCCTGGGACTGTCGGCGGCGGTGTTCGGGCTGTGGCTCGAGCGGGCCGGGCCGCGCAAGGCGATGACGGCCGCCGCCCTCTGCTTCGGCGGCGGCCTGCTCGTCGCCGCAGTCGGGGTCGAGTTCCACCAATTCTGGCTCGTCCTATTGGGCTACGGCGTTCTCGGGGGCGTCGGCTTGGGCCTCGGCTACATCTCCCCGGTCTCGACGCTCATCAAGTGGTTCCCCGACCGGCCGGGGTTGGCGACCGGCCTGGCGATCATGGGCTTCGGCGGCGGGGCGATGGTCGGCGCGCCGCTGGCCCGGGCACTGATCGACCACTTCAAGTCCGCCGGGTCGGGTACCAAGGGCGTGGCGGAAACCTTCGCCGTCCTCGGGCTGGGCTACGCGGCGTTCATGCTGTTCGGCGCGGTCACGGTGCGCGTCCCCCCGGCACTCGACGGCGCGGACAAGTCGGCGGACGGCGTCACCCCGGCGGAGGCGGTGCGGACGCGGCGCTTCTGGCTGCTCTGGGCGATTCTGTTCTTGAACGTGACCGCCGGGATCGGGCTGCTGGAAAAGGCGTCGTCGATGGCCCAGGACCTGTTCCCCGGCCGCGTCACGGTGGCGGCCGGCGCGGGCTTCGTCGGCCTGCTGAGTCTGTTCAACATGGCCGGCCGGTTCGGCTGGTCGAGCTTTTCCGACCGCATCGGCCGGCGGGCGACGTACTCGATCTTCTTCCTCGTCGGGGCGGCCCTGTACGCCGCCCTGCCGGTCGCAGGGGCCGACGGCGATGTCGTTCTGTTCGTGCTCGGCTCGGGGCTGATCCTGACGATGTACGGCGGCGGCTTCGCCACCATCCCGGCGTACTTGCGCGACCGCTTCGGCACCGCCTACGTCGGGGCGATCCACGGGCGACTGCTGACCGCCTGGTCGGCCGCAGGCATCGCCGGGCCGGCACTAATGAACTCCACGCGGCAGGGTCAACTCGACGCCGGAGTCCCCTCGGCCGCGACCTACGCCCTTCCCCTCTACCTCTACGCCGGCCTACTCGCGGCGGGGTTCGTCTGTAACGCCTTGGTCGGCCCGGCGGTCGCGTCAGGCGAGGCGAAGCAGGCCACGGCCGGCGCGACCGCCGGGCCGACCGGAGCGGGGCGTCACTGGCCGACGCTCGCGTTCCGGTGGGCGTTCGTCGGGGTGCCGCTCGGCTGGGGCGTCTCGCAGACGGTGCTCAAGGCCCTCGCCCTATTCCGCTGACCGGCGACCCGCGGCGAGACGGGCCGTCATTTTCTCGCCGAACTTCTTCGGGTCGAGGACGGTCGTCGCGTGGACCCGGGCCCGCTCGCCGGTCGCCCGCGCGGCGGCGGGGTCGTCGTAGACGCGGCGCATCAGTGAGGCGGCGTGTTCGACGCGGGCCTCGGCCCAGTGAGCACCTTCGGGGTACGGGAACAGGCCCGATCCCACGACCGCGAGGTCGTAATCGACGAGGTAAGCCGTGTCCGCCGTCATGAAGTCGGTGTTGCCCGAATAGTTCGTGGCGATCACCGGCTTGCCCAACAGCATCGACTCGGCCATGCCCAGCCCCAGGCCCTCGGCGCGGTGGAGCGAGGCGTAACAGTCGGCGAGATCGAGGAGGGCGAGTGTGTCCGACCGGGTGAGCGTCGCGTTGATGATCGTGACGTTGGCCCCCGCGGCCGCGAGTTGCAGCCGGGCGAGTTCTTCCGGCTGAGTGCCGCCCCGGGAGATTTTGAGCACGAGGTGCGCGGCGTCACTCGGGGCGAAGGCCCGGCGGAAGGCGGCGAGGACGGCGTGCGGGTTCTTCCGCGCGATCAGACTGTTCATGTCGAACGAGAAGAGGAACAGGAACCGGTCTACGGGTAAGCCGAAGTGGGTGCGCGGCTGCCGCACGAATGCCGGCAGTTCGACCCCGGGGAGCATCGGCACGACCGGCACGCGGACGACCTTGCGGTACGTCTCGGCGAGGAAGGCCGTCGGTGCCCAGACTTCGTCCGGCCATTGCATGTCGCCGTGCCACGCGGCGGGCAGTTCCTCCAGCTCCCAGTACCAGTAGGCGATTCGCGTCACCTCGGGCCGCCAGTGGACGCCGGCGCGGGGAATCCAGGCCCGCGGGAGCGTGTTCGCGGCCGCCAGAAAGATGGTCGTGTCGAACTGTTCGACGCCGCGGAAGCGCTCCGGCTCGGTCCAGTCGCAGGCGTGCGTGACGGGGAGTTCGCGGAGGGTCGTGCGGCTGCCGGCGGCCTTCAACGCGCGGTTCACGCCGAGAGCGGCTTCCTGCAACCCCGACTGGTAGCGAAAGTGCCCGACTAGATTGACGCCCGGGACGGCCGGGAGACCGGCGGCGATGTCTTCGCGCAAGCCGGCGAACCATACCGGTCCGGGCGTCGCGTCGAACCGTTGCGCGCGGACCCAGCCGACGACGGCGTCGGCGTCGCCCCGCTCGGCCGCGACCCAGGGGAAGTCGTCGCCGGTGCGCGTGCGGCGCAGGATCGTCAACTCGTCCCACGGCCGCATGCACGGGGTTCTCGTCGCGCTCTCGAACCACTGCCCGGCGAGACCGTGTTCGCACGCGAGATATGCCTTAAAGCGGTCCCAGCCGAAGACGGTCAGCGCGTCGGGGCAGTCGCGCTGCCAGGCGGGGGTGGCTAGGTAGGTCGTCACGAGGCCGCGGTCGGTCGCCTCGTCCTCCTCGAAGAGGCTCCAGACGACCTCTTCGAGCGCGAGGCCGTACTGCGGGATGCCGTGGTGGAGGAACCAGTGGACGTAATCGATGCGGACCGGGTGCGGGGTCAGGCCGAACAGAAAGACGGCACGCAAGTCTTCGCGCATGTCGTACACCCGCTTGACGCGCTCGCCGCGGTGGCCGTCGAACGCGGCCGTCACGTTGGCCACGCCGGCGGGAGTCAACCCGTGGGTGCGGCACAGGTGGTCGCGGAGGGCGTCTCGCTCGCTCAGGCCGCGCGGGAACTTCCGCCGTAGCGCGGCGTACTCCGTGAGGATGAAGCGCGTCGCGCCGGGTTCGTCGCGGTTTGCTTGGGCGGTCCCCCGGACCCACGCCTCGACCCCGAGCGGGGTGACCGCGTCGTTGAACTCGCGCAGGTTTGTGAGGTCGAACGTCGTCTGTTTCGTCTCGCCGCGCTGCCAGTCCCGGACGCGGCGGCGTATCCGGCCGGCGACGGTCCGGGCGATCTTCCAGGGCGTCGGCATGACGGGGGTACTCGGACGCGAGGTCATCGGAGGGTCTCTCGACAAAGGTGCGATCGGTCGGCCGCGCGGAGGATTTCGGCGAAGCGGTCGAGCATGTCATTCGGCGTCGGGTGCTCGTCGGACATCGCCCGGCTCTCGCGGGAAAGTCGTTGCCGGAGTGGCACGTCTTCGATCAGCCGCTGCAGGTGAGCGGCGAGTTGAACGGTGTCCCCGAAGTCGAATTTGAAGGCACTCTGACCCCAGACGACCTGCTCGTCCAGGCCGCCGCACGGGGTCGAAACGACGGGCAGGCCGAACGCCTCGGCTTCGAGAATCGACAGACTGAACGCCTCGACGTAAGAGGTGCAGGCGTAGATGTCGGCCGCCCGAAAGTAGAGCGGCACGCGGTCGGTCTCGGGCACGATTTCGACGACATCTTCGAGGCCGCGCGCCTGAATCAGGTGGCGGACGTAGGAGAGGTACGGAAGCCCTTCCCGTGCCCCGACGAGCAGGCAGCGGAAATTTCGGGTGCGGCGGGCGACCACCGCGGCGGCTTCGACCAGGTGGTGCTGGGCTTTGCGCTCGCAGACGGTGCCGACGGTCAGGATGCGGACCGTACCGGGGTCACCGCCGAGTTGCCGCACGGCTTCGTCGCGGCTGATTTCGGCGACTTTGCGGAGGAGGGATTCGCGGTCGAGGCCGTAGTGCAAGTGCGTGAAATTCTTCCGCCCGTCGAACCGCGCGTAGCGGTCGGCGCACGCCCGCGACCCGAAGACGACTCGCTCGGCGAGCAACAGGGCGCGCCGGCAGCGGGCCTGGGCGTAAGGGCTGAACGCGGCTTGAAACATGGCGTCCGTATAACTCTCGTGGACCATCAGCACCGCCGGAATGCCGAGTCGCGCGGCCGCCTCGACGAGCGGGAACAAGCCGATGGTGTTGGCCACGACCGCGGCCGGTTTGTGGGCGCGGATGACGCGCATCAGGTGACGTTGCGCGGCCTGGTATTCCGTCGGCGTCCACCGACCGTCGATGTACCGGGCGTCGTGCGGCTGCGGTTCGGCGGCCCACGGTATGCCGGCCGCGTCGAAGCGGGCGGAGGCCGGGCCGGGTGCCGGGGCGAAGATTCGAGCGGCCACGTCGCCCCGGCCGTGCAACCCGCAAGCGAGGTCGGCGAGGATTTTCGGCGCGCCCTCGTAGCCCGACAAATTGTGCGTGGCGAAGAGTATCGTCGGCCGGCCTTGCCGGGTCACAGTCGAACGCGGCGGCGCGGCATGTCGTGGCGTGAACGGGCGGTCGGGGTCGAGGTTCACGTTGTGATACGCATCGACCGGCGAGCCGTGCGCGGCGTGGAGGCGTTGGCGTTCCGTCGGCGCGTCGTGCCGACCGGCGTCGGAGGCATTCCAGTGTAAGACCGCACCGCCGACGTGAACGCTGCGCAAGCCTTGCCCGGCCAATCGGAGGGCCAGATCGACATCGTAAAATGACGTGCCGAAGCGGTCGGAGTCGAACCCGCCGACGCGCTCGAAGTGGGGCCGCGACACGAGCAGACAGCCGCGACCGGGGGCCGTGACGGTGCGGGCGCACTCCGCCTGAAAGTAGTAGCTGACGGGGTCGGGTCGTACACCGGCGAAGGCGTCGTGAGGGTGGTCGGTCACGACCGTCCCGGCGGAGACGATCGTGCCCCCGCCGTCCGTCAGCAGTCCGCCGGTCGCGCCGACGCCGGGCAGTCGGGAGTACGCCAGCAGCCGCGGCAACCAGTGCTGCCCGGCCGGCTCGACCCCGGCTTCCAGGAAGAGCAAGAAGTCCTCGGTGCGGCCCGCGGCGAGCCGGTTCAGGCTCTCCGCGGGATTCGCCGCGTCCAGGACCAGGTACGTCGTGACGCGGTCCGCCGGCGTCGTGGCCCGCACCGCACGCAGCGTCCGGGCCGCCGCCTCGGCCGGGCCGCGGACGATTACGGCGACGCTCACTCCGGGGGGAAATTCGGCGACGAACTCGTAAGCAGGCAACTTTAAGGCCGCGGCGAACGCCGGCGTTCCGACCGTGACCGGCAACCGCCGGCGCGCCACGGCGTCCCTCAACGCCCGCCGGGCGGCGTCGTGGATGAACGGCTTCCCCCCGGCGTCGTCGGCCGACGAACTCGGCACCGCCCGCCAGTGGTACAGGATTTCGGCGAGATGGTGGACGCGGTCGGTCGCCTCGGTCACGCGCAACAGCAGGTCCCAGTCCTGGGCACCGTGAGTGCCGAGGCGGAAACGGCCGACCTTCTCGAAGAGCGACCGCCGCACGCAGGTCAGGTGGTTAATGTAGTTGTAACTCGCGAACAGTTCCGGCGACCAGTCGGGCTTGAACTGCGGGTCGTAGTGCGTGCCGTCCGCCCGGAGTTTGTCTTCGTCGGAGTAAATCAGGTCGGCGTCGGGGTGGGTTTGCAACAACTCGGCGACGCGGAACAGGGTTTGCGGGGCGAGTTCGTCGTCGTTGTCGAGGAGCAGGACGAAGTCGCCGGTGGCGAGGTCGGCGGCGGAGTTGGTCGCGGCGCAGATGTGCCCGTTGTCGGTGCGACGGACGAGCTTGATCCGCTCGTCCTTGGGCAGGCTCTCCAGCGCAGCGACCGTCTCCGGATCGGTCGAGGCGTCGTCGGCCAGGCAGAGTTCCCACTTCGGGTACACCTGCCGCCGGACCGACTCGACGGCCGCGGTCAGCCAGCGGGGATCGACGTTGTAGATCGGGCAGAGTACGCTCAGCGTCGGTTGATACCGGAATCGCCCGGCCGCGGCCCGCATCGCGGCCAGGTCGGCATCGGTGAGCCTGACGGATGCCCGGAAAGCGTCGTGAACGGTGCGGGATCGTTCGTGAACTTGCAACCGGTACTTGTCGGTCCACTTTTGCCGGGCCTGGACGCTGAACTGTCGATACCGCTCGACCCGCGCCCGCCACCAGTCGCCGCGGAAGCAGTCTCCGGCGACGACCGCGCGACCGAGTGTCCGCAGCGGCGACAACCAGCGCGGTAACGGCCTGCCCACAGGGTCGGCCGGAGGCGTTCCCCGCGCCGGAATGTCAGCAATAAAGTACGTCGTTCCCGTCAGGCTCTCGCCCTGTTGCAAGGTCACCCGCAGACTTCGTACCCCGGCTTCGAGCGGAATTTGCACCCCGTAGCGGTAGCCGTGCGGACCGTGCGAGACCGTCTCGCGGAGGCGTGGAGTGCCGTCGTAGCTCAATTCCAGGGTCAACGGGCCGCGATCGATTAAATTTAGGTCGAAGCCGACGCCCAGCATTGCCCACCCGGTCACCGGTTGGGTGAACTGCTCGACGAAGATCGGGGGCATGGACGCCAGACTGACCACACTCGAAACCCCGGACGATTGGTCAATGGCACCGCGTGCGAAAGTGTAGCGGATGGGCAATCGTACCGAACAGCCCAACTTGCCGAGTTCGCACGCTCACGCGGGCCGACCGAGTTCGCCCAACTTGTCCGACGCGGTGCCATTCGGGGCGGTGCCGGCGGATTCGTGCGCCCGCGCTTGGCTTTCCCGCGACTGCGACGTAAAACTGTCTGCCGGCCTCACCGCCGATATCCGCCCCGAAGGGGTGGCGTCCTCCCCGACGACACCGGGGGGCCTCACCAGGTGACCCCTTTATGGCGCGTCGAAGCGCCCCTTCCACGGTCGAGAGTGGAACCCTTGCCGCGTTAGTCAACTCCGCAACATCGGGGACGGCACGGTCCGGGATGAGACGTTCGGACCGCTTCCTGGCCGGCTTGCAAACCGCCGGTCGCGTCGTGTTCGTGTCCCACGTTCAACCGGACCCGGACAGCCTGGGCAGCATGTTGGGCCTCGCCCACCTCGTGGAAACGCGCCTGGGCAAGCCGACCCTCATCACGCGGGACGGGATCATCAACCGCGCGGAGAACCGCGCGATGGTCGAACTCCTGCACCTCGACCCCACGCCCGTCGAGGAGGTCGAGTGGGAGACGGGCGACGCGGTCGTCATGGTGGACAGCCAGCCGAACACCGGCCGGCACACGTGCTGCAATCGCGCCCTATTGTACGCAGTCATCGACCACCACGAGACCCCCGGCGACCTCGACGACGTGCCGTTCGCGGACGTGCGGCCGAGCCTCGGGGCGACTTGTACGCTGGTCACCAAATACCTCGCCGAACAGGACGTGCCGTTGACGGAGAAGGTGGCGACCGCCCTACTCTACGGCATCGAGACCGAAGTCACCGGGTTCCCCCGCGAGGCCGGTCCGGACGACGACAAGGCATTGATTTTACTCTACCCGCAAGCCGACAAAGACCTGCTCGCCCAAATCCGCAACGCCCGCCTGCCGCACAGCCACTTCGAGTGCTTACTCCAGGCCTTGCAAAGCTCATTCATCTACGACCGGCTCATCATCAGTTGGGTCAACCCGCTGCCGCAGCCCGAGCAGGCGGCCGAAGTGTGCGATTTCATGGTCCGCTTCGACAAGGTCGATTGGGCCGTGTGCGTCGGTGTGGTCAACGAGTCTCTCATCCTTTCGGTGCGGACCTGTAAGGAGAACGGTAAGGCCGGCGAGATGCTCCGCAAAATCGTCGGCGAACTCGGCAAGGCGGGCGGCCACGACCGCCGCGCCGGCGGGTGCATTCCGCTCACGAGTTGTTCGCTGTCCGCCATCGAAGAACTACAAGCGGAACTCCGACGGCGGTTTTTAAAGGCTCTTAAGATCGAAGACGTTCGCGGTCAGCGACTGGTTCCGCTCCGGGAAATGTTGCAAAACTTGCAACCGTGATCGTCGGGATTGGCCATCGCCACGGCCCGTTTTCAAATCCAGCGGGCGAAGCAAGATAGGTCGCCGATTCCGCCGCCTCTCCGGCGAGATGGCCAACACCGTGCCGCTTTGTCCAGCAAATTTCCGCGATTTTTCTCCACTTGACATTTCCCGTGCCTAATACTTCGTCGTCTGCACGGGGTGCCCCATTGCACACCGCAGTTCAAACCCGATCCGGGGCTTCCGAGGGACTGTTACCTAACGGAGCTTCCGGCGAACGAAAGTGGGTGTCTTCATGGCACGAAGCGACGCACTCCTGCGCATCGCCAAACTCCTCCTGGCCAAGCGGACACAACTCCGCAAGCGGCTGGGGATGCAACTCGACCAACTCGACAAGGGCACGACGGTCGGCGACAGCGCCGAGGCCGCGTTCACCGCGAGCGGCGAAGAAATCGCCACGCAACTCGCCCAACTTGACGCCCGCGAACTCGGCCACATCGAGCTCGCCCTGCACCGCGTCAAGCAAGGCATGTACGGCGTCTGCAACGGCTGCGAAATCAAAATCCCCGTCGCGCGGCTCGACGCTCTGCCCTACTCGATCCTGTGCATTAAGTGCCAGCGCGAGGCGGAGAAGGACTCGCACTGGCTCGACGACCGACTGGCGTCCCTCGACTTCAACAAGATGGGGGACGGGTCGTCCCGCGAACTGAGCCTGGCAGATTTCGACCGGGAGTTGAGCAAGTAGTCCGGTCGTCCGAGTCGCACGCGGCCCGCAGGTTCAGTAACCTGCGGGCTTTTTTCGTACTTTGAGGCCGGCCTTCGGTGCCCGTTTCCGCCGGCGAGAAATTTGCTTCAAGTCTCGCCGCCGTCTCGCGGGTACAGTCTTTCGAGGCAAACCGCGCGGGTTGGCCCTGCGATGCCCTGGCCGGAGCGGAACAACCGTTATGAAACGTCGCCTGTTGTGGACTACGGGGATTCTGGGCAGTTCGTTCCTCGGGGGTCTCGTCGGCAATCAACTCCTGGACGGCCGCCGTGCGGCGTATGCCGGCCCGCTCAGCCCACTCCCGCCGGCCCAAACCGACCTCGAACCGTCCCAAGAATTGGCCCTCACTCGCCTGGACGAGGTCGTCCGCAAAGTCGCGCCGTCCGTCGTCACCGTGGACGCACTCAAACCACCGGCCAATCCGAACACCCGCGCGAAGCCGGTCGAAGAGTCGGGGTCGGGCATGATCGTCCGCCTCACCGGTCAACGCGGCTGCTTCGTGCTGACGAACAATCACGTCGTCGGCGGGGCCAAACCGGGCGAGATCACGGTCACGCTGGCCGACGGCCGAATCCTCATGCCCGAGAAGGCGTGGTTCGACCCCGAGTCGGACATTGCGGTGTTGAAGCTCCCCGAGGACAACCTGCCGGCGTTAGAACTGGCCGACAGCGACCGCGTCCGCATCGGCCAGTGGGTACTCGCCTTCGGCAGCCCGTTCGGGCTGCACAAGACCGTCACGCACGGGATCATCTCGGGGCGGGACCGCGGCCAGATCAGCCTCGGGCCGACGATCCGCATCAAGGAGTTCCTGCAAACCGACGCCCCGATCAACCCCGGCAACAGCGGCGGGCCGCTCGTCGATTTGGCCGGCAATATCGTCGGTATCAACACGGCCATCGCCACGAACAACGGTAGCAACAGCGGCATCAGTTTCAGCATCCCGGCCAACCTCGTGAAACGGGTCGCCCGGGAACTGCTCGAAAAAGGGACCGTCAGCCGCGGCTACCTCGGCCTGCAACTCGCCCCGACCCTGGAACCGCTCACCGCCCTGCGGTTGGGCCTGACGAGCGTCCGCGGGGCGATGGTCGAAGGCGTTCACCCCGAAGGCCCGGCCGGCGTCGGCGGCTTGCAGCAAGGCGATGTCGTGCTGAAGCTCGACGCCATCGACGTGCGCGACGAGAACCACCTGATCAACCTGATCTCGGCCTTGCCGGTCAGCCAGAAGGTGCGAATGACGGTCTGGCGCTCCCGCCAAACCCGCGCGGTGGACGTGACCATCGGCGACTGGACCAGCTCAGTTAACGGCAAGCGGTGAATGCGCGTTGTGAAGAGACCTCACCCCCGGCCCCTCT
>JAYTSV010000029.1:0-2674 GCA_043745465.1 Fimbriiglobus sp.
AAGAAGAAACGCGACCTGTTCCGCGAGGCCCGCGACTTCTACTTCGGCCGGTCGGTGAGCGGGTGCGTCGCCCACGACGGTCTGCTGTACGCCGTTGCCGTCGATGGGCTCTTGTACTGCTTCGACGCGAAGACCGGCAAACTGTACTGGGCGGACGACCTGATGACGAGCGTCCGCGGTCAGTTGCTCTGGGCCGACGGGAAGGTGCTCGCCGCCACGGAGTTTGGCGAGCTGTTCGTCTACGCGCACGGGAAAGAAAAGAAGCGGCTCGCCACGATCGAGGCGGAGTCGATGTTCCTGTCCGGGCCGGTCTTCGCGAACGGCACGCTCTACCTCACGTCCAAAAACACCCTTTACGCCATCCGCTCCACGAAGTGAGTCCACCCATGTTCCGGCTCGTGCTCCCAGTGATGGTTCTGTCGGGTTCGTCCGTGCTGGCCGCGGACTGGCCGCAGTGGCGCGGCCCGGACCGGTCGAACGTATCGACCGAAACCGGGCTAGCGAAGGAGTGGCCGAAGGACGGCCCGCCGCTCGCGTGGAAGGCGACCGGTCTGGGCGACGGCGTCGCCCCGGTGTCGGTCGCCGGCGGGCGACTCTTTACCACGGGTAACGTGGGCACCGATGTCGTTTGCACCGCGCGTTCGGCGAAAGACGGGAAGGAGATCTGGAGCGTCAAACTCGGGCCGGCCGCGAAGGAGGCCGGGGTGATGCGCTGGCTCGCGCAGGCGGCCCCGACCGTTGACGGGGACTGTGTGTTCGCGGTCACGGCCAACGGCGACTACGCCTGTCTGGCCGCCGACACTGGCAAGGTGATCTGGGCGAAGCACTTCATCAAAGACTTCGCGGGCAGGAAGAGCGGGTGGGGCTTCTGCGACTACCCGCTCGTGGACGGCGACCGGCTCATCGTCTGTCCCGGCGGGGACAAGAACACCGTGGCCGCGCTCGACAAGAAGACCGGCGCGGTGGTGTGGGGCTGCCCCGTCGAGAAGGAGTTAGCGGCCCACTCGGTGCTGATCGCCGCCGAGATCGGTGGCGTGAAGCAGTACGTCGTCCACCTGGGGCGGGGGCTGTACGGCATCTCGACTCAAGGCGAGGTGCTGTGGAAGTACGCCGGGTTGTCGAACGGCGTCGCGAACACGCACGCGCCGATCGCGGTGAAGGGGGAAGTGTTCTTCGCCAACGGCTACAACACCGGAATCGCGATGCTCAAGCCTGCCAAGACGGACGGCCTGTGGGCGGTCCAGGAAGTGTACCGCCTGAAGTCCGGCAACCTGCCGTGGCTCGGCAGCCCGACGCGAACCGCCGACCACGTGCTGCTTAACACCTCGACCGACCTCGTCTGTCTGGATTGGAAGACGGGCGGACCGGTCTGGACGGAGAAGCTCGGGCGCACCATGTACACCGTCGCCGACGCCAAGACCTTCGTCCGCACACAGACCGGCAATCTGATCCTCGCGACGGCCGACCCGAAGGGGTACCGCGAACTGAGCCAGTTCACCCCGCCGCGCCCCGACAAGGGGCAGCCGGCGTGGACGTTTCCCGTGGTCGCCAACGGGCACCTGTACGTGCGCGACTACGACACGCTGTTGTGCTACGACGTGCGCGACCAGGACGCGCGCAAGAGGGTGCCGGACGCGGTGTTCGTGCCCACCCCACCGGACGTGGTGCGGCAGATGCTGGACCTGGCCGCGGTGAAGAAGGGCGACATCGTCTACGACCTCGGCAGCGGCGACGGCCGCATCGTGATCGCCGCCGCGAAGGCCCACGGCTGCAAGGCGGTCGGCGTGGAGATCGACAAGGAACTGGTGGCCGCGTCGCGCGACCGGGCGAAGAAGGCCGGCGTCGAGGACCTGGCGGCGTTCGAGCACGGCGACCTGTTCGATGCGGACTTCTCGACGGCGACCGTGGTCGCGCTCTACATCCTGCCGTCGATGAGCCAGAAACTGATCCCCAAACTCGACAAACTGAAGGTCGGGTCGCGGGTCGTGTCGCACGCCTTTCCCATCCCCGGCGTGAAGCCGGACAAGGTGCTCAAGGTCACCTCCGACGAGGACGACGTGGAGCGGCCGGTGTACCTGTACACTCTGCCGTTGAAGAAAGAGAAACCCGACATCCGCTGACGCGCCCGCGGCGGGCGGAAGAAGCCGGCAAGAGGGTGCGCGGCGGCACGGGCAGACGCTGATCGACTTCGTGGCCAGCACACGCCGAGACGAAACTGTGCCGCAGGGTGTGGTAGCCAGCGAGTAAGTCCCACTTCGACCCGCGGACGGCCGCGCGAAACAACTCCTGGGCCGCCTGAACGCTGACCTCGACCTGCCCCTTGCCGAACAGGAACTTCGCACCCCGCCGGGCCGCGCACCACTCCCGGAGTACCCCCTCCACGAATCGCGTCAACGGAACCCGGCGGGTGGTCAGTTGGCCCTTCACCCGCTTCTTCTCCCGGACGGTGACGACCCCGGCCACGAAATCGAGGTCGATCGGCAGGGCGCGGAGGAGTTCCGACCGCCGCATCCCCGAGTGGGCCGCCAGGCAGCAGAGCGGGTAGAGCCAGTTCGGCCCCTTCGCCGCCCGGACGAACGCCAGCAGTTCGTCGATCTCGGCCGTGTCGAGGTAGAGGCTCTCCCGGAGGGCCGCCGGGTCGCCCCAGGCCGCCAGCCGACTCTGCACCTCGGCC
>JAYTSV010000030.1:0-2667 GCA_043745465.1 Fimbriiglobus sp.
ACTCGGCCCGGCGAAGCCACGCCCCAACCGCCGGGGTTCGCGCCCTCGAAGCTCATCGTCTCGGGCCCTCGGTGCCTTCGGGAGCGCCCCGCCGAACGATAAAGCTCAGCCGCCGGGGCGGCCGAGGGGAGCACGTCGCCCGGAAACACTCCAGCCGCCCCGGTCGGCTGCAGCGCCTGGGTCGGCGTCGGGCGCTACGGCCCACGGCCCGCACGACGAAACCTGATCATCACACGGCGTGGATTGCCAGTCAAGCGCCGGCCGCGCGTTCCGGTCCTGCTGCCCCGCCGAACGACCCAGCTCAGCCGCGGCGGGGGCGACAGAGCCGGCGACCCACACAAACACCTCAGCCCCCGCCGTCGGCTGCAGCGCCTGGTTCGGCCTACTCCGCCACCGCCAACGACCCGCACGACGAATCCCGCTCCTCGCCGACCGACGGCCCCGAGTCAAGCGCCGGCCGCGCGGTCCGGTCCTGCTGCCCCGCCGAACGACCCAGCTCAGCCGCGGCGGGGGCGACGGAGCCGACGACCCACACAAACCTTCACGCCCCCGCCGTCGGCTGCAGCGCCTGGTTCGGCGTGCCTTGCTAACCGACCGCGACCCCGCTCAGATGTGGTACGAGCGCACCGCCCGGCCGGGAAGCTGATCGACCTCGGTGCCGTCCAACAGCCACGCCCGTGCGAACTCGAACGCCCTGTCGATGTCCGGCAACTGGCCCGACTCGCACCACACGCCGCGGAACGAACTCTCCGAACCCGCGAGGCAAGTCGGCAGCAGCTTGACCGACCCCTGGATGTAGTACCTATACTCACCCTCGTGCCGCCACAGGTGCAAGTACCGGCCCGGCGCGGCGAATTGGTCGTGGGAGCAGAGCGGGGCAAAGTCGATACCTCGGCGACGCCCCACCTCGATCAGCGCGGCGGCCGCGGCCTCGGTGTCCGCCCAGTCCGCCACCGTCGCGCCCTCCGCCGCCGAACGACATAGCTCAGCCGCGGCGGGGGCGACAGAACCAGTGACTCCAGGAAAACACTTCAGCCCCCGCCGTCGGCTGCAGCGCCTGGTTCGGCCTACTCGGCCACCGCCAACGGCCCGCACCCGCCTGCGCCACCCGAGTCCCGAGTGCCCAACGCCCCCCACCCCGGCGACTCGCTCTTGCTCGACTCTGCCCCGCCGAACTCTTAATTAGATCGCGCCGGCGCAATCTATCCCGGTAGGCGGCACAGGCGGAAACATTCCGCCTAAGTAACAGTGCCAACGCCGGTTCGGTTCACTCACCCGTAGTTACGTCGCGCGAACCATCCCACTATCGCACCTCGCGCGCACTCCGCCGTCCAGCGGACTCCGCACGCCCTCCCCGCCCCGGTTCGACACGCGCGTGTCGATCATCGTCGCACCCACGCCGTCGTGGCCGAGGAACTCCTGCGTGGTGCGGATGTCGTAGCCCGCCTCCAACAGGTGCGTCGCGAAGCTGTGCCGGAAACTGTGGCCCGTCGCCCGCTTCGCGGTGCCCGACGCCCGCGCCGCCGCCGCCGCCGCCGCCGTCACCGCCCGGCCCGTCGAACCCTCGTGGGCGTGGCGGCGACGCCCCACGCCCGGCCGCGGATCGATCGACCGCACTAGCGGCGGGAAGGCGTACTGCCGCCACCACTCCGTCGCGGCACCGGGCACCTTGCGTTTAGGCGCGTCCCGAAGGTAAACCCTGCCGAACCCCAACGCAACATCCTTCTCGCGTAACCGTCGAACTTCCCACGAAAGACCGGCCGGGCCGGCCCCGGCGACTCGGGCGGCGTCGGCACCCGGCCCTCGCCCCCCCCACCCCGCCGGGCCGGCACCCCGCCGAGGACCCCGACGCGCCGCCGACTCTCAGGGCCGGCCGGCCGGGGCCGCCGAGCCGTCGGGTGGCGGAGGCGGCCCCCGGCCGCCCGCACGGCCCGGCCGCTCGGCGCACGGCGCGCCGCTTAACTTCGCCCCGAAACCCGTCACTATCCCGTGACCCCCCGTTACCCGTCCGGGCCGGGGGACCCGCCGACCGCTCCGGTCGGCGGCCGCGTTGCCCCCCCAAAGAGGTCCCCCGCATGAAGGCCCCCCACCCCCCGTCCCGACCCTCGGTGCGCGACAAGTTCGCCGCCGCCCGCGCCGCGCTCGCCGCCGCGCTCGTCGAGCGCGACGACGAGGTCGACCTCGTCCTCACCGCCCTCGTCGCCCGCGAGCACGCCCTGCTCGTCGGCCCGCCCGGCACCGCCAAGAGCCTGCTGCTCGACGGCGTCGCCCGCCTCGTCGAGGGCAAGCGCTTCACCTGCCTCTTGACCAAGTTCACCCTGCCCGAGGAGCTCTTCGGCCCGGTCTCCCTGGCCGGCCTGCGCGAGGACCGCTACGTCCGCGTCACGGCCGGCAGGCTGCCCGAGGCCGACGTGGCCTTCGTCGACGAGGTGTTCAAGGCGTCCAGTGCCATCCTCAACACCCTGCTGCGGCTGCTCAACGAGCGGACCTTCGACGACGGCTCGGGGGCCGCGCGGGCTGTGCCGCTGCGGCTGTGCGTCGCGGCCTCCAACGGCTGGCCCGGCGCGGACGGCGGCGGCGGCCGGGACCTGGCGGCGGTGTTCGACCGCTTCCTGTTCCGCAAGGAGGTCAGGCCCGTGGCCACGGCCGAGGGCCGCGGCCGGCTGC
>JAYTSV010000031.1:0-2663 GCA_043745465.1 Fimbriiglobus sp.
CTGGCGACTGGCGACTGGCGACTGGCGACTGGCGACTGGCGACTGGCGACTGGCGACTGGCGACTGGCGACTGGCGACTGGCGACTGGCGACTGCGAGCCAACCGAAGCCACCGGCAGCCGTCAGCAAGATGATCGCGCCGAAGATGTTGATGTGTCGGGCGGTCACGCTTGCTCCCCTTACTTACCTAAGACACTTGTAACTGAGGCAAGCTAAGGGTAGCAAGCGAAAAAGTGGGATTTCGGCAAAATCGACTCAAGTCGCCCAGGGCGATTACTCCTGGACGACTTTGCCCGCGGCGCTGCCGACGTAGTCGCGGTTGAGTTGCACGATGAAGTCGTGGCCGATCGCCTTCGGGCACGCCGCTTCGCACTCGGCGATGTTGGCGCAGTGGCCGAAGCCCTCGCGGTCGTGGGCGGCGACCATCTTGCGGACGCGGTCCTTCTGCTCCGCCCGGCCCTGCGGCAGGCTGCCCAGATGGCCGGTCTTCGCCGCGAGGAACAGCATCCCCGAGGCGTTCGGACAGGCGGCGACGCACGCCCCGCAGCCGATGCACGCGGCCGAGTCCATCGCCCGCTCGGCGTCCGGCTTCGGCACCGGGATCGCGTTGGCGTCCTTGGCCCCGCCGGTGTTGACGCTCACATAGCCGCCGGACTGGATGATGCGGTCGAACGCCGACCGGTCCACGATCAGGTCGCGGATGACGGGGAACGCCGCGGCGCGCCACGGCTCGATCACGATGGTCTCGCCGTCCGTGAAGCTGCGCATGTGGACCTGGCAAGTCGTCGCCCCGCGCTCCGGGCCGTGCGCCTGGCCGTTGACCATCATCGAGCACGAGCCGCAAATCCCCTCCCGGCAGTCGTGCTCGAAGGCGACCGGCTCCTCGCCTTTCTTGATCAGGCTTTCGTTGAGCTCGTCCATCATTTCGAGGAACGACATGTCCTCGCTGATGTGATCGACCGTATAGGCCGTCATCCGCCCCGCCTCAGTGCGGTTCTTCTGACGCCAGATGTTTAAGTTCAGTTTCATGGATGTTACCAAGATCGGGTACGGGGTATCGGGTGTCGGGTGTCGCAAACTGACAGTGTGTCTCGCGGTTTGGTTGCGATACCCCAAACCCGACACCCGATACCCGTCTCCAGGTTACTTATAACTCCGCACGCTCGGCTTGACCGCGTCCCAGACGAGTTCTTCCTGATGCCGGACGCCGATGTTGCCGGTGGCCGCGCCGGCGGCGTTGTACTCCCAGGCGGCGACGTGGGCGAAGTTGGCGTCGTCGCGGAGGGCCTCGCCGTCGGCGTACTGGTACTCCTCGCGGAAGTGCCCGCCGCACGACTCCTCGCGGGTCAGCGCGTCGAGGGCGAGGAGTTCGCCGAATTCGAGGAAGTCCGCGACGCGGCCGGCCCGTTCGAGAGCCTGGTTCAGGTTTTCGTGCGAGCCGGGGACGTTGACGTTCTCCCAGAACTCGGCCCGCAACTCCTTCATCCGCGCGACGGTCTGCTCGCAGGATTGCTTGGTCCGCGACATGCCGACGTTGTCCCAGATCAGCTTGCCGGCCTCGCGGTGGAACTCGGTCGTCGTCTTCTTGCCCTTGATCGACAACAGTTTCTTGACGCCGGTGAGGACTTCTTCTTCGCAGCGCTTGAACTCGGGGTGATCGACCGGCTTGCGGTCGGACTTGGCGTCGGCGAAGTAGCGCGTCAACGTGTACGGAAGGACGAAGTAGCCGTCGGCCAAACCCTGCATCAGCGCCGACGCCCCGAGCCGGTTGGCCCCGTGGTCGGAGAAGTTGGCCTCGCCGACGACGAACAGGCCTTCGACGTTGGACATCAACTCGTAATCGACCCAGAGGCCGCCCATCGTGTAGTGCAAGGCGGGGTAGATGCGCATCGGCTGTTCGTAACCGTTCTCGCCGGTGATGCGCTGGTACATGTCGAAAAGGTTGCCGTACAGGGCTTCGACTTTGGGCTTGGTCTTGCGCTTGATGGCCTCGGCGAAGTCGAGGTAGACGCCGCGGCCGCCGGCCCCCACGCCCCGGCCCTCGTCGCAGACGCGCTTGGCCCCGCGACTCGACACGTCGCGCGGGGCGAGGTTGCCGTAGCTGGGGTAGAGGCGTTCCAGGAAGTAATCGCGCTCGCCCTCGGCCACCTGCGTCGGGTGCTTGCCGATGTCCGCCGGGTTCTTCGGCACCCAGACCCGGCCGTCGTTGCGGAGGCTTTCGCTCATCAGCGTCAACTTCGACTGGTGGTCGCCCGACACGGGGATGCAGGTCGGGTGAATCTGCGTGTAGCACGGGTTGGCGAAGAGTGCCCCGCGTTTGTGGGCGCGGTAAGCCGCGGTCACGTTGCAGCCCACGGCGTTGGTGCTGAGGTAGAAGGCGTTCGAGTAGCCGCCGGTGGCGAGGACGACCGCGTCCGCGGAGTGGGACTCGACCTTGCCGGTCTCGAGGTTCCGCGTGACGATGCCGCGCGCCTTGCCGTCGATGACCACGAGGTCGAGCATCTCGGTGCGCGGGAACATCTTCACGGCACCGTAGCTGATCTGCCGGGAGAGTGCCTGGTACGCGCCGAGGAGCAGTTGTTGCCCCGTCTGGCCGCGGCAGTAGAAGGTGCGCGACACTTGCGCGCCGCCGAAGCTGCGGTTGTCGAGCAGGCCGCCGTACTC
>JAYTSV010000032.1:0-9852 GCA_043745465.1 Fimbriiglobus sp.
CGCCGAAGCGGGCCGACGTGATCTCGACCATCGAGTTCGTCAAAGGCCCCGACGAGACCTGCCCCGTCGTCATGGCCGTGACGATCGAGACGCCGTGACATCGCCCGGACGCGGGGCCCCGGCGACCGGCCGTGGCACCCGTCGTCCCGATCCGTCAAACCAACACGGGCTTCTCGACCTTGACCTTTTCCAGCCCCCGACAGGCCGTGCGCAGGCGGCGAACGCCCTCGGTGATCTTCGCCTCGTCGGCCACGCCGAAGCTCAGGCGGATCTCGTTCGCCGGGACGTGGCCGAACTCGTCGGGGACGTGGCCGTACTCGCCGGGGATGTACAAAATGCCGGCGGCCAGGGCCTTGGCCATGAGTTGGCCGCCCTTGCCGGTGGCGACGTGCGGCGGGAACGTGACCCACACGTACAGCCCGCCACCCGGCCGCGTCCAGCGCACCTCGGGCCAGTCCGCGAACTCGGCTTCGAGCGCGTTCAGCATCGCGTTCTTCTTCGCCCGGTAGACGGTGCGCAGGTGTTCGACGTGCTCGGCGTAGCTGCCGGTCTCGATCATCTTGTGCAGGATGTGCTGTGCCAGGTTGGTACTGCCGAAGTCGTGGTTGCCCTTCAAGTTGCACGCCGGCTCCATCAGGCCTTTGGGCAAGATGCTGTACCCGGTCTTTAACCCCGGCGCGCACGGCTTCGAGAAGGTGCTGGTGTAGACGACGTACTCGTTGGTCGGGTCGGACCGCTTGACGCTGACCACGTCCTCGCCGTCGTAGCGGAGTTCGCGGTACGCGGCGTCTTCGAGGATCAGGATACGGTGTGTTTTGCTGAACCGCTTCGCCAGCGCGACCAGTTTCGGCCGGCGGTCGGCGGCCAGGCTCAGGCCGGTCGGGTTCTGGTAGTAATCGACCGTGTAGATCAGCTTCACCTTCGGCAGTTCGCCCTCGGCCTCCAGGCGGGCGAGGAGGTCTTCGAGCGCGTCCAGGTTCATGCCGCCGGCGTCCATCGGCACGGAGAAGACCTTCGCGCCGTGGCTCTTCAAGCAGTCGTGGTAGACGAAGTACGACGGGGCCTCGCAGATGACGATGTCGCCGGGGTCGAACAGGAGTTCGCCGAGCAGGTAGAGCATCTGCTGCGACCCGGTGGTCAGGACCACGTCGGCCGCCGAGAGGTGCATTTCGGCCGGGCTGACGCCGTCGGCGTGGCAGACGTGCCGGAGGATTTGCTCGCGCAGGGCGGGCAGGCCCTGGGTGCTGCCGTACTGGAGCGCCGCGCGGGCCGTGGCCGGGGTGGCCAGGATGGCGGCGACCGCGGCCCCGACCGGCCCGGCCGGGAGCGACCCCTCATCGACCAGGCCGGCGGCGAGCGAGATCAGCCCGGGCGTCTCGATGGCCGTCTGGATGAAGTACGAGATGGGCGAGTCGCCCGTGCGGCGGGACTGCTCGGAGAAGCCAATCGGGAGCGTCGGCATAAGTCACTCGGGTCAGGGGTGGGAAACGAAACTGGCCCCGGGGATCATCCCCGGGGCCAGTGTGTCGCGTGGAAACAACAAGGGTGCCCGGGTCAGGTTGCGTGCGCGGCCGCAGCCGCGGCGGTAGCCACGGCAACGACGACGAAACTGGCAACGCGAACGCTCATGGCAACTCCGAGGATTTCAACGCCAGTAGCCTAGCAGCGTCCCCCCGCCGGGGCAAGCGGAAAGCCGAACCGGCCGGGCGGAATCCGGGTCGCACTGCGAGGTCTGACGAGATCAACGCAGCCCGTACCGGCGAGTCAGTCACATAAGAACCCCAGTTGGGTTTAGTCACAAATGCCTACTTTTGCAGAGGTTACGACTTTACCGGGCAGGAGGGAATCCACCGAAACCGCTCTGCAGTCACATGACTGTCACATGAGGTCAAAGGGTGTCAGCAGAGGTCACGCCCAGAACGGAACGTACTTCATGTACCGGGGTCCACTGGTGGAGTCGTGCGGCTTAATCAGGCCGGCGTCGATCGTGTCCCGGATCACTCGGGAAGCCATCGAATAGTTCTCGTCGGAGATCGCCAACCGCAGCCGCAAGGTCGTGTTCGTCATCAGGCTGTTGACGACCCAGCGTAAGACGCTGTGCTGGTAGCACGCGCGGATACGCTCAGAGCTATCCATCCCTGCAAACGTTCTGGGAGCGAATAGCACGACTTGGGTGGAGCCTGGCGGCTTGCGGAAGTCGGGCGGCGGGATAATATAGCATTATGAAAATACGCAACCTATTATTCGGACTGTGTTTGCTGGAGCGTCTGGTCCGGCGACTCTTTACGACCACCGTTCCACGGCGGATTCAATTCTCGCACTACGCTATCTTCAAGTCCTGCCGCCAAATTAACATGGAAGTTGCCATAATGTAGCAAGCCGTTGTCCGGTAGTACGTAAAGATCAACAGTTTTGCCACTCGCCAGACTTTCGCGGATGTTTTGATTATTCCTGATATTGGTCGATTGTGTGCTGCCTGGGCACTTGTATCCTGCCATACGAGTACGGAGTGGCTGGACTGTTTTTCCCACATACATTAGCTCTCCATCGACAACGAAAGCATAAAGTACGTTTCGGACAGTAGCGAGTTCGTTTAAATCACATATAATTCGTTCGCCGTTGAGCTTCCATACGCCGGCGACAATAAAGCCGATTGCCTTCAAACGGCCGAGTGGATTCTCCATCTCATCTCCGCGCCTATGAATCCCAGGCCGGGTAAATTCTGCAGCGCACGACACCGACCAGTGCAGCTCCGCCGTTACAACAGTTCGTGGATCGGCTCAGGGTCGGGGAGGCGACGCGAGCAAGATGAAGTCTACGTTGATGATGCGTTACAACAGTTCGTGGATCGGCTCGGGGTCGGGGAGGACGTTCACGGGGCGGCCGCCGGTGTCGAGGATTTGCAGCTTCGGGTCGATGCCCAGGACGCGGTAGATCGTGGCGTGGATGTTGGACGGGGTCACGGCGCGGGTCAGGGGGGCCTGGCCGAGGCGGTCGGTCGAGCCGACGATCTGGCCGCCCTTCACGCCGCCGCCGCCCATCAGGCACGACATGGCGTTGCCCCAGTGGTCGCGGCCCGGGGTGCCCTTGCTCAGCGGCGCGCCGCCGTTGCCCCCGTCGTTCATCTTCGGCGTCCGGCTGAACTCGCCGCACAGGACCACGAGGGTCGTGTCGAGCAGCCCGCGGTCGCTCAGGTCCTCGAACAGCGTGGCCACGGCCGCGTCTACCTTGGGCAGGTAGTTGTCGTACCCGGCCTTCAAGTCCCAGTGGTGGTCCCAGCCGCCGAAGTGGACGGTCACGAACGTCGAGCCGGCCTCGACCAGGCGGCGGGCGAGCAGGGTCGATTGGCCCCAACTGTTGCGGCCGTACCGGTCCCGCAGCTTCGCGTCCTCCTGGCCGACGGCGAACGCCGTCCGGGCCGTCGGGCCGGTGATGAAGTCGAACGCCTCCCGGCTGAACTTGTCCATCGCCAGCGCCGTCGGGTGCTTGTCGAGTTGCGCCTGGGCCTTGTCGAAGTGGCTCAGGAGCGCGCGGCGGTCGTCGAGCTTGTCGAGGGTCAGGCCGGTCGCCAGGTTCAAGTTCCGCACCTGGAAGTCGGCGGCGTTCGGGTCGCCGGTCAGGAACGGGTCGTGCGGCTTGCCGAGCGAGTGCCCGCCGAAGTACCCGGGGGCGAGGCCGACGCTGGCAGCGTGCGGGGTGGCGACGTACCCGGGCATCCCGGGGACGCGCGGGCCGACCGCGCGGTTGACGATCGCCCCGATGCCGGGGAACTTCTGCGCCGTGTTCGCCCCGCTCACGCCCAGGTCCTGCGCGGTGAGGACCCGGTGCGCGGCGGCGAAGTGGTCGCCGGTGTCGTGGTGCAGCGACCGCACGACCGAGAACTTGTCGGCGACCTTGGCCTGCTTCGGGAACAGTTCGGTCACGTCGAAGCCGGGCACGTTCGTGCGGATCGGCTTCCAGATGCCGCGGTACTCGGCCGGGGCGTCCGGCTTCAGGTCGTAGGTGTCCATGTGCCCCGGCCCGCCGTCGAGCCAGATCAGGATGACCGACGTCTTCCGGCCGCCCGCCGGCGACCCGGCCGACGCCTCCTTGGCCCGCAGTACGTCCGGTAGGCCGAGCGTCGCCATCCCGGCCACGCCGAGTTGTAAGAAGCTGCGCCGCGAGCGGCCGTCGCAGTAGTCGCCGGACGAGCCGAAATCGAGCTGGAACACGGTGAACTCCGGGCGGGAGGGGTCGAGGCGCTGCGCCGGTGGGGAGTCGGGTCGGAGCGGTCGAGCGGGGAGGCGGGGATGAAGCGGGGTTCAGGCAGGACACGCACTATCCCAGGCCGCCCGGCTGCCGTCAAGCGCCAATCTTTCCGAACGCCCGGCGAGTGCGGACGGGGTCAGCCGAGGGTCTCGGCGAGCGCGTCGATCTCGTCGAGGTCGAAGGTGAGGGCGTTGCTCGTGAACAGCGCGGCGACGGCGGCCTTGTGAATCTTCATCTTGGTGCCGCCGACGCCGAGCGCGCCGTAAGCCGTGTGGCCGTCGCGGTCGGTGCCCTTGTCGGTCAGTTCGACGCCCTCGATCCCCGTCGGCGGGACGCCGTTGAGGTCGATGGCGACCTTGAGCGCCGCCGCCCCGGAGCGCAGTTTCTTGGGCAGGAGTACGGTCCCCGGTGCCCCGGCGGCGACGACGAGGTGCTTGCCGTCGAGGGCCTTCGGGCCGTCCGCGCTGGACGCGACCGCGACTGCTTCGACCTGAGCGTTCGGGTAGGCGGCGCGGATGCCCCGGGCGACGGCTTCGGCGCGGTCCAATTGCCGGCTGCCGATGGTCACGCGGCCGCCGTGCTTGGCCAGCAGTCGCGCGACCCGCCGGCCGACGGGGCCGGTGCCGCCCAGGACGAGCGAAGTCGTGGCCGCGAGGTCGAGGTGCTTCGCCGCGGCGCGGACGGCGGCGGCGGCGGTCGTGTTCGCCCCGTTACTGTCGAGCATGACCGAGACGCTCAGGCCGTAGGCGGGGATGAGGTGCTTCTTGACTTCGGCGAGGACCGCTTCGCCGGCTTCGACGTCCGAGCCGCCGACGAAGATGGCCGTGCGGTGCAAGTCCTTCGGGCCGCGGGTGAAAATGCAGCCGTGGACCAGCGCCACGACGTTGGCCGGGGTCACGCCGCCGTAACTGAAAAGGTGTTGAACCCCGGCGTCCACGGCCACAACGCGGTCGAAGACGCTGGGCAGCGCGTCGGTGTCGAGGTGCAGCAGGACGAGCGGCTTGTCCATAGCTCTCGGGTGTGGGGTGTGGGGTGTGGGTCGGAAAAGTGGATTCGACGCCGACCGTGGACCACTTCTGCGCCAGCAGGTCGAAGAGTCGGCCGTGGAGGGTGGGGCGTCGGATGTGGTCAGAAAAGGCGGGGGATCGGGACCGGTTGTCTGCGACACCCCGAACCCGACACCCCACACCCGATTTGGATTTACTTGGGGCTGTAGGGGTGCTTTTCGCCCTTGCGGGCGACGATCTCGGCGATCGCCGGGGTGCCGGTCATCGCGCCCTTGATGGCGAGCTTCGTGGCGTCGTAGTTGTACTGGTAGATCTTGGTGTCGTCGGACGCGGCCGGGTGGATGAACACGCCGCAGACGATGACGAGGTCTTCGGCCTTGTCCTTCGGGATGATGCCCTCGACGACCGAATCCACGACGGCGCGGGCGACGGCGGCTTGCGCCGGGCCGAACATCTGCACGGCCTGCTTCATGCCCTTGATCGTGACCTTCGTGATCATGACCGTGGCCGGCTTGCAGACGAGGTTCGGCGTGACCACGGCCAGCAGGCTCGTGTGCCCGGCCGACTGGTTGGCCAGCGCGTTGGCGAAGGCGGTCCCGACGGGGCCGTTCTTGTCGCCGATCAGCAGGTCGATGTGCGCGATCTCGTTACCGTCGCCGACGAGGCCTTCGCCAATGAACATGGACATCGTTTCACTCCGCAATAGGGGGGGCAGTTCGGGACGACTAAGGTTTAGTGACGGGCCGGTCGTTTGGCCTTCGTTCCCGGCAATTCGTGCGCTCCGGGCGGCCTAAAAATCAACCCCCGGCGGCGGGCGGGGCGCTCGCAACGATGACGCTGGCCGGGCGGATCACGCGGTCGTGCAGGACGAACCCCTGCTGCATGACGCTGACAATGCAGCCCGGGGCGAAGTCGTTGGTCGGCTGCTCCATGACCGCCTGGTGCAGGTTCGGGTCGAAGACCGACCCCGCGCCGATGTCCATGCGGTGGACGCCGAACCGCTTGAAGATGTCGAGCATCTGCTGCGTCGTCGCCGTCACGCCCTTGGTCAGCGCCCCGCCCTCGCCGGTCGCCTGCGCGGCCTTCACGGCGAATTCGAGGTTGTCGAACGCCGTGAGCAAGTCCTTGACGAGCGGCTCGACGGAGTACTTCCGCTGGCGGTCGGCGTCCTGGGCCAGCCGGCGGCGCGAGTTCTCGAAGTCCGCGATGATCAGCTTATAGTCGCCGATCTGCTTGGTCAGGTGCCCGACCTGGAGGCGCAAGGTCTCGCTGTCCGCCTCGCCGCCGGTGGGTTGGTTGCCGACCTCGGGGCCAAATGGGTCGTCGGGATTTTCGGACTTGCTATCGGACACGGGGGAGACTCCGGTTACTTGGTGTCGTCTTTGGTCAGCCAGTCGGTCAGCTTGCCGAAAATGCTCTTCTTGGCCGGCGGCCGGTCGCGGTGGGAGTGCTCGATCTCGGCCAGCCGCTTGAAGAGCTGCTCCTGCTCCGCGTTCAGCGTCTGCGGCGTGTCGATGACGACCTGGATGAGCAGGTCGCCCTTGCGGCCGCCGCGGCGCGACGGCAGGCCGTGGCCGGGCAGGCGGATGACCTCGTGCGACTGGACGCCCCGGGGCAAATCGTGCGCCACTTTCTCGCCGATCAGGGTCGTGATGTCGATCGTCGCGCCCAACGCGGCCTGGCTGAAGGTGACGGGCCACTGGCAGATCAGGTTCTGGCCGTCGCGCTGGAAGAAGCGGTGTTCGCGGACGCGGATGGCGAATTCGAGGTCGCCGCGGGCCGCCCCGGGGTCGCCGGCGTCGCCCATGCCGGTGAAGCGGATGCGGTCGCCGGTGTCCACCCCGGCCGGGACTTCGACTTCGATCGTCCGCGTGCCGACGGTCCGGCCCGCGCCCTTGCAGTTCGTACACGGGTCGGCGATGATCTGGCCCGACCCGTTGCACGACCGGCACGGCGACTGGACCTGGAAGAAGCCCTGCTTCTGGATGACGACGCCCTGGCCGCCGCACCGCTTGCACGGCGCGGGCTTGCTGCCCGGCTTGGCCCCGGTGCCGCCGCACGGGTCGCACGTGTCCTCGCGCTTGATGGTGACCTGCTTCTTGACGCCCTTGGCCGTCTCGATCAACTCGATGTCGAGGACGGCTTGCAAGTCCTGGCCGCGCTGCGGTCCGGCCCGCCGGCGACCGCCCCCACCGCCGCCGCCGAAGAACGACCCGAGGAGGTCGCCGAACAGGTCGCCGAGATCGACGCCGCCCCCGCCGCCCGTGCCGCTGCCGTTGGCGAACGCGGCGTGCCCGTGCCGGTCGTACAGGGGCCGCTTCTGCTCGTCGGCGAGGATTTCGTAGGCCTCGGTCGCCTCTTTGAACTTGTCGGCCGCCTCGGCGTCGCCCGGGTTGCGGTCCGGGTGCCACTGCATGGCGACCTTGCGGTACGCCTTCTTGATCTCGTCGCCCGAGGACGTGCGGGTGACGGACAAAACCTCGTAGTAGTCGCGCTTAGTCATGCCGTGTCCGAAAGGGTGTCCGCCGTCGTCGCCGGGTGACGCACGGCGATTATATCCCACACCGTCGCCGCTTGTCGGGGTCTTCAAACGCGAAGGGCCGCCCCCGCTGAGTGGGGGCGGCCTCCAAAAACCGAGTGTCGGGTGTCGGGTTTAGGGTGTCGCAGAGCGAAACAACGACAGCGTCTCGGTTCTGCGAGACCCCAAACCCGCCACCCGACACCCGATTCGGGTCTAGCCGATCGCGCCGGCGACCTTGCCCTTCTTCTCGTCGTCATCGACCTTCGTGATCATGACCTCGGTCGTCAGCATCAGCCCGGCGATGCTCGCGGCGTTCTGCAACGCCGAGCGGGTCACCACGGTCGGGTCGATGATGCCGGCCTTGAACATATCGACGTACTCGCCGGTGTTGGCGTTGTACCCGACCGACGGGTTCTTCTCCCCGCGGAGGCGGACTTCGTCGGCGATGACCGCGCCGTCCTCGCCGCAGTTCTCGGCGATGATCCGCAACGGCTTGAGGATCGCGCGGGCCACGATGTGCGCCCCGATCTGCTCGTCGCCCTTCAACTTCTCGGCCAGTTGCTGGACGACCGCGACGCACCGCAGCAGTGCCGTGCCGCCGCCGGGGACGACGCCCTCGGCGACCGCGGCCCGGGTCGCGTGCAGGGCGTCCTCGACGCGGCCCTTGGTCTGCTTCATCTCGGCCTCGGTCGCCGCCCCGACGCGGACGATCGCCACGCCGCCGACGAGCTTCGCCAGCCGCTCGGAGAACTTCTCCTTGTCGTAGCTCGACTCGGTCTGCTCCATCTGCGTGCGGATCTGCGCCACCCGGCCCTGCACCGCTTCCTGGCGCTTCTTGTCGAGCTTGTTGCAGATGATCGTCGTGTTCTCCTTCTCGACGGTCACCTTGTCGGCCGTGCCGAGGTGTTCGAGTTCGACCGACTCCAGCTTGATGCCGAGGTCTTCGGACACGAACGTCCCGCCGGTCAGGGTGGCAATGTCGCCGAGCATCGCCTTGCGGCGGTCGCCGAACCCGGGGGACTTGACCGCGCACACGTCGATCATGCCGCGCAACTTGTTCACCACCAGCATCGCCAGGGCTTCGCTCTCGACGTCTTCGGCGATGATGAGCAGCGGCTTGCGGGTGGCCACGATCTTTTCGAGGAGCGGCAAGACTTCGCGGACGTTGGCCAGCTTCTTCTCGAAGATCAGCACGTAGGGAGACTCGGCGGTCCACGTCAGGTCGGCCGACCCGGCGGCGAAGTACGGGCTGATGTACCCCTTGTCGAACTGCATCCCGTCCACGAATTCCAGCGTCGTTTCGCCGGTCTTCGACTCCTCGACGGTGATGACCCCGTCCTTGCCGACCTTCTCGAAGGCGTCGGCCATCATCGCGCCGATCTTCGGGTCGTTGTTCGCGGAGATGCTGGCGACGTTGGCCATCTCCTCTTTCTTCGTGATCGACCGCTTCAGGGTGCCCTCGATGTACGCGACCGCGGCGGTCACGGCCTTGTCGATGCCCTTCTTGACGCCCATCGGGTTGGCCCCGGCGGTGATGTTCCGCAGGCCCTCCGCGTAAATGGCCAGCGCCAGGACGGTCGCCGTCGTGGTGCCGTCGCCGGCGGTGTCCGAGGTCTTCTGAGCGACGGCGTTGACGAGCTTCGCGCCCATGTTCTCGAACGGGTCGCTCAGCTCGATTTCTTTGGCGACGGTGACGCCGTCCTTGGTCACGGTCGGCCCGCCGAACGACTTGTCGATGATGACGTTCCGCCCGGTCGGCCCGAGCGTAATGCCCACGGCCTTGGCGAGCTTCTCCGCCCCCGTGAGCAGTTTCTTCCGCGCCGCGTCAGTGTACAGTAATTGCTTGGCCATGTCGTAATACCTTGTGTTATTGGCTATTCGTTGTTTGTCATTTGGGCTTCGCCGCGAGACCGTGTGCCAGCAATTGTTCCTTGGCTCGGACCCTGAAGCCCAATCGCAAAGAACAAATCACCAAGGACGAGATTTAGACCAGTTTGCCGAGCAGTTCGCTCTCGCGGAGAATCTTGTACTCGACGGTGCTGACTTCCACGTCCGACCCGGAGTACTTGCCGAACA
>JAYTSV010000033.1:0-2662 GCA_043745465.1 Fimbriiglobus sp.
GCCTAGTGCCACCTCGTGGAAGCGGCCTTTCACGGAAGTCGGAAACACCGTATCTCGCCTGGTCTCTTGATTCTGAGGAGATCGACCAATGGCAGGGACGGCCGCGAAGATCATTATCAGCGAACGACAACAGAAACTGCTGGAGGAATTCAGCAAGTCGCGCACGATCGGCAAATGTCTCGCGCAACGGGCGTCGATCATCTTGCTGGGTTTCGCCGGGATGTGGAACGAAGACATCGCCCTCCAGGTCGGCCTGAACCGGATGCAGGTGGGCCTTTGGCGTCAGCGTTGGCGGGATGCCTGGGAGGCGTTGTGCGTGTGGGAATGCACCGAGCCCCACCGTCTGCGTGAGGCGATTCGCGACGTCCTCTCCGATGCCCCGCGACCGGGTGCCCCGGCGACATTCACCGCCGAGCAGGTGTCCCAGATCGTGGCGTTGGCGTGCGAGCCGCCGAAGTTGTCGGGCCGGCCGATCAACCACTGGACACTCCGGGAACTCCGCGACGAAGCGATCAAACGGAAGATCGTGACGGACATTTCCGCCTCCCAGATCGGCCGTTTCCTGCAGCAGGCCGCCGTTCAGCCGCACCGCAAGAAAATGTGGCTGAACACGACGGAGAAGGACCCTCAGAAATTCCAGGCCGAGGTCGAAAACGTGTGCCGAACCTACCTGGAAGCCCCGGCGAAGGCGGCGGCGGGTGCCCACACCGTGAGCGTGGACGAGGCGACCTCGCTGCAGGCCATCGAGCGGAACGCTCCCGACAAACCCGCCCAACCCGACCGCGTGCCCAAGCAGGAATTCGAATACACCCGGCACGGGACGACGACGCTGACCGCCGGTCTGGACGTGGTGACGGGGATGATCGTCTGCCCGACGCTGGAGGCGACCCGCACCGAACCGGAGTTCGTCGCGCACATCACCCGGACCGTGGATACCGACCCCGCCGCCGAATGGATCTTCCTGGTCGACCGCCTCAACACACACATGTCCGAAAGCTTGGTGAAGTTTATTGCCGAACGCTGCGGCCTACCCGACGCGCTGGGAAAAAAAGCGCTGACGGCATCCTGAAATCGATGGTGACGCGCCTGGAGTTCCTGTCGGATATCAAGCACCGGATCCGCTTCGTCTACCTGCCGAAGCACAGTTCGTGGCTCAACCAGATCGAGATCGTCTTTGGGATTATCCACCGGAAGCTCCTGCGCGGCGGAAACTTCACATCGGTAGTGGATTTGGAGTCGCAGTTGCGGGAGTTCATGGATTACTACAACCGAACGATGGCTCACCCGTTCGCATGGACCTACACCGGCAAGCCGGTGCAGAAGCAACGCCACGCGAGTTTCGTTGCTCCGCATCGGCGAATTAACTGGGGTGGAAGCGGTAGGTGCCAAAGATTAGACAAAACGAACGCCCCATGCTTGGCTGTTTGAGAGATGTAGCACTAGCGCCTGCAACGCGGTGGGTCGGCCGTGTTCCAATACTGCCATCCCGGTCGATATCGCAATCGCTTGGAGGGCGGTGCCGACGTTCAGCTCGCTCAATGTTGCCCCACGGAGAGTATGTCGCCCGAGTTTGTACAAAACGAGAACGTCCGCTATCGCCTCGTCGGTCTTGCCTTCACCAACCCGCAGCATGGCCCGCAGCGGAAGCAATGTCCCGAGATCACGGAGCGACCTTATGACGGAAGATGAGCCGACAGCCAACATCCCCTTCTTGCCGTCGCGATGCCGTGAGATCAGCGGCAGGATAAAGTCGTTCCGTAACAGGGCTTCGTGAACCTGTGCCAACGGTTTCTCGTTGACCTTCAACCACTCCGCATGACGTGGCGAATCGGCCGGCTTCCACGGCTTCGAACGCAGGGCGTATTCCAAATTCAAGAAGTCACGCCTCGATTCATCCTCCTTCAATACTTCCTTGAAGAAAGGATAATATTCGACGAGATACTCCCCCTCGGCCGGCGGCGCTTCGATGCCCAGCGCCTGGTAGAAGTCGGGGTGGAGTTCTTTCCCATCCGGCTTCGGGCCGAAGCATTTCATCAGCAGCACGACCGCGTTGGACTCGGGCGTCGTCGTGCCCATCAATTGCTTGTTGAGCGCCGCTTCGTAGTCGACGTACCCCTCCGCATCGAGCGGTTCCAATACGAATGTCGTATCCTTGGCGAGCTTGAACTTTGGCGTCGGCTTCTTGGGCTCCTCCGCACCCGCGGAGAGTACGCCAACCGCGAGTGAAACGAGGATCGAGAGACGCAGAATCGCCATGGGCACCTCGGAATTAGTTAGAAGTGATTCTAGTCGGAAATACTGACAATCGTGATCATCAAACTACCGAATGCAATCGAACAATACAACGATTTGAAGAAAGATAATTCTTGCCGCGCAGGGGTGTGCACGCGTGGCGAGAATGAAGGTTCTGCTGACCTCGTGCAATCTTGAGCGAACTCCGGCCTTCCATAGCCTAACTTCGTGACGCTCCGCACCGTCCTGCTCCTGTTTCTCGCCCTCGGCATTGCCGCCGTGGGGTTCGTCGCCCTTCGCGGTTCCGAAAGCTCCACCCCAGAAATAGTTTGGGGCAAACGCGGCGCTCTCCCCGGCGATTTCTCCCGGCCGCGTGCTATCGCCATCGATCCGCAAGGGCGGCTGTTCATCGTCGATTTCACCGCCCGCA
>JAYTSV010000034.1:0-9723 GCA_043745465.1 Fimbriiglobus sp.
GAACAGGCCGGGGCCGGCGGTCACCTCGACGTTGGTGACCGCGAAGATCGCCGGGGTCATCTGGCAGGCGACGAAGCGGTTGTAGACCAGCGTGTACAGCCGCAGTTGGTCGCCGCCCAAGCCCGCACTCTCGGCGCGGCGCGGGGTCATGGTCACGTCGGTCGGCCGGACGCACTCGTGGGCCTCCTGCGCACCCTTGCCGGACGAGTAGAAGTTCGGCTTCGTCGGCAGGTACGCGCCGCCGAAGGTGGTGTCGATGTAGCTGCGGACGTTGTTCAGGGCGTCCGGGCCGATGCGGGTCGAGTCGGTCCGCATGTACGTAATCAGCGCGACGGTGCCCTCGCTACCGAGATCGACGCCCTCGTAGAGCCGCTGGGCGGTTTGCATGGTCCGGCTGGCGCTGAACCGCAGGCGGATGTTCGCCTGCTGTTGCAGCGTCGAGGTGGTGAACGGCGCGGGGGCACGCTCCGGGCGGTCTTTCTGTTCCAGCTTCGAGACGACGAACTTCGCCGTTAGCAACGCCGCGGCGATGCGGTCGGCGTCGGCTTCGTTATTCAGCACCGGCTCGGCGTCGTTCCACTTCGCCAGTTCGGTCAGGAAGCTGCCCTCGGGCGGCTTCGGCAGCCCGGCCTTCTCCGGCGCGGCCGACTTCGCCGCAGCCTGGCCTTCGGCGTCGGCGGCGTCCGGCGTCTCGGTGTCCGGCGTCTCCTCGGCGTCGTCCTTGTCGTCGGCTTCGGTCGGCGCACCGGGCTTGGGCGCGTCCTTCGGCTTGTCGTCCTTCTTCTTGGCGAAGATTTTCGCCTTCTTGGGGTCGGCCGTGTACGCGATCTTCATGGCCTCCGGCGCGAGCAGGGCCGTGACGCGCCAGTACTCAGCCGTGCGGAACGCCTCGATCTCGCGCTCCCGATCGACGATGACGCGCACCGCCACCGACTGCACCCGGCCGGCACTCAAGCCGCGAGTGACCTTGTCGCCCAGAATCGCCGACAGGGGGAAGCCGACGACGCGGTCCATCGCCCGGCGGGCCTCTTGCGCCCGGACCCGGTCGAGGTCGATCTTCTCGGCCGCGGCGAGCGCCTGCTGAATCGCGTTCTTGGTGATCTCGTTGAAGCGGACGCGGAAGGTCAGCGCCTCGTCGAGTTGCAGTTCGTCGGCGATGTGCCAGGCGATCGACTCGCCCTCGCGGTCGGGGTCACTGGCCAGCAGCACCCGCTTGGCTTTCTGCGCGGCGGCGGCGAGTTCGTCGAGAATCTCCTTCTGCGTGCGGCGGCCGCGGCCCTTGCCGGCCTTGGCCTTGGCCTTGGCCCCGGCATCGACGAGGTAGCGCAACTTCCAGCCGTCGCCGATGCGGATGCCGGACACTTCCTCGCCCTCGACCCGGCGGCCGGTGGCCAGGTCGCGGACGTGACCGTAGCTGGCGAGCACCTTGAACTTGTTGCCGAGGTACTTGTTGATCGTCTTGGCCTTGGCCGGCGACTCGACGATGAGCAGGTCGTACCCGCCGGTGCCGTCCGGGACGAGCGGTTCGCGGACGGTGACGCCGGGGGCCTTCTTCGACGGCTTGCGGGCGGCGCGCTTGGCCACCGGCTCGACGCCGGTGTTGGCCGTCGCCTTGGGCTTGCGGGCCGGGGCCTTGCGGGTCGTCTTGGCGGTGGTCGCGGTGCCGCCGTCCTCCTCCGTATGAGAGGGGGCGGGGGCGGCGGGCGGGGTCGTCTTGCGGGGGGCAGGCACCTGATCGGCTCCGTGTTGCGGTTGTTACGAACCGCGGAATTCCTACAATCGAACTTCCGCCCCGACTCCGGACTCGAACCCGGTCGGGGCGGCGAACAGTCACACTTAGAGCAGTCCTACGGGGGCTGTCAAGGGTGACGGCCCCCGTTGGGCGGCCGGCGACGGGCAACTCGGGCAACGTAACTCAGGACTGAGTCATGGCTTTCAACCCATTCGACATTTTTCGCCGCAACACGCGAATCTTGTTCGCGCTGCTCACGAGCTTCATGATGTTCGTGTTCGTGTTGCAGTTCGGCCAGGGGGATTTGTTCTCCCTCATCCCCAAGTACCTGTCGTCCCGCGCCCGCACCGGCGAAGTCCTCGCCGTCGTCGGCGGGAACAAGGTCTACTCGTCCGAACTGGGCGACCTCGAAACCCGCCGGCTGCTCGCCAACGAGTACATGGGCCGGGCGTCCGACCGGGCACTGGAGAACCTCCAGAAAACCGTCTTCGAGAACTTGAAGACGGTCACGGCCCAGAACAAGCAGACGATCGAAGGCGTGCTGCGGGTCATGCAGGCGAACTTCATCGGCCAGGACATCCAGCAGAAGGCCCAGTTCGCCCAGATGGGGTTCGGCGCGCCGCCGACCCTGGACGACATCCTGACCGACCGCGACCGGACGATGCAGTTCTCCGCGTTCAGCCTGGAGCAGATCGTCAAGGGCAAGAACCCGCCCGAGGCCGACCGCACCGCGGCCCAGGCGCTGCGGCACTTCATGGACCTGCAGGAGCGGAAGTCGATGGCCGGGGGCCGCACCCGGGCGCACTTCTTCGGCAACCAGCCGGCCAACACGACGCGGGACAACGTCGAGTTTTTGCTGTGGTTGAAGAAGGCCGACCAGCTCGGCATCCAGTACGCCCCCGAGGACGTGATCGAACTGGCGAACCAGGAGCTGTTCCGCAAGATGACGACCGACGACTGGCGGGCCGTAGACGCGGGCATGAAGGACAAAATCCGCTTCTCACCGACGATGGTGCTGACGGCCCTGGGGGACGAGTTCCGCGTGCGGGCCGCGCAAACCGCCGTGATGGGCCAGGCGGCGCTCAACCCGCTCGCCGAGGAGTACCAGTCGCCGGCCGAGTTCTACGACTACTTCCGCAAGCAGACGAACCCGGCGCAGTACCGGGTGATCGCCGTCCCCGCCGAGAACTACCTGGACCGCGTGACCGGTGCCCCGGACGACGCCGCGCGGCGGGAACTGTTCCAGGCCGGGAAGAACGACGACCCGAACCCGCGGTCGGTCAAGTTCGGCCTGCGCGAGCCGCGCAAGCTCAAGCTCGGCTGGCTGGAAGTGACGGGCGAGGAGCCGTACTTCAAGGCCGCCGCCGCCGAGGCCACGCCGAAGCTCGACCTGGCCGCGAAGCTCAGCGGCTTCCTGGTGGCCCCGATGCCCGGCGTCGCGCTCGCGGCCGTGCTGACCGCCCCGGCCCCGGCCTTCACGCCGAACCTGATCACCAACGAGTTGTACAAGACCTACGCCGCCGGCCACAAAGTCGGCCTGAAGCAGTCGTGGTTCAGCGTGTTCGGCGGCCAGGCGTTGCCCGACCCGGCGTTCGTCCGCCCGGCTAACGTGGCCACGCTGGCCGCGAGCCTGGCCGGGGCGTTCGCCGGCCAGGGCGGGGCGTTCGCCGCGCCGTCGGTGTTCGCCGGGACCGCCGTCCTCGCCGACCGCAAGACCCGGTTCGACACCCTGCCGACCGCCGCGATCGTGCCGCTGTCGCCCGGCCTCGGCGGCCTGGCCACGGCCTTCGGCAACCTGGCCGTGCAGTACGCCGCCGCCCAGCCGCTGTCGCAGGCCGTCGTGCAGGGCCGCTTGCTCGCCCAGTTCGAAGAGAAGCTGGTCAAGACGGTCGCCATCGCGGACGTGGTCAAGCTCTTGACCGACCTGGACAAGATGAAGCCGGCCGCCGACTCGCCGGAGGCCAAGAAGCTCGTCGCCGACTTCGCCGCGGCCCGGGGGTTGAAGACCGGGGCGTCGAAGGAGTTCCGCGACCAGTACTCGATCGGCGCGGACGACGGGTTGAAGGTGCTCGTGGCCAAGAAGGACCAGGCCAACCCGCTGCACAGCGCGGCCGCGACCCCGGCGAAGTTCGGCCGGCGGTTCTTCTTCGACCAGACGCGGCCCGGGGCCGACGGCAGCCCGGCCCGCGAAGTCCCGAGTTCCGGCTTCTTCAAGCCCCAGTCGTACCCGAACGACTCGTTCCCGCTGCACCTCGCCTGGCGGACCGAGGAGCAGGCCCCCGAGCCGTTGCGCGACCCCAACAGCGTTGACGCGAAGGCCAAAGTCGAGGCCGCGTGGCGGCGTAAGCAGGCCCGCGACCTCGTCAAAAAGGCCGCCGAGGACCTGGCCGTGAAGGCCCGCGCCCTGGGCGGCAACGCCGTCGAGATCGAACCCAAGCTGACGCAACTGCACACCGACTTCGCCAAGTCGTTCGCGGCCCCCGAGGCCCAGGCCCGCGTCAAGTTCTTCCCCATCGACGACGTGGCCCCGGTCGTCGAAACGTCGGGCATCGGCATCATGGCCCAGCGCGGGGCCGGCCGGTACGAGATGAAAGTCACCGACGACATCCCGTTCCCGAACTCGGCGCTGGTCACCGACCTCGTCAATGCCAAGGACAAGCCGCTCGGCACGACCCTGGTGTTCACCGACGAACCGGGCGACACGGCCTACGTCGCGGTGCTGACCAACCGCCAGGACAAGTCGATCGACGAGTTCCACATCAGCGTGTACGGGGCCTTGGCCAACCGCACCCCCTTGCAGCCGGTCGTGAAGCGGAACCAACGGGCCGACCTCCGCAAGGAGGCCCGGGACACCGCGGTGTCGCTGTTGAAGTCCGAGTTCGGCTACGAGAAGGAGAGCGAAAGCGTCAACAAAAAGTCCGCCGACGAGTAACGTCCGGCGGTCGCCGAGTTCGACCCGGGAGGCGCGGAATGAAAAAGATCGTGCGCGGCGCGGTCCGGGCCCTCGGCTTCGACGTAGTCCGCTACCGGCCCCCGGCGGCCGCGCCCCTGCCGCCCGACCTGTCGGCGGACGACCGGGCCGTCCTCGGCCGGATCGCCGGGTACTCGATGACCGATGTCGCGCGACAAATTTCGCTCGTCCAGGCCGTCCGCTACCTCGTCCGCCGCGGCATCGCCGGGAGCTTCGTGGAGTGCGGTGTCTGGCGCGGCGGCAGCAGTATGGCCGTCGCCCTGACCCTCGCCCAGGAGGGGGACACCGGCCGCGACCTGTACCTGTACGACACCTTTGAAGGCATGACGCCGCCGACCGACGCCGACCGAACGGCGGACGGCACCTCGGCCCGAACGCTCCTCGACCGCGACGCCGACAAGACCGGCTACTGGTGCGTCGCCGGCCTGGACGACGTGCGGCGGAACATGCTCTCGACCGGCTACCCGCCGGACCGCGTCCACTACGCGAAAGGCCCCGTCGAGGCGACGCTCCCCGCCCAGTCCCCGACCGGCCCGGTCGCGCTGCTCCGGCTCGACACGGACTGGTACGAGTCCACGCGGCACGAGTTGGTCCACCTCTTCCCGCTGTTGTGCGAGGGCGGCGTCCTGATCATCGACGACTACGGCCACTGGGCCGGCGCGCGGAAGGCCGTGGACGAGTACCTGGCCGGCCAGCCCCGCCCGTACTTCCTCCACCGCATAGACTACACCGGCCGCCTCCTCCTCAAGCAGTGAGCACGCCGGGCGGGTCCAATAAGCGGCCTGCCCATTTCTACCTGAGGCGGTTCCAATGCTGACGTACAAGGCCGCGTACCAGTTCGTAGACGGTGGCGTCCACGCCCACGTCCTGGACTTTCCGGGCGCGATCACTTGCGGCGCGGACCTTGCGGACGCCCGCCGATTGCTGGCGTCCGCCCTGCTCGACCTGGCGAACCTGTGCCTGGAGCGGGGCGAGGCGCTGCCCGTCCCCGACCCGTCGCGGGCCGACCCGGACGCCGACCTCGAAGAGCCGCTGCACCTGCACTTGCGGGCCAGCACGGCCGTCGAACGGGTGCCCGCGGGGGTGGTCGTGTCGTGAAGCGGCGAGACCTGATCCGGCACCCCGTGCTCCACGGGTGCGTCCTGGCAAGGGAAGGCTCGGACCACTCGATTTGGGAAAACCCGGTCAACGGCCGGCGGACCGCGATCCCCCGACACCGGGAAGTTCTGGACCCGACCGCACGAGCGATCTGTCGCCAACTCGGCGTACCGGTCCCGTGAACGGATTCCATCCACCGACGGAGGCCGACCGATGGCGAAGGGCCGCGAGAGTGGGATGCCGGACGCGGCGTACTGGCAGACGTTTTTCAACCCCGAGTGCATCGTCGGCAGGCTCGACTGCCGCGGGCCGATCGACGCGGTCGAGTTCGGCTGCGGCTACGGCCTGTTCACCGTTCCGGTGGCCAAGCTCGTGGCGGGCACCGTCTTCGCCCTCGACATCGACCCGCAGATGGTCGCCGCGACCGCCGCCCGCGCCACGGCCGCCGGCCTGACCAACGTCGTCGCCGAAGAGAGAGACTTTCTCGCCGACGGCTCTGGCCGGCCGGACGGCAGTGCCGGCTACGCGCTGCTGTTCAACATCTTGCACATCGAACAGCCGGTCGAGTTGCTCCGCACAGCGTACCGCGCCCTCGCCCCCGGCGGCAAGGTCGGCGTCATCCACTGGCAGGCCGACGAACTCACCCCGCGTGGCCCCACGCTGGCCATCCGCCCGACCCCCGAGCAGTGCCGGGCGTGGGCCGAGGACGCCGGCTTCCGGTACGTCCGCGACGAAGACTTGTGCTGCTGCTCGTGGCACTGGGGCCTGGTCCTGCAGCGCCCGACCGGGTAAGTCTCCGGCCCCGCCGCGGACTTACCCGCCCGCGGCGTTCGTGAGGACGAGCGCGGCGGGGGCCACGTCGGCCTTCTTCTTCGCCAGCACGAAGTGGGGGACCGGCTTCAGGATCGCCGCCTCGACGAGTTCCGCCTGCTCGTGCTTGTGGACGAACAGCGACCCGGTCGAGGGACTCGCGCCGGGGTCGCGGCCGACGTACTCGAACGGCTTCGCCGCGATCGACCGCAGGCGCGGCTCGACGAACGACCAGCCGCCGTTGTTGTGCGGCTCCTCCTGGCACCAGACGAACTCCGTCGCCGCCGGGTACTTCACCAGTTCGGCCTTCAACTGCTGCTCGGGCCACGGGTAGAACTGCTCCATCCGCAGGACGGCGACGTGCCCCGCCTTCTCCGCCTCGCGCTTGGCCGCCAACTCGTAGTAGACCTTGCCACTGCACAAGACGACCCGCGTCACGGCTTTGGGGTCGGCCGTGGCGTCGCCGATAATCTCCTGGAAATGGCCGGTCGTGAAGTCCTCCGTGCGGCTCGTCGCGGCGGAGAGGCGGAGCAGGCTCTTGGGCGTCATCACGATCAGCGGCTTGCGGAAGTTGCGCTTCACCTGCCGGCGGAGGCCGTGGAAGTAGTTCGCGGGCGTGGTGAAGTTGCAGACCTGGATGTTGTCCTCGGCGCACAGTTGCAGGAAGCGTTCGAGCCGGGCGCTGGAGTGCTCCGGCCCCTGGCCCTCGTAGCCGTGCGGCAACAACATGACGACGCCGCTGGAGCGGTTCCACTTCGACTCGCCGGACGCGATGAACTGGTCGGTGATGACCTGCGCGCCGTTGACGAAGTCGCCGAACTGGGCCTCCCACATGACCAGCGCGTTCGGCTCGTCCAGCGTGAAGCCGTACTCGAAGCCCAGGATCGCGGCTTCGGACAGCGAACTATCGTAGACCTCGAACAGGCCGGCGGCGGGGTCGAGGTTGGCCAGCGGGCAGGTCGGCTTGCCGTCCTCCTGGTCGAAGTACGACGAGTGCCGGTGGCTAAACGTGCCGCGCCGGCAGTCCTGGCCGCTGAGCCGCACCAGCACGCCGTCGAGCACGAGCGAGCCGAAGGCGAGGGCTTCGCCGGTGGCCCAGTCGATGTCGTCGCCCCCGCCGAGGATCGACGCCCGGCGCTTCTCGGCGAGCTTCTGGATGGTCGGGTGCCAGTGGAAGCCGTCGGGGACGTTGACGAACTGCTCGGCGATTCGCCGCGCGACCTCGGGCGCGATGGCGGTGGCGGCGCGGTCGTGGCTGTACTCCTTCGAGAAGCCCTTCCAGCGCTGCGTGAACCCGGCCATGCGCTTCGACTTGGTGTGGCCCGCCTTGATCTCCCCCTTCACGCCGTTGAGGGCGTCGTCGAGGCGGTGTTTGAACGCCTCGTCGATCGCGGCCGCCTCCTCCGGCTTGATGTCGCCGCTGGCGATGAGCGCCGCGGTGTACACGTCCGCCGGGGACTTCTTCGCCTTGATCTTGCGGTACTCGACCGGTTGCGTGAAGGCCGGCTCGTCGCCCTCGTTGTGCCCGTACTTGCGGTAACAGACGAGGTCGATGACCGCGTCGGCCTTGAACTTCTGGCGGTACTCCAGCGCGAGCTGCGTGGCGTAGACGGCCGACTCGGGGTCCTCGCCGTGGACGTGGAACACGGGGGCACCGATGAACTTCGCCAGGTCGGTGCAGTACTGCGTGCTGCGGGCGTCGCGCGGGCTAGTCGTGAAGCCGATCTGGTTGTTGATGACCAGGTGCAGCGTCCCGCCGGTGCGGTAGCCGGCGAGGTTGGCCATGTTCAGCGTCTCGGCGACCAGACCTTGCCCGGCGAACGCCGCGTCGCCGTGGATCAACAGCGGCAGGCCGGTGCTGCGCTCGGTGTCGCCGTGCTGCCGCTGCTTGGCCCGGACGCGGCCCTCGACGACGGGGTTGACCGCTTCGAGGTGGCTGGGGTTGGGCGTGAGCGAGATGTGGACGACGCCGCCGGACGAGGTCTTGATGTCCGCGCCGAAGCCGAGGTGGTACTTCACGTCGCCGTCGCCGTCCCGGGTCGTCTCGGGCATGTACACGTCCTCGAACTCGTTGAAGATCGCCGCGAACGGCTTCTGCAAGGTGTTCGCCAGGACGTTCAGCCGGCCGCGGTGGGCCATGCCGACGACGATCTCCTCGATGCCCAGCGCCGGCGACCGCTCGACGACGGCGTCGAGCATCGGCATCAGGGTCTCGCCGCCTTCGAGGCTGAACCGCTTCTGGCCGACGTACTTCGTGTGCAGGTACTGCTCGAACATCGTGGCGTAGTGCAGGGTCATCAGGAAGCGGTACTTCTGCGCGAGCGGGAAGTTCGCGCGGTTGCGGGACGGCTCCATGCGGGCCGCCAGCCAGGAGCGCTTCTCGTAGTCGTCGATGTGGATGTACTCGACGCCGACCTTGCCGCAGTAGGTGTCCTTGACCACCCCGACCAACTCGCGGAGGGACATGCGGTCGGGGGAGCCGAAGAGCATGGACGCATCGACCACGGTGTCGAGGTCGGCCTCGGTCAGGCCGAACTTGTCGAGTTGCAACAGCGGGTGCGGCGGCGGCGGGCCGTCCGTGAGCGGGTCGGTGTACGCCTGGAGGTGGCCGATCTGGCGGTACCAAAAGACCAGCCGGACGACGCCGGTTTGCAGCCGCAGGTCGGCCGCGCTGGCCCCGGTGCCGGTCGCCTGGGGCAGGGCTTCGACCCGCTGCTGGATGCCGTTCCCGGCGAACTCGGCCCCGGCGAAGAAGGCTTGCCAGGTGGGGTCCACGGACGCCGGTTCGGACTGCCACTTGAGGTATTCTTGTTCGAGCACGTCCCGGTTGTACGAGTCCGCAAGGATCGGTGCCGCCATGTCGTGTGCCACTCCCAAATGACCCGGCCCGCCGCGCCCACGAAGGGGCAGTCTGGGGCGTTTGCACTCCCGGAGTCATTCTACCCAGAACCCGCCCCCGCGCGCCGAGACCAAGTTGCGCGACGGGGAGATAGTCTGCAAGCACGTCCGCCACGAATCTCGCCGCCAGTGCTCTCGGCTCGCCAGTCGGTGAGTTTGGAAGTTGACCAGTCGAGCATGCGGAAAATGGTGTTATTCCGGATTTGATGCTTGC
>JAYTSV010000035.1:0-9722 GCA_043745465.1 Fimbriiglobus sp.
CTACGGAACCGAAGGTTGTAGGTTCAAATCCTACTGGGTGTACTCGGCATTTTCAGTCTTGAAGGTTGGTCTCTGCTTGCCTGACGCGGAGCATCGGTACAGTACGACGCCGGGGCCACGACTCTCCCAAGAAGCCCCTACTACCCGCGTTGCTATCCCTCTGTTTCGACGCGCGCATTTACGACGAGCGAAATAGCCGGTACGTATTCACGAACGTCACCTAACACTTCCACGCTGGGCAACCGCCCACCGCAAAATCAACCATGAGTGGAATGCCCTGGATGCCTTCCCGCTCAAGTTCCACACCCTGATCGCGACCCCGCCCCTCCCCACAACCGAAATCTGGCGGCAGCGGCACGTCGCGTCTAAGGCGGTCTTCGCCGACATCGCGGGTGCGAGCGGCAGAAGGCGTTCGACGGCCTGTTCGATCTCGACAGGGTCGAGTCGGTCGATCAGGTGCTGGTGGTGATGGGAAACGAGTCGCGCGGGGCGATGAACTCCGAGCAGTTCTCGGTGTCCCGCTGGCGTGCGAGGTTCGAGGCCAGGGTGTCCACCACTGGACGCCAAGTCGGCGCACGAGGTCGCTTCGTTCACCATCGTGTTCGCCGGGGCCAAGGTGTGGGGGCTAACGGTCGAGGGCCGGAACCTTTGTCGCATCTACGACTCCGTGTCACTGGGACGCTGGCCACACATTCGGGTGGCGATGCGGGACTTCGATCCGGCGGGCGAGGTGGTCACGGCGGCCCACGTCAACGACACGACGCCGAAGGACCCCGCCTAAAAGCGAGCACTTGCACGCCTCGACCCCCGGATCGGCGCGGGAGGGCGTTGCGGCCGCGGTGCCGGCTCGGTACACTATGACCCGCGTCACAAGCTACGACCGCGGGCCGCCCGGTAGCCGCCTTGCCCCGCCCCACCCGAGGCTGTCATGGCCATCCGCATCCAGTGCCCAGCCCGCGACTGCGGGGCGGTGTGTACCGCGAACGACAAGGTCGCTGGGAAGACGGTCAAGTGCCCGAAGTGCGGGCTGCCGTTCGCGGCGCGGCCGACGCTCGACGGCCTGTCGCGGGACACCCACAAGAGCCGGCCGGGCGCGGACGCCGAGCCGTTCCCGACCTTGCCGGCGGAGTTCGGCCGCTACCGAGTCTTGAAACTCCTCGGCCGGGGCGGGATGGGGGCCGTGTACCTGGCCCAGGACTCGCAACTCGGGCGGAAGGTCGCGCTCAAGATCCCCTTCATCGACGGGGCCGACGCCAAGCGGGTCGAGCGGTTCGCCCGCGAGGGCCGGTCGGCGGCCGCGCTGCACCACCCGAACATCTGCACGGTGTTCGACGCCGGCGCGATCGGCGGGCGGCCTTACATCACGATGGCCTACCTCGCCGGCACCCCGCTCGACCAGTCGATCGACCCCGACGCGCCGCTGACGCCGCGGCGGGCGGCCGAGATCGCCCGCGGCGTCGCTTTAGCACTGGGCTACGCCCACGCGAATGGGGTGGTCCACCGCGACCTGAAGCCCGCCAACGTGATGATGACGCCGGCCGGGGAGCCGGTGGTGATGGACTTCGGGCTGGCCAAGCTGTCCGGCGAAGTCGATCCGAACGAGGTCAAGCTGACCCGCGAAGGCGGCCTGATCGGGACGCCGAGTTACATGGCCCCGGAGCAGGTCCGGGGGGACACCGGGGCGATCGGCCCGGCGACCGACGTGTACGCCCTCGGGGTGATGCTGTTCGAGATGCTGGCCGGCCGCCCCCCGTACGTGGGGGGACTCGCGACGGTCCTCGGCCAAATCCTGGCCGCGCCGGTCCCGCCCCTGCGGGCGTTCCGGCCGGACGCGCCCGCGTGGCTGGAGGCGGTCTGCGACCGGGCGATGGCCAAGAACCCGGCCGAGCGGTTCGCGAGCATGGCCGAGTTCGCCGACGCCCTCGACCTGGACACGGTGGCCCCCGCGGACGAGCCGGTGGCGGTGGCGGTGGCGGCCGTGTACCCCCCCGCACCAGCGGCGGCCGTCCGAACCCAGGCGGAGTCGCCGTTCGGACTGCTCAACGACGCGCCGGCGGCCCGCCCGGCTCAGGCGGCGGCGCGGGCCCGCCGGCCGCTGTGGGCGGCGATCGTGGTGGCCGCGCTCCTCCCGCTAGCCGGGGCTGTCGCGGCCGTGGCGTTCCGCCTCCAAACCGCGAACGGCACGCTGGTGGTCGAAATCGACGACCCGGCCGTCGAGGCCCGGATCAAGGGCGGCAAACTCATCCTGTCCGGGCCGGACGGGAGGACGGTGTACACGATCGAACCCGGCGTCCGGGACAGGAAGATCGACACAGGCGCATACAAGGTCCGAGTCGAGGGGGCGGACGGGTTAGCGCTCGACACGACCGAGTTCACGCTTAAGAGGGGCGAGAAGGTCATTGTGCGGGTAAGGGCACAACCAGATACAGGCGCTGCTCGCGTTGCCATAACCCCTGCGGATCAAGAGCCGGTTGCTACGCCCGTGCCATCGGGGGGCATTGCCGGTGACCAGTCGAGCGCCGGTTCAGTTGCGGCCGTGAACGATTGGCCGACCTCGTTGGCCGTTGATATCGGCGGCGGGAGGAAAATGGACTTTCAGCTAATCCCGAAGGGCAGTTTCATGATGGGTTCGCCACCGAGCGAGGTGTGCCGAGCAGGAATCATAAATGGCTTCGACCCGGAACGGCTACACCGGGTAGAGATCACGAGGCCATTTTACTTGGCCAAATCCCCGACTTCGCAAGAGCAGTTCGTTGCCGTCACGAGCCGAAATCCGAGCGTCTTCTCGGCCACGGGAGCCGCGAAACGTGACGCCGAGGGTATCGATACCAAGCGTTTCCCGGTCGAGAACGTAACGTGGCGAGAATCTACGGACTTCTGCGCAACCTTGACCGCCGCTGGCACGCAGGGCTTCATCTTTCGCTTACCGACCGAGGCGGAATGGGAATACGCGTGCCGGTCGGGGTCTCAGACGGCGTACTCGTTCGGCGAAGACGGACGGCAACTCGGTGAGTACTGCTGGAATCGGGAGAATGCGTCTGGCCGCCCGCACCCTGTTGGGGAGAAGAAACCGAACAAGTGGGGCTTGTACGATATGAATGGACTCGTCTGGCAGCAGTGTCAGGACTTCTACGGGCCTTACGATGACCTGCCGTCGCAAGACCCCGTCAGGATTAAAGTCTTGAACAGCGAACGTCGCGTCGTTCGGGGAAGTTCATGGGCGGGTGACATGGGACCGAGTACCCTCCGCGCCGCCTCCCGAGGGAGTAATGCCGAGGACAACCGGATGATTTATGACGGCTTTCGAGTCGCACTCACTTTACCCGACCGAACCGTCCAGCCAACAACTCCTTCGACGCCGACTCCGAAGAATCCTGAAAGCCCGTCGCGTTAGTCCCGCCTTCAAATTGCACGCGGCCAGAAAGTCGGCGGTCCGGTAAGCGACCCAATCGCGAGGCGATTCACCCTGCAAGCCGCCCGGTCGAGTCTCTCACTCGATTGCCAGCTTTTCGCCCGGATTGCTTGCCCACGCGTCGTGCGACGTTGACGCAAGTTCGTTCCGAATGCAAAATCGCGCACGTCAACCTATCTTGCCTTCTGGACTCATTCGTCAGTCGGTCTCGCCGTACTCCTTGGCCACCGGTAAGACAACTGACATGCTGAACCCCGGTCCCGAAGTGGACAAGTTGCCGCTACGAGCAAGCACCGACTGGGTGACTCCCGCGGATGACATATCATGACTGCACACGAACTCACGCCGCTCGGTTCCGAGACATTGGGAACCTGCCGACCCCGACCCCTCGACGTTAGTCTCCCCGCTATCGGCCGGCCAAAGGAAGGACGAACCATGACGCGTTACGCAGGTCTGCTGCTCTTGCTGATGACTTGGTGCCACGCCGCGCGAGCCCAGCCCGTCACCCCGACTAAGCCCTTCGTCCCGGAGTCCATCCTGTCTGGCGGAGTGGTGCTTCCGCTCTACCCCGCGGACTCGCCGCGATTGAAGAGGGACCGGGTCCACGAGGCCGAGCGGTACAACACGACGCTCAAGGATAAGGTAGGCCCGACGAAGAGCGTCCTGAACATCCACAACCCGTCCATCGAGGTGCACTTGGTCGGCGACAAGCCGGGCAACACCGGCGCGGCCGTGATCGTCGCGCCTGGGGGTGGCCACCAAATCCTGTGGGTCGGGCCCGAGGGCGGCGACTTCGTGCCCTTCTTCGCGAAGCACGGTGTCTCGACGATCGTCCTGCGAAACCGCCTGCGTGTGGACGGCTACGAACCCAAGACCGACGCCGTGAACGACGCCTTCCAGGCCATCCGACTGGTGCGGGCCCACGCGGCGGAGTGGAAGCTGGACCCGGCGAAGGTCGGGATCGTGGGGTTCTCCGCGGGGGCCGAGCTGGCCGCCCCGGCCGCCCTCTTCTTCGACGACTTCGCGCGCGACAACGCCGACCCGGCCGACCCGCTGGCGAAGGTGTCGGCGCGGCCCGACTTCGTCGGCGTGATTTATCCGGGTCCGACCCCCTTCACCCGCGACGCGGCGACTAAGATTCCGCGCAACGCCCCGCCCAGCTTCATCGCCTCCGCGGGGCCTGGTGATAAGGTTCACGCCCTCTGGGCGGCCGACTACTTCACCGCCATGCTCAAGGCCGGGGTCCCCAACCTGGAGATGCACATCTACGGCAACGGCGGCCACGGGGGCGGGCTGACGGCACGGGGGGGCATCCCGTTCGGCACGTGGACCGACCGGTACGTCGATTGGTTCAAGGACCTCGGGTTTCTTGGGAAGCCGGGGCAGCCCACCAAAGCCGCCGCGGACACCGAGGCGTTCGCCAAGAGGTCCGCGCGGTGAGCCTGGGCACTGAAACCTTCTCACTTTCGAGGCCACCGCGTGAAAGTCCCGTTGTCCTTAGTGCTCGCCACGCTCGCGACTTGCGCCTGCTCTGCAGCCAAGCCAGTGGCAACGCCGACGCGGCCCAAGACGGTCCTGATCGTCCGCCATGCCGAGAAGCCTGACGACGGACGGGACCTCAACGAGGCCGGTCGTAGGCGCGCCGATGCGCTGCTCGAGCTGTTTGAGAAGTCCGCCGACCGATCCGACCCGTTCCCCGCACCGGACTTCCTGTTCGCGGCGAAGGCTTCCAACAAGAGCAACCGGGCGGTCGAGACGCTCGAGCCGCTCGGGCGTGCGATGAACTTAGCGATCAACGACCGGATCAAGAACGAGGATTTCGCCGCGCTGGCGACGGAACTGCTCACCGACCGCAAGTACGAGGGCAAAACGGTGCTGGTGTCGTGGCACCACGGGAAGATTCCCGAATTGATTCGCGCCCTGGGCGTTGCCCCTAAGCCGAGGTCAATCGGGGACGGGGTGTTCGACCGCGTGTGGGTAGTGACCTATGACGCTGCGTCGAAGCCGAAGTTGACCGCCCGCCCGCAGGCACTGTTGCCTACGGACCCGAAGGAGTGATGCGGGGCGGCGGCTGAAACAAGATTTGGGGCTTGGACTGGTCGATCACCCCTGTGCCCTGACGAAAGCAGTCTCGGCTCCGACCCCGCTACTGTCAAGCATGCATTCGACGAGATGATGACTTTGCGGAGAACTGATGTCGCGACGATCAATGCGACACGATGTGGCTGAGTGTCTGTGGGGATAATCACACTCTGTTCGTCTTGGCGAGACTACGCATCGATCCCGATGAGGACCGCCCGCACTACTGCCCGACTACTTGCCAGCGTGTGCTCGTAGTTACGGTTTGACTTACGACAGAGCGTCAGCCTCTTGTACGTCCGCTCTACCAGCCATCGCAGCGCGTGGGTCTTGAACTCCTCCGACGCGGGGCGCATCGCGGCAACTCGCCACCCGTTGGACCGAGGGGGCAGGCGGCATAGCGTAGGACGGCGAGGAGCACTCGTGGCACCGAGTTTCAGCCCGAAGCGACGGCGTAAGTGGGATCGCCATGCCAGCAAGTGGTGAGCTTCGGTGTGGATAGGCACAGGGGGTCTGAGGCGAGGATTTCTCCGTGAGCGGCGGAGGCCCGCCGGGTCATGGCGGGCCTCGCGACGAAAGCGGAGAGGGCGGGATTCGATCGTCCCTGTTTCTTCATCAACTTTGCCTACCAGGATTTACGCCGGAAGCACTGACGTACAGACGGGTTGCGTACATCCTGTTGGTTGTGGTCGTTTACGGTTGGTTGGCGACTGCTGGGGACCTTTTCAACACAGATTCAGCACACCCGGTCCTACCGAGGACCGCGCCCAAACTCACCGCCGCACGGGCGGCCCGCCGTCGCTCCACACACCAGGGGGGCGGAACGGCGGGGGCCGCCGCCTCGTACTCGCGCTACAGCAGCAACCTGCAGGACGACTCGAGCATCGACCAGCAGTAGCGCAAGTGCCGCGACGCCGCCGCCGCCAACGGCCACGACCTCCGCGCCGAGTTCGAGTTCGCCGACCACGCCGTCTCCGGATCCCGGCCCGACCGCAAGGGCCTCCAGGCGATGCTCGCCGCCGCCAAGGCCGGCGGGTTCGGCGTCCTCTACTTCGAGAGCCTCTCGCGCCTCGCCCGCGAGTTCGTCATCAGCGCCCCCATGCTCAAGGAGTTGGTCTTCGTCCACCGCGTCCGCGTCGTCAGCACCACCGAGGGGATCGACTCCGACCGCCCCGGCTGGGAGTTGATGGCCACCTTCCGCTCGTGGATGCACACCGAGTTCCTCAAGCAGTTGCGCGAGGCCGTCCTCCGCGGCCAAGAGGAGGCCGTCCTCGGCGGCTACTCGGTGGGCCAGTGGTGCTTCGGCTACGCGTCCGAGCCGGTCCCCGGCACCGAGTCGGGGCGGCGGGGCCGCAACGCCAAGCCGCGTAGGCGGGTCGTCGTCGCCGAGGGCGACGCCGAGTGGGTCCGCCGCATCTTCCGGTGGTTCGTGATCGACCGGCGGCCGATGGCCTGGATCGCCCGCGAGCTGACCCGGATGGGCTGCCCCAAGGACCACCGCTCGAGGAAGGCCGCCTGGCGCGCCTGCTACGTGGTCAAGCTGTTGCGCAACCCGAAGTACGTCGGCCTCTGGGCCTGGGGCCGCGCGACCAACGTCCTGAACCCCATCACCGGCCGGGTCCGCCAGGAGGAGTGCCCGCCCGAGGACGCCGCGCAGTTTACGCGGGAGCGGCCCGACCTGCGGATCGTCGACGACGCCCTGTTCTCCCAGGCCCAGGGCCTGCTCGACGAGAACGAGGCCCGCCTGGCGGGGTGCCGCGGGGCCTCCGGCCGACTGGGCGGCTCCACGCGCGACGCGCAGCGGCCCCGGCACCTGCTCCAAGGCCTGGTCAAGTGCGCCGCCTGCGGCTCCACGTTTAAGGTGGCCGGGGCCAACGGCAAGTACCTGAAGTGCGACGGCTCCTCGACTGGTGTCTGTATTGTCAAGACGCAACTGCCCCGCGAGCGGGCCGAGCGGGAACTGCTCAAAGTCGTCGGGGCGGCCGTCCTGCGGAACCCGGCTTGGCGGGCGGCGGTCCACGCGGCGGCCGGGGCGGACTGGCAGTCCCGGGTCCGGACGCGACCCGACGAGCGTCGGGACCTGGAGAAGCAACTCGCGGCCGTCGAGGCCAAGGTCGCCCGCCTGGTCGACTCGATCGAGGACGGTACGCCCGGGGGCGACGTGGGCGAGCGCCTGGCCGTCCGCCGCCGCGAGCGCGGCGAACTCGGCCGGAAGCTCGCGGCCCTGCGGCGAGCCGGCGATGCCCCCGACGCGCCGCCGACGCCGGAGTGGATCGACCGCCAACTCGAAGACTTGCACGGCGTGCTAACCGCGGGCGGGCCGGCGGCGGCGGTCGCCCTGCGGCAACTCGTCGGGGCGGTGACGGTCGCCGAGACCGCCCGCCCCACGGGCAAGCGCAAGTCCCTGACCGGCACGTTCTCCGTCTCGCCGCCGGCGTCGCTGGTCGCCGCCGACGACGACGCGGCGGACGCGGCGCTGCGGCCCTCGCTGTCGATCGACTTCGTGGTGCCGCCGCCGTGGGCGGCTCTCGCGGACCGGGTCAAGGAGTTGTCCGACGCCGGGATCCGGCAGGCCGACATCGCCTCGCGGCTCGGCTGCCACCGCACGTGGCCGGCGAAGGCTCTGGCGTACTGGCACGCCGCGCGCGGGTCGGTCGCCCCCGACGGCCGCTCGGCCCGCGGCCGGCTGGCGGCGACTCCGGAGGCGTTAGCGCAGCGCGAGCGGGCGAAGTCGCTCTGGGACGGCGGGCTGCCCATGCAAGACATCGCGGCGGGGCTGGGCCGCTGCCGCGACACGGTCACGGCGCTGATCGCGGGGTGGTTCGAGTCGCGAGGCCTGCCGGTGCCCGACGGCCGCGAGCGTCGCAAGAGCCTACCCCGACAGTCGCGCCCGCCCGCCGAAACGCCCTGAGGCGGCAGCCATTCGCATCCCCGACGCCGCCCGCGCCGCCTCAGCGCGGGCGGCGTCGCGTCGCCGCCGCGGGGCCGTCGATCCGGCGGTGCCCGACACTACGCTATCAACGAGGACACCGATGACCGTGCAGTTGCGCCACCTGACCCTGACCCGGCCGCTGGCCGCGATCGACCTCGAATCGACCGGCGTCGATGTCGCGCGGGACCGCGTCGTCGAGGTCGCCGCCGTGAAGTTCACGCCCGGCGGTCCGAGCGAAGTCTACCGCCGGCTCGTCAACCCCGGCGTGCCGATCCCCGCCGCCGCGACCGCCGTCCACGGCGTGACCGACGCCGACGTGGCCGCCGCGCCGCCGTTCGCCGCCGTCGCGCACGACCTCCGCCGCTTCCTGGGGGGCTGCGACCTGGCCGGCTTCGGCGTCGCGTCGTTCGACCTGCCGCTGCTGGCCGCCGAGTTCGCGCGGGCCGGCGTCCGCTTCGCCGTCGCCGGGCGGGGCGTCCTCGACGCCCTGGGCGTGTACCGCCGGTTCGAGCCGCGCGACCTCGCCCACGCCGTGCGGCTCTACCTCGGCCGAGACCACGAGGGTGCCCACGCCGCCCTGGCGGACGCCCTCGCGGCGGTCGAGGTCCTCGACCGCCAGGTCGGCCGCTACGGCCTGCCCGCCGATGTCGCCGCCCTGCACGCCGCGCTGGTCGAGGTGGACGTGGCCGGGCGCTTCCGCCGGGACGCCGCCGGCCAGGTCGCGTTCGGCTTCGGCAAGCACCGGGGCCGCCGCCTCGCCGACGTGGCCCGCACCGACGCCGGCTACCTGCGTTGGATGCTCGGCCAGTCGTTCCTCGACGACGCGCAGGGCCTCGTCCGGCGGGCGCTCGCCGGGCCGACTGTCGGCGAGGCCGCCCCGCCCGGGGGCTGACCCGTTGACCTGGTTGCCGGCCGACGAGGGCACCGCCCGCCAGCAGCATGTTCGTCCTCTCGGCTGGGGAGTCGAGTCTGCGACCCGCATTCAGGGTGGATGTCGTGCCCGCTGCGCGCCCTCCGAAACCCCGCCTCCCGTTGGCCGTGCTGGCGTCGGTGCCGGTGGCCTCGACGACGGGGGCCCCCTCAAGAACGCCCGAGTCCGCGCCAAAACACTTGCCGAGCGAGTTACCGCTCGGCGCGCCGGCCTCGCCGACCCTCAGACCTGCGGGTCGGCGTCGCCGGTGACATTCCTGCCCCCGACCCTCGACCGCCCCGGACCGTTCCGGGGCGGTCGCGTCCTTCCCGGAGCCTGCCATGACCGCGACCCCCCTCGAAGCCCCGCCCGCGATCGTTCGCGCCCTC
>JAYTSV010000036.1:0-2618 GCA_043745465.1 Fimbriiglobus sp.
AGTCCACTTGGTCCCCCCGCATGTCGATTCGCTTGCCCGCGCTGAGTTTGGTCGTCCTCGTCGGGCCGAGTGGCTCGGGGAAGAGTACGTTCGCCCGCAAGCACGTCGCCCGGGGTGTTGACGGCCGCGAGCAACCGCCGGTCGCGGTCGAAGCCGTAGACTTTGATGTCCGTCGCGGGGAGCCAGGGGCCGACAACTCGGCCGTCCTCGTGCAAGAAGGTGTACGCCAATTGCGGCACCGGTGAGAATCCCGCGATGAGCCGCCAGGGCGCGGCTTCGCCCCACGACAAGCGCTGAAAGTACACAAGCCCGGCGGCTTTGCCCAACGGCAGCGTGACGACCGACCGCGGCCCCGGCCAGCCGGCCCACGTCAGGGCGACGACGGCGAGCGCGGACAGCGCGGCGGCGACGGCGGTGCGGACGAACCAGCGCACGGGCGGACTCCTTCAAACGACGGGGACGGGCCGCCGGCGCAACCGGACGCCGGCGGTCGTCAGCAGCACGCCGACGGCGACGACGGCGGGGACCGTCCAGGCCCACGGCGGGCGCGGCGGGGGGGCGTCCCAGACTTCGATGGTGCCGCCGTAGGGGATTTGCCGCAGGACGGCGAGGCGGTTCGGCTGGACGAACAGGTCCAGCCGCTCGCCCTTCGGCCGGACGGCCTCCAGGCGGCAGACGACGCGCAGGTCGTCGGCCGCCCAGTCGTACCAGACGAGGTCGGTGACCGGAACCCGCGGCGGCCACTTGAAGAGCTTCCGCGCCCGGGCGACGAGCCAGTGCTCCGGCCGGTCCGTGCGGATCCAGGCCAGCCCCGTCGTGCCGGGGACGAACTGCGCGCCCAACCCGAGGCGGTCGTCGCCCCACGCGCCGGCCGCCAGTGGACGCCAGGCACAGCGGGGCGTGCCGTCGGCGTCCACGACGCGGAAGCGGTCCGGCTTGGCCGGGTTGCCCTCCAGTTCGGTCCGCAGCGCGCCATCGTCCGTGCGCAGGATCAGGTTGACCGCCTGTTGGTCCCGGTACGGCCGGTAACCGGGGTGCGGCGGCGGGCAGTACGCGCCCGTTGCCAGGTCGATGACCCGCGACTCGCCCAGGCTGCGGAACGCCTCGAAGTAGTGGAGTGTGGGGTCGGGCGGGTATTCGAGGCCCGACTTGTAGAGGCGGTACAGGAGCAGGCTCCGCGAGTCCGGGGCGAAGGTCAGCCCGAACGCCCCGGCCTCGCTGCCGTCGGGCACGGGGGCCGGATCGAACTGACCGCGGCCGACGGGGGGCGGCAACGGGGGGCCGTAGTCCGTGAGTCGCCCGGTCTGTCGGCCCGTCCGCGTGTCGTACAGCGTCACCCCGAGCGGTCCGACCCGTTCGCCCTGCCGCCACGTCTCGCCCTTCCGCCACGTCTCGCTCACCGCCACCGTGCGGCCGTCCCCCGACAGGGCGTACGACCCGACGCGGACGGTCGAGTCTTCGTGCCGGCCGGGCGACCAGCCGGTGCGCTGCCCTCGCCCGCCGGCGATGGTGAAGTCGAGGCGGGTGCGGGTCGGCGGGTCGGCCGTCAGGTCGAAGCAGACGAAGTCGGCGTCCCCCGGCGGGGGCAGCGGGCCGCCGCCCTGGGGCATCTCCTGGGTCGGCGTGAAGGTCAGCAGGGTCTCGCCGTTCGCGCTGACGAGGAAGTCGGCCGCGCGGTCGGCGGCGATGGGCGTGGACCGGCCGGTCTCGGGATCGAACCGGCACAGGCCGCCGACGACCGCCGCGCCGCGGCCGTCCCAGGCGTAATGCGACACGACGGACTTGTACGGCGGCTGTGTCAGGGTGTCGTGCGCCCAGCGGTCCGTCGGGTCGGCCGCGAGCCGTTTCAGGGCCAAGGCCTTGGCGGCGGCCCGGCCCTCCTCGCCGAAGTCCGACGGGCCGAACGTGCGGCCGTCCTGCAAGTTGACGAACCACAGGTCACCGCGGTTTTGTGTCGGGCTGAAATTGCTTTGCCGCGACGCGATTTCCTCGTGGAGGACGAAGCCGAGCCAGGGCGTGCGAGACGCTTCTGGGAGCGACTTCGTTTCCGACGCCCGGTCCATTTCCAGGTTCCGCCGGGTCAACAATTGCGTCGTCAACTCCAGCTCCGGCAACGGCACGACGAAGAGCGGCCGGGGCCAGTCGGCCCACGTCAGAGCGGCGACGGCGAGCGCGGACAGCGCGACGGCGGCGGCGATGCGGGCGAACCAGCGCACGGGCGGACTCCTCGGGGAACGGGGGTGCAGTCTAACCGATGCAGCCGGTCGCTCCAAGTGCCCGGGTTGCGCCGCGACGCGCGGCGACAAGAATTCGCTCGGTCCGCGCGAGCATCCTAGAATCTCGGCGTGTCCGCTCTGTCGTCGCACCGGCGAAAGTGGCCTGCCTCAGCATCACGCGACCCGCGCGCAAGTCCACGCCGCCGCCGCACCCACACGCCGGCGGGGACGGTCCGCCGGGCGGTCCGGTCCGAGGTCCGCGTCGCCCGAGGGCAAACACTGTGAGGGAGGGGTCGGAGGCGGGATGGGAGTGACGGCCCGGCCGAATCTCTACGATTCGATCGAGCGCAGGTTATAGCTGGTTGCAGTCCTGGAGAACCCCCAGTGGACGTTCCCGAAGGG
>JAYTSV010000037.1:0-34083 GCA_043745465.1 Fimbriiglobus sp.
ACTTCGTCTTGAAGCCAGGTCACGACCTCGCACGCCGTGCGGTACTGCTCCCACGCCGGGCCGCCGACCGGGACGCCGTCCGACAGGGCGACCACGCCGCGGCGGACGGCGTCGGTCCACTGGGGAAACACTTTCGGCTTGCGCAGGTGCAACAAGGTCGCCACCGCTTCCACGTCGCGCACGCCATTGACCGCGTCGCCGTCGAGCGGCCACTGCTGCAAGTCGGCCGGCGCGCGGCAGGCGTCGGCGACCGCTTGCCAGCGCGGCGTCATGGCGTTGTCGGAGGTAACGGCGCGCATTTCGGCGAGGCGTTCGGCGTGCCGGGCCGTCGCCTTGCGCAGAGGCGTCGTCGTGCGCAGCCGCCGGAGGAGGAGTTCGAGGCGCGGGCGGGTCGCGGCGGTGGGGTCGGTCGGCGGCCCGAGTTCGCGGCCGCGCATCGTGCCGACGCGGACGAAGAAGTCGTCGAGGGCGTCGGCGGTCAGGTCCGGGAACTCGGCGAGCAGGCCGCGGTACAGCCGGTGGAAGTCGTCGAAGGCCGCGCCGGGGTCCCGGAGTTGACCGGCCGTGAGCAGGCCGAGGACGACCGCCCCGCGCACGACCCCCGGCCGCCAGTCCGGCGACGTGCCCGGGGCGGTCGCCTTGGCGAGGGCGGCCCAAAAGTGTCGGCCGACGCCGGGGCGGTAGTACGGTCCGGTCGGGTCGGTACAGCGGTGGAGTTTGGCCCCGAGACCGTCGTGGCCGTGGAGCAAGTGATTCAGCGCGAAACGGAGCAGGGCCGGCTTGCGGCCGAGCGCGTCGGCGTGCCAAGGCACCGGCATCACGGCGGCGTAGAAGTGCTGCACCTTGGCGACAAGTCGGGCGTCCGACGCGGTGTCGAGAAAGTCGGCATTCCACCAGTCGGCCGCAGCGGCGTGAACCGTTGCGTTACGACCGCTCGTGCCGCCGTCCGGGGGACGGGGTTCGCGGCGGAAGCTGGCGAGGAGGGGAACGAAGAGAGTTTGACGGAACCGTACCGACATGCTGCCACCCACCGCGGACGACCGAGAGCGATGGAGCGATTGTATCGGCGGGATTGGTTGCGACGGGGCGAAGAAGTGTAAAAACAGAGTCGAACGGGTCGGGAGAAAAAAATGCCCCGCCGGTGGCTGCCTCAGTGTCGCCCAATCACCAAGACTGCCGCCCGACGGGACATTAGCAATCTATCATACGCGGCTGTGTAGCACAAGAAAAACTCGGAGGATTCTGACAGAACTCCCGACACCGGGTGTCGGGAACTCGGACGTTAGCTCGCCAGAGTGGCGAACAAGCGGGTCAGGTGGCACCAGCCGGACGACTCGGGCAGACTGGCTTCGGCCGCGGCGAACGCCTCGACGGCGGCGGCGTTCGCGCCTTGAGTGAGGTGGTACAGGCCGAGATTGAACTGGGCCGGCGCGTTCGCCCCGGCCAGCGCCCAGGCGTCCCGGGCCGCTTCGGTATCGCCGGCGAGCCAGGCCAGGCTGCCGCGCTGGTTCAGCACGGCGGCACGCTGGTCGGGGTTGGCGAAGGTTTCGGCGGCGTTCAAGGCAGTTTGCGCCTCGGTGTGGTCGCCGAGGGCCGCGAGAACCCCGGACGCGGCCAGTAGCGTCGTCACGTCGGTGCCGCGGAGGGCTTTCCCAGCCCAGCCGCGCAGGCCGGTGAACCCGGGGGTCTTATCGACGCAGGCCGGCGACCGCAGGAAGGTGTTCTGCGACAGGGCGGCGAAGTTCCGCAGGCGTTGCGGGAACAGGCCCACGGCGAACGGCGTGAGGGTCGAGGGAACGTGGTTCAGGCTCTGCGAGTCGTGCGTCACAAACGCGGCCCACTCCGGCGGAGCGGCGGCCGGGTCTTTCGTGAAACCGTGCAAGGCCTGACGGGACTCGCGCCAAAGTTCGCCGGCCGACGGCTGGAACCCGCCAATGACTTCATACGGCTCGACTTCGGAGGTTTCGTCCGCTTCGGAAATCGCCGCCGCGGCCAAAAAGCGGGCCGTGAGTTCGTCGAGGGTCGGGACGGGAGCGTTCGGGGTCATCGGTTGGCCCTACCAACGGGAGGCGGCGGTCTAGTCTGCCCAGGAACGCCGCCCCGTGGCCGACTTGCGCGAATGCGCTCCGTCGGCCGCCTACTTCTCGCCGTCCGGTTTTTTGGCCGGGACGGGGTTGGCCTCGTTCGGCACCGGGGCCGCGGCCGGGGGCGTCGGCGGGGCGGGCAGGGGGAGCGGGAACTGGAGCAGCAGCTTGCCCAGGTCGCCCGGCTTGCCCACGAGCAATTGCTGGACGACGGCCAGTTTCGTGCGCAATTCCGCGTCCTTCTCCGCCGCGACGCCGGCCGCCAGGGCTTCGGTCAAATTACTGGCCGACAACTTGCCGTGCTTCTGGACGTGTTGCACGACCCGTTCGGCGGCGTGGATGCGGATCGGCAGGGGGCGGTTACCCGTCAGGGCGAGGGCGAGCAAGTCTTGTTGCGCCTCCGCGGACGGGATGCGGGAGACGGCGTCGATGGCCGGATCGGCGAGGTCGTCGTCTTTCAAGGCCGTACGCAAACTGACTTCGGCCGGGCGAATGTCGTAGCCGTCGATCTCGCCGAGGGCCATCCGCCGGAGGTACTCGACGGCGAGTTTCGCCGACCGCTTCTTCTCGGCGGGGTTGGTCGGCAGGCGGGCCGGGTCGGCGGTCGCGTCCCGGATTTCGTCGGCCAGTGCGGCGACCGAATAGGCTTCGCCGACCACGCGGCCGCCACCGACGGCCCGTGCCAGCCGCCCGAGTTGGTCCTCGACCGCGGAGTCCCGGGACGAATCGGTCGGAAGGCCGAGGGCGGCGGGGTCGAGCCGGGCGAGCATCTGGTCGGCCGTCTGCCGGCGCGGGGCGTCGAGGACCGTTTCGAGTTCTTCCAGGAGCTTCAACAGGCCTTCGGTCGGCAGGCGGTCGGTCGTCATCGCCAGTTGCGGGTTGGCCAGGATGTTGCGGGTCTTGGCGTCGAGCGCTTTGTACGTCTCGGGGGACGATTCCGGCGTCACCGGGTATTCCGCGGCGAGGGCGGCATACGTCACCTGCGGCAGGCGTTGTTCGAGTCGGGCTTGCAGTGCGACCGACTGGGGCAGGCCGGAACTGCCGACGAGTCGCTGCAAGCGGCCCAGGCGGAGGGTGTGCAATTCGCCGAGACGGCGGTCGCGGGTCGCCGCCAGATCGGTGCGGGTGCGGTCCGCGTCGGGGGTCGGTTTGCGGGTGTCGAAGAAGAACGGCACCGGCACTTCGATCGGAGCCGTCTCCGTGACCGCGACGTACACGGCCAACCGCAACAGCAGCGTCTCGAACGGGATTTTCTTGGGCGCGTTCGTCGAGGCAACGAGGAAGATCGGCCGGTTCGACACGACCCCGGTTTTCACGAGCGACGGCAGCAAGTCGCGCAGTTCGGGGTTCACGACGTGCCGGTCGAGGAACACCATGTCGATGTCCGCCGCCCCGAGCAGTCGGTTCGACAGGTCGCGGCCGGTGACGAAGCGTTCGACGGCGTAGCCGAGGCCGCGGAGGTGGGACGCGAGCTTGTCGGCCCGGGCGTCGTTCGGGTCGGCGATGAGCGCCCGGCCGGTCTCCTTGACGCCGGCAGGAGCCGATTCGACTGCGGCGGCGCGGCGTAAAATCTCGACGATCCGTGCATTCTTGCCGTGCCCGACCGCGGCCGTCCGCAGCAGGCCGATCGCGGCGGCGAGTTGCACCCGGGCGTCCGGGTAGTCGAGGGCTTTGACGAGGACGGGGGGCTTGCCGGTGGCCCCGGGCGTCGCCGCCGACCGGTCGGACCGGGCCGCCAGGACTTGCGTGAAGCCCAGCACCCGCGCCGTCTGCTTGTCGAGCATGGCCCGGTCGAGCAGGCCGATGAGCATGTCGGACGGGGTCGCCGCGAGCACCTGGTAGAGGGCCGAGTCGGCCGTGGCGAGGTCCCCGAACTGGGACTTCTCGACGGCCCGTTCGACCGTCATCGTCAGGAACAGTTCTTCCGTCGCCGGGTCGTTCGGGGTCCGCTCCAGTGCCCAGCGCAGATTCCGTAAGCCGAGGTAGTCGCTAACCTGGAGGCGGGTGGCGTCGGTCGCCGTGACGGTCTGCTTGGCCGCGTCCCAGGTCCAAAGTTTGAGCCGCTCGCCGCCGCGGAAGCGGGCCTGCTTGGCGGCGTTCGGTTGCGTGAGTTTGACGAGCTCGGCCGTGGCGTTCTTCTTGGCCGACAGCCCGCCGGTCAGCCGTTCGAGCACCCCCGTTGCGAAAGCCCGCAGCGACCCGGCTTCTTCGTTCGGGGCCGCCGCGTAGTACCACAGGTGCGGCGTGAAGTCGGTGTCGCCCGAGGCGAGCAGCGAGGTCGCGTCCGGCCGGGTGACGAGGGCGCGGAGCAGGCCGAGTTTCAAGTCGGTCTCGACGCCCTCCACCGCCGCGACGACCGGCGGCAGTTGCTCGGCGTGGAGCTTGCCGATGGCGGCGTAGATTCCGGCCCGCAGGTTCGCGTCCGACGAGGTCCGCAGGGTGTCGATCAGGACCGGGCCGACCGTCTCGCCGCCGAGCTTGAGTTGCTGTTCGGCGTACAGTCGTTCTTCGAGGCTTTCGCCCAAGTTGCGGACGAACTTGGCGATGCGGGCCGGGTCCTGGTACAGCTTCTTGTTCGCCTCTTCGGCCCGCACGATGATCGCCTCGATCACGGCCTTCGACTCGGCCTGGGCGGTCGGGTTTTGCGACCACTCGCCGACGTTCCGCAGCTTCAAGAACGCCGTCGGCTCCTTGGACGTGATGTCGAGAAAGTCGCGGTCGGTGGGGTTGGCCGCCTGGAACTTCTTGAGGGTTTCCGCGGCCACGTCGAAGCGGCCGTCGCGGATTTCGGCGCGGGCCTGGTTGAAGAGTTCGAGCGCCGTCTTCGGCACCTCGGCGGCCGCCGGCGGCTGGGCCGCACCCGGCCTGGCCAGGGAGCCTGTTAGGGACAGGAGAGCGACTACCAGGGCTGCGCGATGATTCACCGGTCGTCTCCCGTACTGTCGGCGCGGTCGTGGCAATTGGGAATCTTGACCGGTCGCGGGCCGGTTAGCAATCGACTTCCGCCGCAACGAGGTCTTCGTACCGCTCCCGCCGGCGGATTAACCGGCACGAGGTACCATCGACGAGGACTTCGGCGGCCCGGCACCGGCTGTTGTAGTTGCTCGCCATGCTCATGCCGTAAGCCCCGGCGCTGAACACCGCGACCAGGTCGCCCCGCGCCATCAGCGGCAAATTGCGGGCCTTGGCCAGGTAATCCCCCGACTCGCACACGGGGCCGACCACGTCTTGAACGACCGTCCCGGGAATCGCCGCCTCGAAGTCGTCCGGGTATTCCGGCACGCCGGCCGCCGGGTTGACCGGCCAGACGCGGTGGAACGAGTCGTACAGGGTCGGCCGGACGAGGTCGTTCATCGCCGCGTCCTGGATGACGTAGTGCTTGCCGCCGGTGTCCTTGTTGAAGAGCACGCGGCTGACCAGCACCCCGGCGTTGCCGACGATGAACCGGCCGGGTTCGAGGACGAGTTGGCAGCCGGTCGCGCGGACCGCCGGGAGGATGACTTCGGCGAAGGCCGTCGCCGGCAGGGCCTCTTGCTTGCGGTAGTGGATGCCGAAGCCGCCGCCCATGTTCAGGTAGCGGATGTCGTGCCCCTGCTTGCGGAAGGCCTCGATCAGTTGCACCGCCTTGGTCGCCCCCGCCGCATACGGCTCGCTCTTCAAGATCGGGCTGCCGAGGTGCAGGTGCAGCCCGACGATGGCCAGCCCCGGGTGCCCGACCGCCTTGGCCGACACGTCCAGGACGCCCTCGATGTCCAGGCCGAACTTCACGCCTTTGACGCTCGTGTCGGTTTTGGCGTGCGTTTTCGGGGGCAGGTCCGGGTTGACCCGCAGCGCGACCGGAGCCTTGCGGCCCATCGACGCCGCGACCCGGCCCAACTCGAACAGTTCTTCCTCGCTCTCGACGTTGAAGAGCATGACGTTGCTCTCCAGACCGTAGCGCATCTCGGCTTCGCTCTTGCCGACGCCGGCGAACACGGTCTTGGCGTTCGGCCCGCCGGCCTTGAGCGCCCGGTACAGTTCGCCGCCGGAGGTCACGTCGAACCCCGACCCGTGCTCGGCCATGAGCTTGCAGATGCTCAGGTTGCCGTTGGTTTTGACGCTGTACGCGATGACCGGGTCGGCCTCGGCGAAGGCGTCCTGGATCGACTTCAGGTGGTGGACCAGCGTCGCCTTGCTGTAGACGAACACCGGCGTGCCGAACTTTGCGGCGATCTCGGGCACCGGCACGTCTTCGCAAAACAGCGTGCGGTCGCGGTACTGGAAGTGGTCCATGAGTCGCGGTCATCCGGGGGTGGCGAGGCGGGGACGGGGCGAGAGTATCATACCCCCCGCGCCGCCGTTTGTCCGCCACGCCGTCCGCCGGGGGTTATCGGTTCGGCGACGGCAGCTTGATCTCGATCGGGATCGTGATGCCGCCGCGGCCGGAGTCGTCAACCTTCGGCTGCATGTGGCCGGGCATGGGGGGGCCGACGAAGTTGCTGCCGGTCGCCGGGGTGCTGCCGGTTTCCTCGTTCAGGACCTTGCCGACCTTCTTGCCGAAGTTCTTCACGTCGTCGGTGATCTTCTTCGAGTCCACGTCCCCGGCGACGTTGTACTTGCCGTCCGGGGTCGATTTCACGTTCAAGTTGTACCAGCCGAGGTACCAGCCGAGGCCGCCGAAGCCGACGACGATCAGGCCCACGAGGGCGAGTAAGTTCTTCATCCGAGTCCACTCCGGGAATGCCAGCGGGTCCGTCCGGGGTCAATTTTGCCGCACCGGGCGGGGCCGCGCCTAGCCCAACTTCAGCGCCGCCGGCCGGCGAACTTGCGCCGGCCGACTTTTCTTGGACCGACGGGGCAACGCGGGTAGAATGCGGCACGAACTTTCTCCCCGTTCGACTCGTCACAGTTCTCGTTCGCCCATGTCCCGGCCCGACGCCGGAAACCGGTCCGCCCACCCCGGAGGAGCACGCCTCATGGCCACCAGCCACGCCATCCTCGAAAGCATTCGCAGCACGATCGACCTGAACGACTACCGCAAGCTCCACTGGGAGGGCAGCTTCGACGACTACCTGAACGTCATCCTCGACAAGCCCGGGGTCACCCGCACGGCCTACCAGCGGCTGTACGACATGATCCTCGGCCACGGCACCGAGGACGTGTACGAGAACAAGGAGAAGCTCACCCGGTTCAAGTTCTTCACCGAATTCGCCACGCGGCACGGCGACGGCGTCTACGGCCTCGACCGGCCGCTGATGCAACTCGTCAACACCTTCAAGAGCGCGGCCCTGGGGTACGGCACCGAGCGGCGCGTGATCCTGCTGCACGGCCCCGTCGGCAGCGCGAAATCGACCATCGCCCGGCTCCTCAAGCGCGGCGTCGAGGAGTACTCCCGCACCGACGAGGGCACCCTATACAGCTTCTCGTGGAAGAACCCGAACGAGACGACCTTCGATAAAGACCCGATGCACGGCGAGCCGCTGCAGTTGATCCCCGAAGAGCACCGGCCGAACCTGTTGAAAATGCTCAACGAGCAGGCAGCCGTGCACAACTACGACATCAAGATCAAGGGCGACCTCTGCCCGTACAGCCGGTTCGAGTACCGCGAACGCCTGGCCAAGTACGACGGCGACTGGCTCGAAATGCTCCGCAAGGAGGTTAAGGTGTACCGGCTCGTCCTTTCGGAGAAGGACCGCATCGGCATCGGCACGTTCCAGCCCAAGGACGAGAAGAACCAGGACTCGACCGAGTTGACCGGGGACATCAACTACCGCAAGATCGCCGAGTACGGCAGCGACTCGGACCCGCGCAGCTTCAACTTCGACGGCGAATTGAACATCGCCAACCGCGGCATCGTCGAGTTCATCGAAGTCTTGAAACTCGACGTGGCCTTCCTGTACGACCTACTCGGGGCCAGCCAGGAGCACAAGATCAAGCCGAAGAAGTTCGCGCAGACGGACATCGACGAAGTCATCATCGCGCACACCAACGAGCCGGAGTACAAGCGGCTGCAGTCGAACGAGTTCATGGAGGCGTTGCGCGACCGGACCGTGAAAATTGACATCCCGTACGTGACGCGGTTGAAGGACGAGGTCCGCATTTACGAGAAGGACTTCAACGTCGAGAAAGTGAAGGGCAAGCACATCGCCCCGCACACGATCGAAGTCGCGGCGATGTGGGCCATCCTGACGCGGCTCAACGTGCCGAAGCACGCCGGGCTGACGGTCATGCAGAAGATGAAGCTGTACAACGGCAAGACGATGCCAGGCTTCACCGAGGACAATGTCATCGACTTGAAGCGCGAAGCCCTGCACGAGGGCATGACCGGCATCAGCCCGCGCTACATCCAGGACAAAATCTCGAACGCCCTCGTCGCCCACCCGGACGAGGACAACATCAACCCGTTTATGGTGATGAAGCAACTCGAAGAGGGCTTGCGGCACCACGCCCTGATCAAGGACGACGACCAGTACCGCCAGTTCAAGGAACTCCTCTCCGTGGTCCGCGAGGAGTACGAGGACGTGGTCAAGAACGAGGTCCAGCGGGCCATTGCCGCCGACGAGGAAGCCCTGACCCGGCTGTGCGGCAATTACATCGACAACGTCCGGGCCTACACCCAGCGCGAGAAGGTCCGCAACCGCTACACCGGCGACTACGGCGAGCCGGACGAGCGGTTAATGCGGAGCGTCGAGGAAAAGATCGACATCCCCGAGGGCCGCAAGGACGACTTCCGCCGGGAGATCATGAACTACATCGGTGCCCTGTCCCTGGACGGCAAGAAGTTCGACTTCCGCACCAACGAGCGGCTGCAAAAGGCCCTCGAACTGAAGCTGTTCGAGGACCAGAAGGACACGATCAAGCTGACCAGCCTGGTGAGCAACGTCGTGGACCGGGCGACGCAGGAGAAAATCGACGTGGTGAAGGCTCGCCTGATCCGCAACTACGGCTACAATGATTCGAGTGCGACGGACGTGCTGAACTTCGTGGCGAGCATTTTCGCCCGGGGTCAGACCAAGAAGTAACCCGAGAGACAATTGACATAGCCCCGGCGGGGTTTGGATGGGTGGGGGCCTGACCGGCTTGAAGCCGTGAACTTGGTCAGGTCGGAAGAAGCAGCCATAAGCGTTCGAGAGCGCGGCTCAGGGCACCCCCACTCAACCACTCCCCGCCGGGGTCTTTTCGTGCGCGTTGAGCCGAAACAAAACGGCTCACCGCAGAGGGCACGAGAGGACGCGGAGCAAAGCCAAATCCGACGAGAGCTAAAACCGAGTCAGTTTTGTGGGCCGCTTGTTCACCGCAGTGGCAGCCGGTCGCCGTAGGGTTTAAGCACAGGTTGGTGCCTTTCTCGGTTTTCGGCTTTTCTCCGCGCGCTCTTGCGCCCTCTGCGGTAAATCGGTTTTCGATTCACCCTCCCCGCCGTAACCTGAGCGTTCCCACCTTCGCCCACGTTTCGGAGTTGCCGCGTGTCGAACCAACCCCCGCCGACTCGCCCCCTGTCGCTCGTCACTCGCGTCCTCGTCCTCGCGGTCGCGGCCATCGGCTTCTTGTTCGACACCTACGAACTGCTCATGTTCCCCGTGATCGGCGGGAGTGCCCTGAGCGAACTGCTGCAGGCCGCGCCGAGCAGCGACATCGTGCGACTCTGGTCGGGGCGGATGCTCTGGATCGCGGCCCTCGCCGGCGGCGTCTTCGGGCTGTTGGGCGGCTGGCTGATCGACCGCCTCGGCCGCAAGCGGATCATGGTCGCCAGCATTCTCGTCTACTCGCTGTCGCCCGTCGCCGCGGCGTTCAGCACCGAACTCTGGCAACTCGTGCTGTTCCGCTCGACGACGTTCATCGGCGTCTGCGTCGAACTCGTCGCCGCGGTGACCTGGCTGGCCGAACTGTTTCAAGAGAAGCGGTCGCGCGAACTGGCCATCGGCTGGACCCTGGCGACCGCGTCGCTCGGCGGCATCCTCGTCACGGAAGTGTTCAACGTGATCGTCGCCTCGGCCCGCGCCGGCACCCTCCCCGCCCTGCCGATCGCCTTCCCCGAAGGCCACGACCCGACGAACGTCGCCTGGCGGTACACGCTCCTCACGGGGCTGGTCCCGGGGTTGCTGATCCTCGCGCTGCTGCCGTTCGTGCCCGAGAGCCGCGTCTGGGCGGAGCGCAAGCGGGCCGGTACGCTCCGCCGGCCGCGCTTCGGCGAACTCTTCTCCGGGGGCCTGCTCAAGACCACTCTCGTGACGACGCTCCTGTCGGCCTGCGGCTACGCGGCCGCGTTCGGGGCGCTGCAACTCACGCCGCTGCAAATGGTCGCGGGACTGCCGGTCGTCGTCGAAGTCCGCAAGGAGAATGCCACGAACGTCGAGTCCGCCCAGGCCAAATGGAAGGCCGCGGCGGACGGCACGCCCGAGAAGAAGGCGGCGGCCGGGGCGTTGGCGAAGGCGTTGGCCCCGGAGCGGCAAATGGGCGAATCGTACCGCGGCAACATCCAGCGCTGGCAAGAAATCGGCGGCTTGACGGGCCGCATCCTGCTCGCGGCACTGCTCATCTACCTGCCCAGCCGCGTACTCTTGCGTTGCTTCCTCGTGCCCGGCGTCGTGCTCTTCCCGCTGACGTATCTGGTGCTGTACCAGGGCGACTACAACACTTTCAAGCTGGGCATCTTCTGTTGCGGCCTCGTCACGGTCGCGCAGTTCAGCTTCGTGAGCGAGTTCTTGCCGAAGGTCTTCCCGCTGCACCTGCGCGGCACCGGTGGCAGCTTCGCCACCAACGTCGGCGGGCGGATGCTCGGCACAATGGCGGCGACCTTCAACACGGAGATTCTGTCCGGCTTCTTCGCCGGCGAGAACTCGATCAAAGTGGCCACGGCGGCGGCGGTCATCGGCGGCACAGTCTACGTCGTCGCACTGGTGTTGTCGTTCCTGCTGCCGGTGCCGCAGGACGAAGCGTAACTTCCCGGCGAGCGGCGGGATCAAGGGCCGGCAGTTACTCGATCGCCTTCGAGTTGCCGGCCGTGTACGGCTTCCATTCGAGGCCCAGGGCGATGACGCGGTAGCGCTTCGCCTGGATGGCCCACGGCGTGCCCTTGTGCTCGTCGGCGATCTTGTCGAAGAGTTCGACCGCCGCGTCGGCCAGGTCTTTGACCTCCTTCTTGCTCTTCATCTTCTCGGTCGAGACGAGAACCAAGCCGGCCTGGCCCTTGGCCTCATCGACCTTCGGCAAATTGTCCGTGCGGATGCTGCCGAGGGCCAGGTTGTACTCGCTCATGAACGCCAACCGGGCCTTCAACTGCGCGAGCGCGGACAGGTACATGACCCGCCAGTATTTCGACGGCTCCTCGTCGAGTTTGCCCATCTGCTTTTCGGCCTTGGTGATGGCGGTTTCGAGTTCCTCGGTAATGCGGGCCGGCGTCTCCTGCTCGCGGATGATCGTCTTCTTGAAGGCGTCGTTGGTGCCGGTCAGGATTTGCGTTCGCAACTCCGTGGACCCCTCGACGCTCGACTTCCACTCCTTCTGAATCACCTCCAGGGACGACAGCGCGGCGAACCGGACCGGGTACTTGTCGGCGTCCTTGCGAATCTCGTCGAAGGTCACCGCGTCCGGCTTGTAGTGCTTCATCACGTCGGCGGCGTAGGGCACCAGGCTTTCGAGGGCGTCGTCCTTGGTGAGCTTGCCGCGGTACGGCGGGAGCTTGCTGATCGGCTCGATGATCCGCGCGACTTCGGCGACGGCCATCCCCTGCGGTGCGGCGGCGAACTCGAACCGCTTCGCGGCCGGTTCGTCGCCGCTGTACGCCACGGCGGCCGTGGGCGTCGGCTTCGACAACTTCGGGGCGGGGTCGGTCTTGCCCGACACCTTGGCGACGAGTTTCATCCGCTCCTTGGCCGCGTCGAACCAGGCGTCCACCGGCAGCGGGTCGTCCGGCGTCGGCTCCTTGGCCGGCTTCACTTTGCCCCGGGACGCCAAGTCGATGAGCGTACTGAGGAACAGGCTGCCGCCCTCGTCGGGGGCGTCCGGCGGGGCGTTGCGGTACTCCAGCGCGTTCGCGCCGGGGCCGGCGGTCGTCAGCACTTGCACGCCGGCGGGGGCCGCTTGCAGCAGCTTTTCGAGGGACTCGCTGAGTATGTCCGAGCCGGGCCGGAGTTTGTCGCCGTCCTCGTTCAACCGGCACACGTCGAAAACGACGAGTTTCTGCTGCGCCGGGCAGGCCTTGACCTTGGCCCAAAAATCTTCGAGCGGAAATAGCGTTGCGGCGTCGGTCAGGTCGCCCTCGGCGGGGACGAGGTACGCCTTGCCGTCGATCTCGATCGCGTGCCCGCCGAAGTAGATCGTGACGCGGTCTTGCGGTCGGCTCGTCTCGCAGAACTGCTCGACGGCCTGCGCGAGCGTCGCTTTGAGTACCGGCCGGGGCTTGGTGCCAGAGTCTTGGAGCACGAAGAGTTGGTCGTTGTCCTTGTCCATCGGCACCTTCCACTGGTACGCCAGGCGGCGGGCCGCGATGCTCACCATGTCCTCGTTCTTCGCGTTCCCGGCCGCGAGGGTGTTGCAGTACAGGTACTTCGTGACGCTCACGACGAGCATCCGCCGGGGGAAGCGCTTGGCGGCGTTGGCGAAGTTCGCGTTCACGGCCGGCGGCGCGACCTTCGCCTCGGTCGTCGGCGTCTGGGCGGAGTCCTTGCCGGCAAACCTCTCGGACAGCGGCTTGCCGAACAGGCCGATGCCGACCAACACGGCGACGAGTCCGCCGGCGAGCAGCGCGTAGGTCAAGTACGGCGTTTTCCGCTTGCGGCGGCTGTGCTTCTTGGTCGTCTCGCTGGCCTCGAACGCCTGCGGGATCGCCTCGGTTGCCGGCAAGGCGTCCGCGACCGGGATCGCCTCCGAGTACGCCACCGCTTGCGGATACGCCACGGCTTGCGGCACCGCGGCGACCGGAGTCGGCGGCACCGCGGCGACCGGGGTGGCGGTCGCGCGGACGACGGTGCCGCACGACTTGCACTTGACCGGGCGGTCGGCCCACTCGGCCGGGATTTTCAGCACACTGCGGCAACCGGGGCATGTCGCGCGGACGGGCGGGGCCATCTCGGGAGTCCTTCGACGAGGAGGTAAGCACGACATCGTCAGGTGGATTTTACCGCACGAAGTTCCGCGGTCCGCACAATCCTACGGAGTTTGTTTCCGCGGCCCGGCGGGGACGACGGCGGGGACGACGGGGGGGGCGTCGAACAACTTCGCCTCGTGGGCCTTCGGTTCGAGCCGGGTGAAAGTCCAGTCGGCGAGTTGCCGCCCGCTCGCGTTCTGGGCGAGCTTCGACGGCAAGCGGACGCCGTTCGTTTCCTTGAGTTCGAGGACGACGAATTCCTTGACGACGAGTTGCAGGCTCTCGCGGCCGTTGAACGTGATCTGCACGAGTTCCTTGGTCGCCGGGTCGAGGTACAGCACCGCCTCCGACAGCGCGGGGTGCCAGACGCGGACGCCGGGGCACACCTTGTCGCGGACCGACTTGGCCGGGTGCGTGGCGACGACGGTTTCCGGGTCGAGCAACGGGAAGAGCAGGAGTAACCACTCGCCGGTGGCGTCGGCCTTGAAGCTCTTCAACTCGGCCGCGTCGAGGTCGAAGGCCGGGCCGGGCTGCGGCGTCAGCAGTTGCCGGTACGCCTTGTCCCCGTTCCACGCCAGCGCGACGGTGTTCAGCCCGGCGATCTCCGCGCGGACGCGGTAGCGGCCGGGCCAGTCCCCCTGAATCGTCCAGGTCTGGTGGATCGGCTCCTGGTTGTTCGACAGGACGAGTCCACTGCGGACGTTCTCGAAGGACCGAAAGGCCCGCACGGCGTCCGGCTTACCCTTCGTGTGGGCGGCGATCATCTCGGCGACGAGCGCCTTGGCCGCCGGGTCGGACTGCGCGGGGGCGGCCTGGATCGGCACTTCGGTCGGCACCGTGAGTTCGGTGTCGCCGATCTTCTTGGCCGTGGCGATCGACCGCGGGGCGTCCGCACAGCCGACGCCCCCCCCGAGGAGGCCGAGCAGGACGCCGAATCGCGCGCATTTCATCACGAGGAGCCTTCAAAATAAGAAGATGACGGCAATGTTGAAGTAAATGATAATCCCGGACACGTCGCTGATCGTCGCGATGAACGGGCTGGAAGTCAGCGCCGGATCGACCCCGAGGCGCTTGAACAGCATCGGCAGCGCGGCCCCCAGGAGCGTTCCCCAAAGGCAAAATGCCGGCACGGTCAGCGCGATGACCCACGTCAGGTTCATCAGAAAGCCCGCCGGCTCGCCTTCCAGCAGGCGTCGGTCGGTGATGAACCGGGTCCGCAGGAAGGCGATGACGCCGAGCGCGGCCGCCAACGCGAGACCCATTAGCACCTCGCGGCGGAGGACGCGGACCCAATCCCCGGGGGTGATTTCGCCCAACGCCAGTGCCCGCGTCACGAGCGTCGCTGCCTGCGACCCGGCGTTGCCGCCGACCGACAACACCAGCGGTAAGAAGACCCCGAGCGCGGCGATCAGCTTGAGTTTATCCTCGTAGTGCGTCATCGCCTCGATGGTAATCATCTGCGCCATGAACAGCACGCCGAGCCAGCCGACGCGGCTGTACCAGAGGCGGGCGAAACCGGCGTCCAGGTAGTTGCCGGCGATCGGGCTGACCCCGGCCTGGCGCTGCAAGTCCTCGGTCGCTTCCGCGCGGATCACGTCGAGAACGTCGTCGTGCGTGACGATGCCGACCATGCCGCCGGCCGCGTCGAGGACCGGCACGGCGAGGAAGTCGTACCGGCCCAGCAGGTCGGCGGCGACTTGCCGGTCGTCTTCGATTTTGAGCGCGACGACCTGCGCTTCCATCAAATCGACGATGATGGCGTGCCGCGGGGCGAGGATCAAGTCGCAGAGCGTGACGACGCCCAGGAGCTTGCGCGGGGCGACGCCCCCTTCCGGCCGGCGTTCGGCCTCGGCGAGCAGGTAGATGTAGTAAATCGTCTCGCGGTCCGGAGCCTGCTGGCGGAGCTGGTCGATGGCCTCGGCGGCCGTCAGCGTCGGCGGCAGCCAGGCGTAGTCGGTCGTCATCAATGCGCCGACGGTGTCCGGCTCGTAGGTGAACAGCGTCGCCATGTCGCGGCGGTCGGCCTCGTCCACGGCCCGCAGTAAGTTCTCTTTCACCGCGGCCGGGAGGCGTTGCAGCAGATCGACGCGGTCGTCGTGGGACATCTTGCCGAGGAGCTTGCCGACCTGCGCCGGGGCACCGACGCCGATCATCGACGCCTGACGCGGCGGCGGCAGGTACTCGAAAATCGCCGCATGGGTGCGGACATCGCTGGGCGTCATCAACTCCCAAACGTCGGCGTCGGTGAAGGTGTCGTCGAGAGCTTCGGCGAGGGTGGCGGGGTGCAGGGTCTCGCAGACGGCGCGCAAGCCGTCCGCGTCGTGCTCCAGGAGGTGTTCGCGGATTTCGGGGCCGTAGAGCGGGTGCGACATCGGCACTGTCCCACTTGGACCGGCCCCCGCGGGGGCGTGGCGGTTACGGCAGGGTCAGGTTATCGATCAACCGCGTCCGGCCCAAGAAAACCGCCACGGCACAAAGGGCCGGGCGGTCCAGGCGGGTCAGCGGTTGCATCCCGTCGTCGTCCACGATGCGGGCGTAATCGACCCGCGCCCCGGGAATCGCCACCAGGTCGGCGTGCAGGGCACTCTCGAGCCGGGCCACGTCGGTTTCGCCGCGTCGGGCGAGGGCGCAGACCGCTAGGAGAGCGGCGTAAATTCGCGGCGCGATCGCACGCTGCTCGGCCGTGAGAAAGACGTTGCGCGAACTCAGGGCCAGGCCGTCCGCCTCGCGGACCGTCGGGGCGATCTCGATCCGGCCGGGGACGTTCAGGTCGGCCATCATGCGGCGGACGATCCGCACCTGTTGCGCGTCCTTCGCCCCGAAGACCGACACGTCGGGCTGCACGACGTTCAGGAGTTTGAGCACGACGGTGCAGACGCCGCGGAAGTGGCCGGGCCGCGACGGGCCGCACAGGTGGTCGCCGACTTCGGTCACGTCCACGAAGGCGACGGCGTGGCCGGGGTACATTTCCGCAGGCGTCGGGTGGAAGATGAGGTCGGCCCCGGCGTCGCCGCAGAGCTTGCGGTCGGCGTCGAGGGAGCGCGGGTAGCTGGTGAAGTCTTCGGCCGGGCCGAACTGCGTCGGGTTCACGAAAATCGACACGACGACCAACCCCGACGGCCCGGCCAGCCGGCGGGCGACGCGAACGAGTTCGGCGTGCCCGGCGTGGAGCGCTCCCATCGTGGGGACGAACGTCACGACCCGTCCCGCCGCTCGCGCGGCCGCGACGGTCGCGCGCGTCTCGGCAATCGTCTCGGCCACCGGCGTCATGCGCTCAAATCCCCGACCCGACGCGGATGGTACCGGACTTCGGCTGGCACAACAAGAGTTCGAGATACGACTTCCGTTCGAGGTCGGTCAGGCCGAGTTCCGCCGCGACTTGGAGCAGGGCCGCCTCGGCCTGCGGGTACGTCTCCTCGGGCGTCAAGATTTCCAACTCGACGAACCGGCCGACGGTCCCGACGTCGTCCAGGCAGGCCTCGAAGGCGAACCCGGCGCGGTAGAATTTGAGTACCTCGCGCTGCTTGGTCACGACTGCGATCGGAGTGTACCCCAGGCCGTGCAGCATTTTGACGGCCGTGGTCGCGGCCTCGGGGCCTTCGCCGACGCACAGTTCGAGTTCGAGCCGGGTCTTCGTCGTCGTCCCCGCGCGCTTCGGCCCTTTGTAGGTGAGCTTGTTCATCGTGCCCATGCGGCGGAGCCGGAACGCCTCGCCGGTGGCGGCGAAGTCCCGGTCGGGAGCGTTGAAGTAGTGGTCGGTGTCCTTGCGCAGCGGTTGCGGGTGGGCACCCCACTCGACCAACAGCGCCCGGACGCGGGTCCAGTCGGACAGTCGGTACTTGTTTTCGACTTCGAGCATCGTGGGTGCCAAACTCTCTCGCGGGGAGTTGTCGATCCGGGACGTACCTATGAAATGACGCGAACTCGACGGACTCTTTCGGAATCGGGGCGAATTATGCCGGCGTGGCAAACGGTAGCCCGTCTCACCGACCTCCCGGACGGGGACAGTCTCCTCGTCCAGTACGACGGCCGCGGGGTGGCGCTGTTCCGCGAAGGGGACGCGGTGTCCGCCATCGACGACCGCTGCCCCCACGCCGGGGCGTCCCTGTGCGGCGGGTATTTCGAGAACGGCGTCGTCACCTGCCCGTCGCACGCCTGGGAGTTCCGCCTCAGCGACGGGGCGTGCGTCGGCACCCCGCGGGTCAAGAACCGGACCTACGCCGTCCGCGTCGAAGCCGGCGACATCCAACTCGCCCCTCACTCGACCGCGTCGTGACGGGAGGGATTGTCCGCGCGGCGGGCGAGTGTGACTGGCCAGCGCAGGGGTTTATTCCCAAGATTGGCGCGTCCTTTGCGAATGACGAACAATCCGTCCCCCAACCCCAGGAACCCGTCGCCATGTCCACCGTGCCCCCGCCGCCCACGCTGCCGCCGAGCCAGCCCCCGTACTCGCTCTCGTCCGGGTCGCCCTCGACCGACCGGCCGAACCGCTCGACGGAAATCAAACTCATCAGTCACTCGACGCTGTTCTACTGGTGGCCCGTCTGGGCGCTCGCGTTCGTCATGGCGCTCGTCACCTGGATGGACGGCACGCGAATGGCCGTGATCCCGTCCGGCTCGACGTTCGCGTGGTTCAAAGACGAGAGCGGCAAGCCGACCAACCGGGCCGCCCTGACCATCCCGCCGACCGCGAAATCGACCACGTCGCTGAGCAACGCTTCCGGCATCACCGACAGTAACATCGAAAAGACGGAGACTTACCCGGCCTTCCGCCCGCGGATGAGTGAGAAGTCCTGGCCGGGCGCGATATTCATCGTCGGCCTGATCGTGACGATCATCGTCACCAACGTGCCGCTCCGCGGGCTGTGGTCGTTTTTGGTCATTATCCTAGTCGTCGTGCTGGCCCTGGTGTTCGCGCTCCTGGACGTGTGGGACAAGGTGTTCGAGATGCTCGGCAACCTGCACATCCACATCAACATGGCCGGCTACATGACCATCGGGATCATCACCTTCGTGCTGTGGGCGCTGGCGACGTTCTTCTTCGACCGCCGGTCGTACGTGATCTTTACGCCCGGCCAAATCCGCGTGTGCGAGCACATCGGCGCGAGCGTGCAGGCCTATAACACGGCGGGGGTGAGCCTCGAGAAGCAGCGAGACGACCTGTTCCGGCACTACATCTTCGGCCTCGGTTCGGGCGACCTGATCGTCAAGATGACCACCGGCGACCGCCGCGAAGTGCGGATGCCGAACGTGCTGTTCCTCGGCTGGCAGATGAGCAAGGTCGAGAACATCATGCGGTCCGTCGCCACGACGTGACCGGCGGCGACCCGGTCGCGCCAGAAAAAACCCCGGCACGGGCCGGGGTTTTTTCGTCGCCGGGCGGCGAGTCCGACCTAATCGAGGGCTTCCTTGACGAGTTGCAGGAAGAAAGTCGCCTTCTTCTCTTCGATCTTCGCAGCGAGGAACGTCTCGGCGTCGGCCTTCTGGGCGTAGGGGAAGGTCTCGATCCGCTTGTTGCCGTTGTCGAAGACGATCCAGACGGCCTTCATGCGGACTTCTTTGACGGCCCGGGTCCGCTTGACCGGGGTCTTCTTGACGGCCGGCTCTTTCTTCTTCTTGACGACCTTCTTCTTTTTCTTGGGGGCGTCCTCGTCGTCGTCGTCTTCGGCCGGCTCGGCTTCCGGGTCGGCGGCCTCTTCCCCGTCGGCCTCGGCCTCCTCGTCGTCCTCGTCCTCGTCGTCTTCGTCCTTTTCTTCGTCGTCGTCCTTCTCGACCTCTTCGCCCTCGCGGGCCTCGGCCGCCTCGCCCTGGCGGCGCAAGTCCAATCGGGTCGGCCCGGCCTTACGTCCACGTGCCATAGTGACTCTTTCTCCGTCGAGTGCTTCCCGCCGGGATCGCCGGCAAATCTCAACAGTACAGGCTACCACCCCCGCGCCGTTCGGCAAGGGCGTCAAATCCAGCCCTTGCGGCGGAAGTACGCCACGCCGCCGATCAGCGTTAGGGCCATCAGCCCCAGAGACATGGGGTAGCCGTACTCCCACTCCAACTCGGGCATCGCTTTGAAGTTCATCCCGTAGATGCCGGCGATCAGCGTCATCGGCAGGATGATCGTCGAGATCATCGTGAGCACTTTCATGATCTCGTTCAGCCGGTTCGACACGGCCGACAGGTGCATTTGCATCAAGTCGGACACCATTTCGCGGCTCGAGTCGGTCAACTCGGCGTACCGGACCAGGTGGTCGTAAACGTTGCGGTAGTAGACCGCCTCGGTCGCATCGATCGAGGCGAACTCGCCGCGGATCAGCCGGGCGAGGACTTCGCGCTCCAGGATGAGCGTCTTGCGCATCATCGTGATGTCGCGCTTGATGCGCAGGAGTTGCTTCAGGACGGTCGGGGCGGGCCGGCGGAACATGCGGCGTTCGAGGTGGTCGAGCCGGTCGGCGACCGCGTCCACGACCGGGGCGTACTCGTCCACGACCGCGTCCAAAATCAGGTGGAAGACGTAGTCCGGGCCGTGGCGGGCGGCGTCGTGGTGCCGCAGGGCGTGCTTCCACACGGAGTTGACGCACGGCAAGTCGTCGTAGTGGTGCGTCACCATGACTTGCGCGGTGAGTACGGCGCTGAGTTGCGGCCTCAACCGCAGGCGATTGCGGCGGGAAACCTTGGCTTCGTCCGCCGCGACTGACCCCGGCCGCATGTCGAGCGGCAGCGGGTTAATCACGACGAACAGGTAGTGCTCGAACTCCTCGACTTTCGGCAGGTGCGCGCCTTGCTCCGGCTCGCGGCGCGGCTTCGTCACGTCCTCCAGCGTCAGCGGGTGAACGCCGAGAAACTGCGTGAGGATGCGGGCTTCTTCTTCGGCCGTGGCCGCGGCGAGGTCGATCCAGAGCGAGTCCTCGGCCGGCAACTCGGTGAATAGTATGGGCAAGTCTTCGGCCGGGATTTCGCGGGTCTTGCGGGTCGCCCCGGTGAAGTGCAGGGCGCGAATCATGGTACGAAAATCCCCGTGCCGGCCTTGTCGCCGACGATGGTGCCGTCGTTGCGGTAGATGATGGTTTGCGCCCGCGTGCCCTGCCGCTCGTTCAACGACTGCTTCTGCGGGTAGATGCTGGCCATACGCTCGGCGGTCCCTTGCAGCGTGATGTCCTTCGCCTTGAAGTTGATCTGCGAACCGTGACCGATGTAGTCGTCGTTGTTGAACTCGGCGTTGCCCACGGCGACCATTTCCTGGTCGGCCTCGGCGTCCGGCTTCGTGCGGGACGTGGACACTTCCAGGGACGTGCTGCACGACAGCGACGTAGTGCCGGTCGGGGCCAGGTGGGCGGCGAACGGCAGGTTGATGTTGTTCGTCGGGATCTGCCAGACGTTCGCGCCGTTGCGGAAGGTCGCCGTCTGGAACAGCTTGTTCTTGTCGATGGCGGTCATCGTGTCGAGGTACTTGACCAGGGTGAGCTTGAACGGGGCCGCCTCGCCGGGCTTGCGGGCGGGCGGCGGGGTGGCCCCGGGGGCGGGCTTCTTGCCGAACTCGGAGCTGTCCGGCTGGAGGATGCGGACCTGGCCCGGGCCGGTGGCGAACATCTCCTGGGTGTTCTCACGCAGCCGGACCTGGATCTGCTTGCCCTCGATCAGTTGGGCCTTCAAGAGCCGGTTCGCCTTGGTGTAGTTCTCCTCGCGGAACGAGACTTTCCGGGCCAGCGGGTTGGTGTTGCCGGCCAGTTCGTCGTCGGGCACCGGGATGCAGTCGGCCTGGCGCATCTTGGGCGAGTCGTTCGGGTCGCGGGCCTTGCCGGTCTCGTCCCGCTTGAACTGGTTGAAGTAGATCGGCCGGTCGAAGGTCACGTCTAGGCGGTGGCAGAGGAGTTGCGAATTCGTCCACGCCCCGTCGTCGGTGGGGGTCGGGGGCGCGGTGCCGACGGGCACGGTCTTCTTGAGGGGCACGGCCGGCTTCGGGATCAGGGCGGCGCGGGCCGGCCGCTGGGTGGCGTTGACCAGGCCGAGGAACTCGGCCGTCCCCTTTGCCCCGTTGAAGAACATCGACTTCTTGAACTGAATTTCCAACTCGTTGGCCCGGTCCGTCACGGCCCCGCTGAAGTCGGTGTTGCTCGGCATCAGCAGCGACCCGACGCCGTCGATGGCGACCGTGTTGCTGACCTGGTCGATCTTGATGACCGGGCCGAACAGCGAAGTCGTCTCGAAGTGGACCTGGGCGAACTCGACCGGGGTGCCGGTCACCGTCATGACCTGGCCGACTTCGTCGCCCACGCGGCTGGAGACGAGGTTCAACCGGACGCCGGCGATGTCCAGGCCGCGCGGCACCTTCTCGGGTTCGGTCGGGTCCTGGTGGACGACGACGCGGTCCTCGCACAACGCCCGTTCCATCTCGTACTTCAAGCCGGCCGGCGGCGCGGCGACTCCCGCAGTGACGGGCTTCGGCCCGTCGATTGGCTGCGGGTAGCGGATCAGCCAGCTCTCGATGGTCCGCGCCGCCAACACGATCGGCGGCTTCGGTTTCGGCGGCGCGACGGCGACGACCGGCGCGGCCGGGGCACCGTCAACTGGCTTGATCGCCGGCACGACTGGCGGAGTCCCGGCGACGACTTGTGGGGCGGCGGGCGAAGCGATCGCCTTCGGCTTGAGGACTGGCGGCGGCACGTCGCGGAACCAGAGCTTGAGCAGGTCGGTCTCCTTGATGACCAACTCGGGCGACTTCGAGGTGACGTTGCCGATGGCGTCGAGCCGCTGCGGCACGGCCTGGCCGAAGCTGCCGGGTTTGGCGGGCGTCCCGGGCGTCTCCTCGCGGCTGCCGAGCCAGAGCAGGATGCGGGTCGCGCTCAACCGCACGTCGGCCTTGGTGTCGATGAACTCGGCGTTGCCGTCGAACTTGAGCAGGTCCTGGTCCTGGGTGCCGACCCGGACGCGCTCCTGGGTCAGGGACCGGCCCCACAGGGCTTGCACCGTCGTGGCCCCGGTCGCGGCGTCGAAAATGTCGATCTGGCCCGGGCCGTTGACCTGCAGCGTCGTCTTCTTGGTCTCCTTGCCGCCAACGGGCGGGTCCACGGACGTAATGAGGATTTCGCCGGACTGTGCGGGCTTGCCGTCGGCCGCGAGCGTGCCGGCTTTGAGGCTGTTCTTGTCGCGCACGGCCACGACCGACGGGCCGCGGAGGGTCGTGACCGTCGCGCGGTTGGCCGCGTCCACGGTGTACTTCAACTCGGTCCCCTGGGCGATGAGTTGCTCGGCGACGACGGAGACGTAGACGTGCGGCCCGGTCGCGGTCAGCGACTTGATCTTCATGCCGCCGCCGACGCCGGCGGTCGGGGCCGCCTTGGCAGTGCCGCCCCCCTCGAACTGGACGAGGAGCAGGTTGCAGAACAGGACGTCGGACGGGCCGTCGGCCGAGACGCGGTTGACGGCGACCGTTTTCGACGACTCCAGGCCGTCGGTCTCGAAGCGGGCCAGACTCGTGGCGAAGTCGAAGCGAAAGCTCCCCGGGGTTTCGATGACGAGCAACTTCTTCTCGCGGAACTTCTTGGCCACGGCGGCCGCGTCGGCGAACGCCCCGGCGACCGCGCCGAGTGCGGCCGGCGGGTCCACGGCCGGTACGGCGTCCGCCGGCGTCGGCGCGTCGGCCACGGGGGACGTGCCGGGGAAGCCGGTGCCGCCGTCGGTCCACAGGTTGACTTGCACGTTGCGGCTCAACTCGACGAGCCGCACGCTCGAATACCCGGTCGAGTTCCGCTTGTCGGACTTCCCGCCCGGCGGGTCTTTGCCGCTCGACCGCTCCAGGTAAATCTTCATCCCCTCGGCCGTACACGTCGCCGGCGGGTTCGCCTCGCCTAGCAGGATCGCGGCGATGGTGCCCTGGTCGCGTAATGCGTCCGCCTTCGCCAGCGTCGTCGCGGAACTCCCCGACCGGAGCGCCCGCGGCAGGTTCCGCTTGTCGATCACCTCGACGGCCGCGTTCGTGTACATCTGCGGAACATCGGGGGTGGCGGTCGGGTTGTCGTCCGGCGAGCGGTAGTAGACCGGGCCGACGGTGTTGAACACCAGGAACTGCCCGGGGTCGCGGGACTTCTGGTTGTCCGTCACCCAAACCTTACCGCGGCGGACGTCCGTACTCGGCACGTCCGGCGTGCTCAGCAGTTGAAAACCGATCATCTTGCACTTGTCGCGCATGTCCTGGACCGACGCGACCGGCCGGTCGAATTCCAGGATCGCCTTGTCGGCGTGAACGGCACTAATCGCCTCGATCTCGTCGGGCAGGCCCGGCTCGCCGGGGCTGCGGGGTTTGCCGAAGAAGGCCATACTGAACGGCGACACCTCGACGAACTTGCTGGCTTCGGCGGCTGAGGCGAACGCCGGCTGGCCGCACGCCAGCAGCGTCCCCCGGTCCGCCATGTAAATCTTGAGCTTGTAAGCGACGCTCGTCTTCATCGCCTCGGGGCTGACGTTGCCGAAGGCCCGCTTGACCATCTCGTCCGCGAGGGTGACCTTGTCGCTCGCGATCATCGGGGCGGGGGCGTTCGGCTCGACGAGGAACTCGGCCGGGAGTTCCGGCAGGCCGTCGATGCCGCCCAGAACCTGCGCGTAGACGAAGTACGCCCCGGTGGTGACGAGCATCGTCGTGAGCAACAGGAGGATGCGGCGGGGTGTCCACACGGTGTCAGTCTCCGGTTAGCCGGCGGGTCGGTCGCGGGCGATGAGGTCGGCCCACCGGCCCTGGTGCTTCAACAGCCACTCGACCAGTTCGCGGACGGCCCCGTGGCCCCCCGGCGTCGTCGTCGCGTAGTCGGCCATTGTACGCACCTCCGGGCACGCGTCGGCGACCGCAACCGCCACGCCGGCCGCATTTAACAACGGCAAGTCCTGCAAATCGTCCCCGATCGCGCACGCCTGCGCGGCCGTACACCCGGTCGCGGCGAGAATCTCGGCGAGCGCCGCCAGCTTGTCCGACCGGGCTTGTAGCACAATGGTGATGCCGAGTTCGGCCGCCCGCCGCGAGACCGCCGGGGACGACCGCCCGGACAGGACCGCGGCGTGCATACCCGCGGACTGCCACAGCTTCAAGCCGGACCCGTCGCGGACGTGGAACCGCTTCAACTCTTCGCCCGAGTCGGAGTACACGATCGACCCGTCCGTCAGCACCCCGTCCACGTCCAGGACGAGCAGCCGCACGGCGTCCACGCGGGCGGACAGGTCAGCGGGGGAGCGGGGCATCGCGGTCGTCCGGGTCGAGGCCGATGAGGTCGGTAATGTCGAGCAGGCCGACCGGCTTGCCGTCTGAGTCCACGACCGGGAGTTCGCTGATCTTGCGGGCCTTCAAGAGTTCGAGGGCTTCGCCGAGCCGGGCGGTGCGTTCGAGCGTCACCGGGCCGCGGGTCATGACTGCGGCGATGGGCCGGTCGAAGGCCCCGTCGGCGTTGGCCTCGAACAGGCGGGCCAGGTCGCTGTCGGTGAACAGCCCGGCGAGCCGCCAGTGCGCGTCCACGAGCATCACGGCCCCGGTCCGCCGGCCGACGTGCCGGACCTGGGCGAACACCTGCCGCACGGTCGCCGACGCCGCGGCAATGCGCAACTCGCTGCCGCGCCGCATGACGGTCTCGACCGTCGCCAGCCGCCGGCCGAGGCTCCCCGCCGGGTGGAACTTGGCGAAGTCGTCGGCCGTGAACCGCCGGCCCTCGCTGAGCGCAAAGGCCAGGGCGTCGCCCAGGGCGAGCATGACCGTCGTCGAGGTGCTGGGGGCCAAACTGAGCGGACAGGCCTCGCTGATCGGACCGTAGACGATGGACTCATCGACGCGGCGGGCCAGGGTGCTATCGCCCTGCCCGGTAATGGCGACGAGTCCCCCGGCGAGCGCCCGCAGCGACGGCAGCAGCCGGAGGAGCTCTTCACTCTCGCCGCTGTGGGAGAGCAAAATCGCTACGTCGTCCGGGTGGACCATGCCGAGGTCGCCGTGGACGGCCCGGGTCGCGTCGAGCAGGTAGGCCCGCGTGCCGGTCGAGTTGAAGGTGCCGACGAGTTTCTGCCCCACGTCCGACGACTTGCCGATGCCCGTGACGGCGACCCGACCGGTGCAGCCGGCCAGCCGGGCGACGACGCGATTGAACCGGCCGTCGAGCCGCTCGGCCGTCAGCCGCAGCGCGTCGGCCTCAATGGCCAGGACACGGCGGGCGAGCGCGACGGCGTCATCCGGCAGGGCGTCGAATGCGGGTAAACTCATCGCGGCCCCCCAGGTGACAGATCGCCGGGAGTTTAATTCCCCGTCGCCTTGAGGTCGTAGCAGTGCAGTTTGTCCTGGTCGCGGAGGTACAGTTTGCCGTGGACGATGACCGGGTGCTGCCAGCTCGGCTTGCCGCTCGGCTCGGGAATCTTGAAGCTCGCCACCGGCTCGAACGCCTTGGGGTCCGCCTTGAACATGGCCACGACGCCGTTCTGGTAGCGGAGGTAGATCATGCCGTCGGCCGCGACGATGGCCGCCGACCCCTGGCCGCCGAGCATCCCCTTCGACTCCTTCCACAAGACCTCACCGGTCGTGAAATCGACCGCGGCCGGGAACCCCTCGTTGTGGCCGTGGCCGAAGTAGATCGTCGGCCCGACGGCGACCATGCCGCCGTGGTGGTTCTGCAATTCGCCGGCCTTGTTGTACTTCAACTCTTTCACGGTCACGCCGTCCCCGTCGGCCGTCATCTTGAGCAGGGCCGAACCGCCGTCGCCGTACCCGGTCGAGCAGAAGACGAGGTCGCCGTTGACGAGGACGCTGGGGATGTTCGCGGTCCCGTTCATGATGCGGGCGTACTGCCACAGGACTTTGCCGGTCTTCGCGTGGACGGCCACGACGCCGCCGGCCTTGCCGAGCAGGTTGATGACCATCGGGACGCCGCCGACGGTCGCCTTGACGGCCGACGCGTAGCCGCCCGCGCCGCCCGGGTCTTTCACCGTCGCCGTCCAGACCGTGTCGCCGGTCTTGGCGTCGAGGGCCACCACCGCGGCCTTCTTCGAGGCCGGCGTGCAGTAGACTTTGCCGTCGTCCACCAGCACCGACTCGCTGTAGCCCCACGCCTGCACGCTGCCGCCGAAGTCCTTGACGAAGCTCTTCGACCAGACCGGCTTGCCGTCGGCCGCACTCAGGCAGGCGAGCGTACCGCCCATGCTGACGGCGTAGACGCGGCCGTCGGCGAACGTCGGCGTGCTCCGCGGCCCCTCGTCGTACCCGACCCGCTGCTTGTCGGCGATCGGCGTGGACCAGAGTTCCTTGCCGTCGGCTTCGGCGAGCGCGAAGAGGTGTTCCTTGCCGTCGGGCTTCAGGCCGGTGCTGTAGATCACGCCGCCGACCGCGGACACGGAACTGTACCCGCCGCCGAGACCGGCGACCGTCCAGAGCTTCTTCGGCCCCTCGGTCGGCCACTCCTTGAGCAGGCCGCGGTCGGCCGAGACGCCGTCCCGATTCGGTCCGCGGAACTGCGGCCAGTCGGTCGCCCCGGCGGTCAGGGGCACCTCGGCGGGCAGCGCGAACACAAGGCAAGCGAGGCAACAGGTCAACGACATCGTGCGGCTCCGGGACTCGGACAAGGCTGGTACAAGAGATTCTATCAGAAGCGGCCGCGAATATACACGCCCGACGCCGGCCGGACGTAGACCGGTTGAGGGTAGTACGGGTCGTAGAAGTACGGGGCCGGCTCGCGGACGATGACGGTCCGGGTCCGCGGCTCCGAGACGATCCGCGTCTGCGTCCGGTTCCGCGTGTTGTTCATCTCGATGATGACCCGCTCCGAGACGCCGTTCGCGCTTAGGTATTGCAAGTCCTGCGGTTGCAGGTTGTAGACGCTGTTCGAGGTGCGGATGTAGTTGATGATCACGTCGTCGCTGACCCGGGTGTTCGACGCCGGGTCGGTCTTGCTCATGCGGATCACGTCCTCGACGGTTAGCGGCCCCCGGCTCATCGGGGCGTTCGCTTCGGACGCGTTGGCCTGGGCGATGGCGAGGTCGTTGGCGCGGTTCGACTTCTCCTGGTCGGCGTCCGCCCCGACCGCCGTGCCGACGCCCGCGCCGAGGACGCCGCCGATGGCCGCCCCCGCCTTGGGGTTGCCGGTCGCGGAGCCGACGAGCGCGCCGAGGCCCGCGCCGATGCCACCGCCGGCCAGTGCCCCGGTCCCCGCGTGCGTCGAGCACCCGCCCGAAACCGCCGCGCCCACGGCCGCCGTGATCGTCGCCAAGAGTTTTGTCAGTCGTCGCATCGTCGGAACCCCCTCTGGATGCCGCAGGACTACGGCACTCGCAAGAAACGCAAACGATGCCGAAACTTGCGGCGTCCGACAAGCCCAACCGACGAAAAAAATCGCCCCGGGAAAGCTCCCGGGGCGACGAAGGTTTTCGCGGCTCAGTGGCGGGCTACGCCGGCAGTGCGGGGAGTGTGCCCGGCTTGCCGAGGTTGCCCGTGATGACCGGAGCGCCGGTCGTGGCCGACGCCTTACGGGTCGAACTGCCGGCCCCGACGTAGACGCCGCCGTTCTGGGTCGCGTCGTAGGCGAAGAAGTCGTCCACCACGGCGATGCCCGGGCCGGAGTAGACGGTGACCCGCGACCCGCCGCCGATCCCGGCCGCGGTGACGATGGCACTCTTGCCGGTGCCGTTGATGTCGTAAGCCGCGACCCGGACGCCGCCTGAGAAGGTCGGCTCGAAGGCGAAGAAGCTGGTCAGGCTCGTGGCCGTGAGGGCGTCGAACACGCTCACCCGGGGGCCGCCGCCGGCGTCCGCCCCGACGATAATGTCCTGCTTGCCGTCCCCGTTGTAATCCCCGCCCGCGACGAACGCCCCGCCGTTGAAGGCGTCGCCGAACGGGGCGAAGTCTTGCAGCACCGCTTGCGTCGCCCCGTCGAAGACGCGAACCCGCGTCGGCACGCCGGCCCCGGTCGCGGCAATGATGTCGGCCCGACCGTCCTTGTTGATGTCGGCCGCGGCCACCCGCACGCCGCCCCGTTGGCCCGAGTCGAAGGCGAAGAAGTCCTGGGCGACCGCCCCGGTCTTGCCGTCGAACACGCGGACCCGCGGGCCGCCGCCCATGTCGGTCCCGGTGATGATGTCCGCCACGCCGTCGCCGTTCACGTCCCCGGCCGCGACCGACAGGCCGCCGGTGTACGTCGGCTCGTAGGCGAAGAAGTCCTGAAGGACGGAGCAATCGACGCCGCTGAAGACGCGGATGCGCGGCCCGCCGCCGAGGCCGGTGGCCACGATGATGTCCGGGATGCCGTCGCCGTTCACGTCGCCGACGGCCGTGCGGACGCCGCCGGTGTACCCCTGCTCGTAGGCCAGGAAGCGGAACTTCTCCAACCCCGTCGCGTAGTCGAAGACGCGGACGAACGGGGACGTGCCCGGCCCGGCCCCGGTGGCCAGGATCGCCGGGTTGTTCGGGTTCGTGCCGGCCGTGAACCGCGGCTGGAACGGCAGGAGCGTGACCGGGGCGACGACGCCCGGGGAAGTCGGCACGGCTTGGCTCGTCGTCGAGGTCGCCGGGGACGGGCGAATCGGGCTGGTCGTCGAGGCGAGGAACTCCCGCTTTGACGATTCGGGGGATACCGGAGGGACTACGGTCGTCGAACTCAGCACTTCGCCGAAGTTGAACGGCCCGCGGATCGGAGCGCTCGCCGTCAGGCTCAGGTTGCTGAACACGTTCGGGGCCATCGTCGGCCGCGGGTTGTTCGGGTCGCCGTCCTGGAGCTGCCAGTCGTCGAAATCGACCGGCTGCGTTTCGGTCAGCGTGTACGTGCCGAACGGCAGGGTCGGGAAGTCGTACCGGCCGACGGAGTTGGTGACCACCGTCAAGCCGCCGGGCACGTCCGCGGCCGTCAGCGGCCGGGCGAACGCGGTGCCCGGGAAGGCGGTGCCGCCGATGGTCACGGTCACGCCGGGGATCGGCGTTTCGGTCGGGTCGAAGACGCCGTTCCGGTTCGCGTCCACCCAGACGTAGCCGAAGGTCGCCGCCGTCGGGATTTCGCCGAAGTTGTAGTTGATCCCGCTGGCCCCCGCGTTGAGGCGGACCGTCGAGATGATGTCGTTCCCGCCGGTGCCCGTCACGGTCCCGCTCACGGTGCCGACGTTGGTCGAGCCGTTGTACAGCTTGCCGTCCGGCTGCTGCTCGCGGACCGTGTAATTGCCCGGGGCAAGGTTGTCGAACCGGTAGTTACCGTTCACGTCGGTGACGGCCGTGCGGACCACCACGTTACCGCTGTCGTCCCGGCCGTTGAGGTAGACCGTCGTGCCGGGGATCGGCCGCTCGCCGGCGTCCCGAGTGCCGTTGACGTTCGAGTCGAGGTAGACGGTGCCCGAGATGTTGGCGGGCGGGACGACGGGGGGCGAGAACAGGCCGAAGTCTTCGCGCAGGTTGGCGGTGCCGTTCGTGTCCGGGTTGCCGGTCGCCAGCAGGGTGAAGGGCAGGGTGCGGATGGTGCCGTTGGGCTGACCGGTGCCCTTGTCGGTGTTGTTAATCGTGGTCTGGGCGGCCGGCTCGAACGGGCTGCCGGTGCCGCCGGTCGAGCTTTGGAACCCGGCCGGCGGGGCGATCTCGACGGCGTAGACGCCGGCCGACAACCCGGTGAACAGGTAGCCCCCGTTGGCGTTGGTCGTCTGAGTGGCGACGGTCGCCCCGGCCTCGTTCAGCAGGCGGACGACGACGTTGGCCGCACCGACTTCGCCGGCGTCGAACGTGCCGTTGTTGTTCGCGTCGAACCAGACGAAATCGCCGACCGCCAGCGTCGCCGGGGGCGGGACCGGAGAGAACAGGCCGAAGTCTTGTCGGAGGTTGGCCGTCCCGAGTTCGTCGGGATTGCCGGTCCCGGTCAGCGTGAACGGCAGGGTGCGGATGCTGCCGTCGGGCTGGGTCGTGCCCTTGTCGGCGTCGTTGATGTTGTTCTGCGACGCCGGCTCGTAGGGGGAGCCGGTGCCGCCCGTCGAACTGGTCAGCCCGGCCGGCGGGGTGATTGCCACCGAGTACACGGCGGGCACCAGGTTCGAGAACCGGTACGCCCCGTTGGCGTCCGTCGTGGTCGTCGCCACGGTGCTGCCGTCGCTCCCGAGCAGGACGACGCGGACGTTGGCGATGCCCGGCTCGCCCGGGTCGTGCAGGCCGTTGTTGTTCGCGTCGGTCCAGACCAGGTCGCCGACCGCCAGCGGCCGGAAGAAGCCGAAGTCCTGGTCGCGGAAGCTGCTGCCGTTGAGCATCCCCGCGTCGGCGGCCGTCGCCGAGGCGGGGCCGTCCGTGTCGTTCGTCGGGGCGAGGCCGGGTTGGGCATTGACGAGCGGCCCGCGGACCGTCGTGCCGCCCGCCTGGGTCGTGCCGTGGTCCCTGTTGTTGTCCGGGTTCAGCGGGGTCGTGACCGGCTCGAACGGGCCGGCGGCCGAGCCGTTGGTGCCGGTACTCGAGATGAAGCCGGTCGGGATGACGACTTCGATGCGGTACGTGCCGGCGACGAGGTTGCCGAACAGGTAGCCGCCGTCGGCCGCGGTGACGGTCGTGATCGGCTGCCCGTTCGCCCCGAGGACCGGCTGGTTGCTGCCGTCCAGGAGCCGGACGGTCACACCCGCGATGGGGGCTTCGCCGGCGTCGAACGTGCCGTTGTTGTTCGCGTCATTCCAGACGAAGTCGCCGATCGACACCCTGCGGTAGATGCCGAAGTCCTGGGCCAGGTTCGCGGAGTTGACCAGCCCGGCCGTGTTCGCGTTCGGGTTCCGCGGGTCGAGCGGGGCGAACAGCGTCACCGGGGACGACGCGATCTGTTGGGTGTTGGGCACCGTCGTGCCGTGGTCGGCGTTGTTGGTCGTGTCGGTGCCCGGCAGGCCCGGTTCGTACTGGCCGAGCGGGCTGCCGTTCACGCCCGTGCTGCTCGTATACCCGGCCGGCGGGTTGATGCGGATGCGGTACGCGCCGGGGACGAGGTTCGTGAACAGGTACGTGCCGTCCGCGGCGGTCAGGGCCGAAATCGGGTTGTTGGCCGCGTCCCGGACCGGGTTGCCGACCGCATCGAGGAGTTCGACGAGGATGCCGGCCACGCCCGGTTCGCCGGCGTCGCGGACGCCGTTGTTGTTCGCGTCCTCGAACACGAGGTCGCCGAGGTTGAGCGGCTGGAAGACGCCGAAGTCCTGGTCGCGGTACTGGCTCGCAGGCGGCGCGGGGTCGGCGGGCAGGCCGGCCGGGATGGTCGTCGGGTCCACGGCGGTGGCCGCACCCGAGGCGTAGACCAGCGTCGGGCCGTCGATGAAGCCGGCCGACTGCGTGCCGTGGTCCTTGTCGTTAGCGGGATTGGCGACGGCCGGCTCGAACGGGCCGGTCGCACTGCCCGGAGTGCCGGTACTCGACGCGTACCCGTTCAACCCCGCGTCGCGGACGAGGCGGACGCGGTAGGTGCTGGCCGCCAGGTTCGTGAACAGGTACCCGCCGTTGGCGTTCGTGACGGTGGACGCGACGGTCGCCGTGGACGCGATGCCGCCCGTCCCGCCGGTGATCTGGAGGAGTTGAACCGTCACGCCGGCGAGGCCCGGTTCGCCCATCCGCATGCCGTCGTTGTTTTGGTCCACGAACACCGTGTCGCCGATGCTCAACGGCTGGTAGAAGCTGAAGTCTTGGTTGCGGAAGCTGTTCTCGTTCGTGGCGTTGTCGGTCAGCCCGAGGTTGAAGTTCGGAGCGTTCGGCTCGTCGAGCGGGGCGAGGCCGGGCTGGACGTTGACGAGCGAGCCGTTCACGTTGCCGGCCTGGGTGACGCCGTTGTCGGCGTTGTTCGCCTGCTGCACGGAGACGCCGTTGGCCGGCTCGTACTGGCCGGTCGCCGAGGCGTTCGTGCCGGTGCTCGAAATAAACCCTTGCAGGCCGGGGTTGATGGCCGACGCGAGCGGGATGCGGACGCGGTACTGGCCGGGGTTCAGGTCGGTGAACAGGTAGCCGCCCTGGCCGTTCGTCACCGCCGTCCTCAGGACGTTGTTGGCCGCGTCGAGGAGTTGCACGGTCACGTTCGGGATCGCGGCCTCGCCCGTGTCAAACAGGCCGTTGTTGTTCGCGTCGTTCCAGACGAAATCGCCCAGCGACAGGCGGTAAATCAGCCCCGCGTCGAAGGTGTGGACGTTGCTGCCGAGTTGGCCCGTCGTCAGGGCGATGACCCCGTCGGTGCCCACCGTCACGGCGTCGCTGTCGCGCTGCGGTTCGGTGCCGCCGTTGATCTTCGCCGTCGTCAGGGTCAGGCTCTTGAGGGCGTCCTGGCCGAGGGGGATGCGGACTTCGTAGGCCGAGTTCGGCATCACGTTGATGCCGTAAGCCTTACCGGGGACGCGGTTGGCAATGCCGGGGTCGGCTGCACTGGTGAAGTAGTAATTGCCGTTGGCGTCCGTCGTGGTCGCGCCGACCGAGACGCCGTTCTTGAACAGCGTCACGAGGACGCCCGCCAGGCCCGGGTCGGTCGGGTCCTGGCGGCCGTCGCGGTTGAGGTCGGCGAACACCTTGTTACCGATTTCCATCGGGGCGGTGCGAATGGCGACGAGGTCGCCGACGCCGTTCGCCTTGGCGAAGGTCGAGCGGGGCGTGTTCACGTCCAGGGGGCCGGTCGCGTACAACTCGTACCCCCGGACGGCGTCGCCGGCGCGATTGTTGAGTGCGTCTTGGGTGTTGCGGAACCAGCGGACGCCGCCGGCGTTGTACCGCTGCGACACCTGGGCCGGGTCGAAGGTCGTGACGGCCACGTCCTGGTAGCCGGGGAGTTGCAGGACCCCGCCGGCGGAAACTTCCTGGTGGTCCTGGAAGTTCGGGTTGATGCCGGGAACCAGGAAGTCGCCCGCGTAGAACTCGCCGCCGCCCGGGCCTTGACCGTTACCGACGCCGGTCGAAGAGGCCGTGCCGCCGGGGCCGCTGCCGTTGTTTTCCAGGGTCCACCGCGAGGTCACGTTGCCGGCGACCGATTGCTGGTTCGTGAACGCGCGGAGGGTATCACCGCCGGTGATGCCGACGTACAGGTTCTGCGGATTCGCGGGGTCGGCGGCGGTCAACGCCCCGAACTGATCGCCGGCACGGTCCCGCAGACCCAGCGTGATGTTGCCGTCGGTGTCGAACGACAAACCCGTCAGCCAGGGCTGCGGGTAGAAACCGATGTTCGGAATGTTCGTGTTGGTAATGTTCTTGTAGACGGGCGACCACGGCAGCCAGTTGGCCGAAATCGGACTCACGGTCTGCGAGCTGTCGGCCACACCGACCTGAATGTAGCCGCGGCCGTAATTCAACGGTACGACCAGAACGGCTTGCGAAGTCGTGGCGACGCCGTTGAGGTCCACGAATTGGCCAGTGCCGGTCGGATTGCCGGCGGCGTCGAGGTTGAGCTTGAACTGGAAGACGTAAGCCCGGAGTGCGGTCCGGTCGCCGACGATGGTCCCGCCGAGGGTGGTCGATTCCGCCGTGTTGACCGCCCCGACGTAGATCGACCCGCGGTAGTAACTGACGGAGAACGGCCGCAGGTCGCCGAGCGGGTCGCCGACGGAAGTTCCGGTGAAACCGTTAAGGCCGACGACCGACGGCAGCGGCACAACCAGCGGGGAGGCGGTCGGGTTCTGCGTATCGACGACGTACAACATGCGGTCGCCGAGGCCCACCGTGAACAGAAACCGACCGGTCGCGTCGGTGTCGAGGCCCCCGAGGCCGGTCTTGCCCACGGCGTCCCAACCGACTTGCGAGGTCTTGCCGCCGACGGTCTGGTTGTACAGTCCGTCGCGGAGGTACGGATCGACGCCCGCCCCGCCGGTGTTCGTGGGGTTCGTGAAGGCGGGCTGGGTGCGGTAGTTCGTGCCCGCGGCGGTCGGCCCGAGGTCCACGAGCAGCGACGCCGTCGTGACGCTGGTGTTCGCCCCGGTCGGGGTCGCCCCGGCGGTGTAGATCGCGCCCGGACCGCTCGGCCCGTAGCCGACGTG
>JAYTSV010000038.1:0-9659 GCA_043745465.1 Fimbriiglobus sp.
GGGCGGCAACTTCCCCGCGCAGTTCCAGGGGGCGATGTTCCTGGGCAACGTCGTGACCAACCGCATCAACGCCGACCACATCGTCTGGAAGGGTTCGACCCCGGTCGCCGAGGAACTGCCCGACCTGGTGGCGTCGAGCGATCCGTGGTTCCGGCCGACGGACATCAAAGTCGGCCCCGACGGCGCAGTCTACTTCGCCGACTTCTACAACCGCATCATCGGCCACTACGAAGTTGACCTGAAGCACCCGCTGCGCGACAAGGACCGCGGCCGCATCTGGCGCGTCGTTTCGACCGGTAAGCCGGCGGTCACGCCGAACGCGAACGCCTTCGCCACTGAAGCGACCGCCTTGCGGAACGACGCCGACGGCCCGGCGAAGGCGTTGAAACTCCTCGCGCACGAAAACCCGCACCTGCGCCGCGCGGCGGTCGAAGTCGTCGGCATGCACCCGTCGCCGGCGGCGATGACCGGGCTACTCGAAGTGCTGGCGAAGTGTCCGGCGGACGACACGCACTTGAAGCACGCCGCACGCATCGCCTTGCGCAACTGCCTCGCGTCGCCCGGCGGCTGGGCGGAGACCCGCAAGTTCGGCCCCGGCCAGTACGCGGCGCAGTTGACCGACGCGGCGGCGGGGATCGCCACGAAGGAAGCGGCGCGGTTCCTGATGTTTTACGTCATGGCCGGCCGCCCCGAGCCGCGCTTCTGCGAGGCCATCGGCCGCCGCGGCGACGACGGTATGGCGGGCATGATCGTGCCGTCGCTGATGAACGTCGCCCGGCCGGTGCCCGCGCTGAAGGCGCTCGTGCAAGGCGTCCAAACCCGCGGCGGGGCTTTGCCCAAGGACGCCTTCGCCCAGATCGAGCGGAAGTGCGACGAGGGCTTGGCCGGCGACGACGCGCAGGCGCAGCAATCGACCGACCTGGCCGCGAACCTCAAGCTCGCCGGCACCTTCGCGGCGCTGGTCAAGCTCACGACGCAGCCCGCCCGGCCGGAGCCGTTGCGGGCCGCAGCGTTCCAGGCGCTGCTGACGATCGACGCGGCCAAGGCAACGCCGGTCCTCGCCGCGACTCTGGCGGACGCGGCGGCGACGCCGAGCCTGCGCGTCCACATGGCGAGCCTGTTGTCGGGTGCGAACAGTCCGGCGACCCGCGAGCCGGTGTTGAAGTCGCTGCAAACCGCTCCCGCTCAACTCGCCGCCGGCATCGCCGAGAGCCTGGCCCGCACGCCGCAGGGGGCCGACGCCCTCTTGACCGCCATGAAGGCCGGCAAGGCGTCGCCGCGGTTGCTGCAAGAGCGGGCCGTCCTCGTCAAACTCAACGACCTCGACGGCGGCAAGTTTAAGGTCCGCGTCGCCGAGTTGACGCAGGGCTTGCCCTCCGCCGACGCCCGCACCGAGCAGTTGATGCGCGAGCGGCAGGCCGGCTACCTTGCCGCGAAGCCGTCGATCGACAAGGGCAAGGCGGTGTATACGACGCACTGCGCCAACTGCCATCAACTCGGCGGGGCGGGGGCGAAGGTCGGCCCGCAACTCGACGGCGTCGGCAACCGCGGCCTCGACCGGCTCCTCGAAGACACGCTCGACCCCAGCCGCAACGTCGATGCCGAGTTCCGCACCACCGTCGTCAACCTCGCCGACGGCCGCGTCCTGACTGGGTTGGCCCTGCGGCAAGAAGGCCAGACTCTCGTGATGGCCGACAACCTCGGCAAGGAAATCCGGGTGAACGCCGCCGACATCGACAAGCGCGGCACGTCGCCGCTGTCGCCGATGCCGGCCAACTTCGACACGGCGTTGAAGCCCGAGGAGTATTACGACCTCCTGGCGTACCTCCTCGAACAGCGGGCGAAGTAAGAGACCTCACCCCCGGCCCCTCTCCGCGTCGGAGAGGGGAGCCAGTGGGTTTCAGTCGTTGATTGCTCGGGTCGTTCTCCCCCTCTCCGCGTCGGAGAGGGGGCCGGAGGGTGAGGTCTCTTCGCCCCCACTCCCCCGCGGCACGCCCGCAGCGTATAACTCCCGCCTACACCCGCCCCCGCCCGACGGAGCCTTTGCGCATGAAGATTCACGAGTACCAGGCGAAGGAACTCCTCGCGGCCGCCGGGGCGAATACGCCCAAGCACGTCGTCGTGAACACGCCCGAGGAGGCCGAGGCCGCGTTCGACGCCATGTCCGGGCCGACGGGCAAGGGCGTCGTCCTCAAGGCGCAAGTCCACGCCGGCGGCCGCGGGGCGGGGCAACTCACCGGCTACCCCGGCAAGCTCGGCGGCGTCAAATACGTCCCCACGAAGGCCAAAGTCAAAGACATCGCCGCGGCCATGCTGTCGCACAAGCTGGTCACGAAGCAGACCGGCCCCGAAGGCGTCACCGTCAACAAGCTGATCGTCCAGGAGGACGCGGAGCCGGCCAAGGAGTTCTACCTGGGCATGGTCCTCGACCGCGCCATCGGCCTGCCGGTGCTCATGGCCAGCGCCGAGGGCGGCATGGACATTGAGGAAGTCGCCCACCACCACCCCGAGAAAATTCTCCGCGTGCCGGTCAGCCCCGAAACGGGGTTGCTGCCGTTCCAGGCCCGCAGCCTGGCCTACGAACTCGGCTTCCCGGTCGGGCAAGTCGATCAGGTCGCCGGGATCATGATGGCGATCAGCAAGGTCTACTTCGCCAAGGACGCGAGTATCGTCGAAGTGAACCCGCTGGCGGTGACGAAGTCCGGCGACGTGGTCGTCCTCGACGCCAAGATCGACTTCGACGACAACGCCATGTTCCGCCACAAGGACATTCAGTTGCTGCGCGACCTCGCCGAAGAGAACCCCGTCGAGATTCGCGCGAGCCAGGCCAACCTCAACTACATCCAACTCGACGGCACCATTGGCTGCCTGGTCAACGGCGCGGGCCTGGCGATGGCGACGATGGACATCATCAACTACCACGGCAAGGCGTTCGGCATCCAGCCGGCCAACTTCCTCGACGTGGGCGGCGGCGTGACGGCCGAGGCCGCGATCGAAGCCTTCCGCATCATTCTGTCGGACCCGAAGGTAAAGGGCATCTTGGTCAACATCTTCGGCGGCATAGCCAAGTGCGACCTGATCGCCGACGCGCTGGTCAAAGCCGGCCGCGAAGTCGGCTTCAAAGTCCCCGTCGTCGTCCGCCTCGAAGGGACGAACTCGGACAAGGCGCGGGAAATCCTGAAGGGCGTCCAGGCCGAACTCCCCATGATCCGCCCCGCCGCCGGCCTGACCGAAGCGGCGAAGCTCGTCGTCGAACTCTCGAAGTGACTTCCCTGGAGCGGACGCATGTCAGCGATCACGACGCGGAAGATGACGGTGGCCGAGTACATCGCCTGGGGCGAGCGGCCCGAGAACGCCGACTCGCGGGACGAGCTTGTGAACGGGGAGGTCGTTTCCATGCCGCCAGCAGGCCGACCGCACGGGATGATCTGCTACTTAATCGCTGGCCTACTCTTCGGGTACTTCCGCCGGCACGGGCCTGGTTTTGCCGCAACAAATGACGCGGGTCTTATCGTAGCCCCCGATACCGTTCGCGGGGTCGATGTCGCGGCGTTCGTCGGGCAGGTTACCGCAGATGACAAAGTGGGTTACGGCGTGCGCATGCCGGTGTTGTGCGTCGAAGTCGTCTCACCAACTGACCGGCCGGCGCAGTTGCAGAAGCGAGTGAAACAATACCACGCGGCAGGCGTGCCCTTGGTGTGGCTCGTCCAGCCCGAGGACCGCGCGGTCATGGTCCACCGCAAAGGCCAGCCGGTCGAACTGCTTGAGGGCGACGCCGAGTTGACCGCCGAGGCCGAGTTGCCGGGGTTCACCTGCCGCGTCTCGGACCTGTTCCCGACCCTGGAAGAGGACACGCCGTGACCGAGACCGACACGCCGACGAAGTTGATGACCGTCGCCGAGTACGCCGAGTGGGGCGAACGGCCGGAGAACGCCGACCGCCGTACCGAACTCGTTGACGGGGAGGTCATTGACGTGCCGCCAGCCGGAGAAATTCACTGCCACGTCATTTGGCTCGTGGTGCGCCTCCTCAACCGATACATCGACGCGCGAGGTCAGGGGTCGCTGTTGCTGAACGACAGCGGTTTCGTCGTGAGCCGCAACCCTGGGACCGTCCGCGGAATCGACGTGCTGTTCTTCGCGGAGTCACCGACCGCGCCCCTCCAGAAACTTTACACGGCCCGGAAGCCGACGCTGTGTGTCGAAGTCGTCTCCCCCAGCGATCGGCCGGGTCAGTTACAGAAGCGCGTGACGCAGTACCTCAAGGCCGGCGTACCACTGGTCTGGGTCGTTTACCCCGAGATCGAGGCCGTGGTTGTTCACCGCCCCGACGCGGTCGCGGAGGTCTTCCCGACGGACGCCGAACTCGTCGCCGAGCCGGAGTTGCCGGGATTCGCCTGCCGGGTCTCGGCACTGTTCGACATGCCCGGCCGGGCCTAATGTCGCCTAACCCCCTCGGCGTTTCTTCGTGTCCCATGGAAAGGGTCTTCCCGATGAAGTTCGTTCGGCTCGCGGTTCTCGTCGGCGTCTGCCTCGTCCCCGCGTGCAACAAGCCCGCCCCGGTTGCCCCCGCCACCACTCCGACGGCCATGAAACCCGTGGCGACGGTCACAAGCCCCTCCGGCGGAACCCCGAGTTCGCCGACCGACGACGACGACGCGCGACAGGCCGGCCGCGACTTCCTGGCGGCGCTCAAGGCCGGTCGGGCGACGCCGGCCATGCTCACCCCGGAGTTCAGGGCCGTCCTCGCGCCGGCGGGTGGCGGCTCCGACTGGGCCGTCGGGAACTGGCTCGGGGAGTTCCGGGGCGACGCCGGGGCCGTCTCCGCGCAGAACTACGTCCGCCTCGACGCCGAGACGTTCCTGGTCGTCGCCGACTCGCTCGCCGCGACCCCGCCGATGGCGTTCACGTACGCGAAGCTGGTCAGGGTGCCCGGCCCGGCGAAGTTCGCCGTCGGCTGGCTGCACTCCTCGCCGCCGCGGCCCGCCGCGGTCGTCGCCACCAGCGAGACGTTCGCCGCCTTCGTCGGGGTCGCGTTCGTCGATACCGTGCTGACGAAGCAGACGCGGCTCGCCGAGAGCTTGATCGCCCCGGCGGCGGCCAAGAAGCTCGCGCCGCCGCTCGACGACGAGGACGCCAAACTCGGGTACAACCGCGGCATCCTCGGCCTCAAGCTCAACGGCTTCCGCGAGGCCTTCACCTCGGTGACCTACGGTGCGGCGACCAAGGCCGGGGCCAACCTCACGCTCGCCGGCGAGTTGACGGGGCCGGGCAGTGAGCGCCGCAAGTTCGTCGTGACCGTCGCCCCCGTCGGGTCCAGCTGGTTCGTCGAAGACTTCCGGCACGACTGACGAGTTGACCGGCCGGGGTTTCGGTCCTAAGTACCGGCATGAATGTGTTGACGGCCCGCGCCCTGTCCGACACCACGCTGCCCGGCTTGCAAGGCCGGCGGGTCTGGTCCGCGCCGGCCGTCGCCTCGCACGCCTGGCTGGTCATGACCCCGGCCCGGCTGTACCTCCTACCGGCGACGTACTCGACCGACGAGAAAATCCGCCGGGCCGTGGACGCCGGGGCCGACCTCGACGGCCTGTTCAGCGATACCGCGGATCGGCTCAACCTCGCCGACGTGCAGCGGGCCGACTTCCACCTCGCCGACTTGACCATTTCGCTCCGCCGGACCGCCGGGGACGTGGTCCTGACCTTCCACGACGCCGAGACGGCCGACGATGTCTTTACAAAACTCTTGCACCGCAGCCGCGACCGCCTGCACCTGGTCAGCGACCGGCAGAACCCACTGGTCGCCGCGCGCGGTCCGCTCGGCATCCTGGCGGGCGTGCTGCTCGCCACGGGGACGCTGGCCGTGACGGTGAGCGCCGCCGCCGACCTCAGCCCGCCCGACGCCCCGGCCTGGCTGGCCCGCTGGCTGACCCTGCTCGCGTCGCTGGATTGGCGCGCGGTCTGCGGACTCGGCGGCGCGGTCGCGGCCTGGTTGCAAGTCGCCGCGTACCGCCGCTACCACCGCCCGCCGACGCGGCTCGCGCTGCTCCCGTTCGACTGCGGACTCCCGTTCCCCTGCCAGGGCCGTGCCTCATGATCCGCGAAGAAGTGCTCGACCTGATCAAGCGCGTGCCCGAACTCGACCACCCGAAACTCGTCTTCGTGCTGACCGTCGGGGTGTCGGTCAACCTGGACATGGTGGTGCGGGTCGAGAAGAACTACGTGGTCGTCCGCGGCCGGGAGGCCGGGTCGAACGACGAGGGCCGCGGGTTCTTCATCCCGTTCGAGACTATCGCGCTCATCAAGCTGGAAAAGCTGGTCCGCATCAACGAATTCCGGGCGATGTACAACGAGCCGCTCCAGGAGTCGATCGGGCTGGGCGACGACGCCGACGCCGCGCCTGCGGAGCCGTCCGCCGCGGCCGCGCCGAAGGCCGCGACCGCCCCGGCCGGCCCGACCGACGTGGCCAAGCAGAACTTGCTCGACCGCATCCGGGCCGCCCGCACGTCAGCCGGCCAGCCGAAGCCGGTCGGGAAGTAACCGACGGCGTAGGCGACCTGCTCCGGCGACCGTACACTTATACCGTCTCTGCCCCGGGGCGGCCGCAAGCTCGCCCCCCAGTACCAACCCGGAGCCGACTCATGGCGGACGAAGTCAAAACCCCCGACGCGCCGGCCACCGCGGCCGCGCAGCCGAACTCGGTTCAAGTGCAAGTGGACGTCTCCAAAATGGAGACCCTGTACGCCAACTTCGTGCGGCTCAGCCTGAGCAGCAGCACGGAGGAAGTCGTCATGGACGTGGGCCTGCACACCGGCATCCTGACCCCGGGCGGCATGGAACCGATCCAACTCACGCACCGCCTGGTCATGAACCCCTTCGTGGCCAAACGGCTGCTCGAGTCGCTCAAGCAGATCGTCTCCCGCCACGAGCAAGCGTTCGGCGCGCTCGAAGTCGATCCGCAACGCCGCCTCCGCAACCGCGGGTAACGCCCCGTCAGAATCCACTCCCGGCGAGCGGCGGGAACCGATCCGCAATTCGCCCGACTGCCCAACGCGCCGCTTCCGCGACGACCGCGTCGGTGTCGTCGCACGCCGTTGCCAACTCCGGCGCGACCGCGTCGGCCGTGTTCCCCAGCACGATGCAAGCGTTCCGCAATAGTCCCGTGCGGCGGGTGCGCAACAACGGCGTTCCCACGAACCGGCGGTCGAACTCGGCCCGCGACAACGTCAACAATTCGACGGGGTCGAGGGCGATCAGGTCCGGGCGGGGCGGGAAGCCGGGGTTGGCGGCGGCGAAGCGGTTCCACGGGCAGACCGTCTGGCAGTCGTCGCACCCGAACAGCCGGTCACCGACGGCCTCGCGCAGTTCCAACGGGATCGGCCCGCGCAGTTCGATCGTCAGGTAGCTGACGCACCGGGTCGCGTCGAGCGTGCCCGGCGTCGGGAAGGCGTCCGTCGGGCAGGCGTCCAGGCAGGCCGTGCAGGTGCCGCAGTGGCTCGCAGTGTGCGGCGGGTCGGCCGGCAGGTCGAGGGACGTGAGAAAGCCGGCGAGGAAGAACAGCGACCCGCGGGCCGGGTTCAACAGCATCGTATTCTTGCCGAACCACCCCAACCCGGCGCGGCGGGCGAAGTCGCGTTCCAACAGCGGGGCCGAGTCGCAGGTGCCGTGCGACAGCGTGCCCGGGACTTCGCCCGCGAGCCAGTCGCGGAGGGCGTTCAGCTTGTCCCAGACGACGCGGTGGTAGTCGGCGTGCTGGGCGTAAGCGGCGACCTTGCCGGCGTGGACTTGCGGCGACGGCGGCCCGTACTCGAAGCCGAGCATCACGACCGACCGCACGGCCTTGAGGACGCTCCGCGGGTGCCGGCGGGTGTCGCGGTGGTCGTGCAGGTAGGCCATCTCCCCGGCGTACCCGGCGTCGAGCCAAGCCGCGTACCGGTCGAACCCGTCGGCGTCGGTCGCGGGGGCCACCCCGAACAGCGTAAAGCCGAGCGTCCGCGCGAACGCTTCGAGCCGGTCTCGGGTGCTCACGGCCGGGGGTCGAGGGTGTTGCGGAACGGGTACGCCATCGCGTCGAACGCGGCCATGTACGTGGCCTCGACCGGGAGTTGGACGCAGCCGTCCTCGGCCATGAAGAGCGGCGTGTCTTGGATAACGTCACCCGGCGAGAGTTCTTGAACGTAAGCGCTGACGAGGTGCGTTGCTTCGTACGAGACGACACACAGCGGCTTGACCGGGGGCGGCAAGGCGTCGCCGGTCAACTCCTCCCAGATCAGCGCGTGCAGACCGCACGGGTCCAGCCGGCCCGGTGCGAACACGTCTAAAATGACCAGGTGGACGCCATTACTGACGAGTTCGACCGACTTCCGCAGGAGCGAGTCGATGCCGTTGCGGGTCGTCTTGTTCCCCGGCGAAACCACCTCGATCACAGCGACCAGCCGCGCCCCGCCCTTGCTCCGGATGGCCACGACGCGGTTGTGCTTGGAGTATTGCGAGATCGCCGCCCGAAGCGTCGGGCCGGCCTGGGGGCGGCTCAGGACCGTCGCGCCCGAGCCGGCGGACTCGTCGGCAAGGGCGTCCTCGCGGAGCGTCATCACGTCGGGGTAGTAGCCTTTGATGTGCAACTCGACGGCGGCGTAGTGCCCGGGCGGCAGGAGGCCACCGTTCAAGGCCTTCCGCAGTTCGGACAGCCACGCGACGTGGAAGTCGTGGAACTCGCCCCCGGTCAAACGGGACCAGTCGTGCATCGGCATCCCGCACCTCCCCTCGGCGGTATTCTACGCCAGCCGCACTTGCGCGCCGAAGTTCCGCTGTTCGGTGCTGATGAAGTACGTGGCGCACGCCGCGTCGATCAAGTCGGGCGAGAAGTTCAGCCGCTCCATGTTGTACTTGGCGATCGACATCATCTGGTCGAGCAGGTCGCGCGGCTGGCACATGCGGAACGGCCGGCTGGTCGGGTAGTACCACTTGTTGATCAGGTAGTTGATGCCGCCCTCGTCCAGTTCGACTTTCTTGCCCCGGCACACGAGTTCCCAAATCTTGCGGTACTGCGCTTCGTTCGGGTCGCGGATCTCGATCTTGAACTTGATCCGCCGCAGGAACGCCTCGTCGGCCAGTTGCGTCGGGTCGAGGTTGGTCGAGAAGATCAGAATCTGGTCGAACGGCACCTCGATCTTGGTGCCGGTGATCGTGGTCAGGTAGTCGTACTTCTTTTCCAGGGGCACGATCCAGCGGTTGAGCAGGTCCATCGGCCGGCACTGCTGGCGGCCGAAGTCGTCGATCATGAAGATGCCGCCGTTGGCCTTCATCTGGAGCGGCGCTTCGTAGAACTTGCCGACGGAGTTGAACTTGAGGTCGAGCATCGGCAGGGTCAGCTCGCCGCCGACGACGATGGTCGGCCGGCGGATGCGGATATACCGCTTGTCGTGGGTCACGCCCTTCTTCAGCAGCGAATCCATGCCGTCGCCGTCCGAAATCGTCAGGCTGTCGATCTCCCTCGCCGGGGTGTGCAGGATCGGGTCGTAGACCTTGATGATCTGCCCGTTCGCGATGATGGCGTAGGGGATGCAGATCGAGTCGCCCATCAGCCGCGTGATGCGCTCGGCGATGCTGGTTTTGCCGTTGCCCGGATAGCCGAAGAAGAAGATCGACCACGCCGAATTGATG
>JAYTSV010000039.1:0-9631 GCA_043745465.1 Fimbriiglobus sp.
GGGCCGGCGGTGTCGGTGTGGTGTCACAGACGAATTCGCGGAGCAACTTCGCCACGATAAAACGCGGGCAGGCGGGGTGGTCGAGGCAGAGCTTGACGACGTCGTCGGCGGCGAAGTCACCGGTGCGGCCGAGGACCGTCTTCGGCCCGGCGTCGTGCTGCCGGGGGTTGAGCCTGCCGCCGGCCGGCGTCACCTCGTAGCCGGTGAAAGCCCGGGCCGCTTCGCGCACGTCGGCTTCGGTGTACGGGCCGCGGCCGAGGCTGAACAGCTCCATCAACTCGCGGGCGTAGTTCTCGTTCGGCGCGCCTTTCTTGCTCATCGTCGCGTCGAGCCAGACCATCATTGCCGGGTCGGTGGACATGGCCGTCAGCAGCGCGCGGAAGTCGCCGAGGGCGTGCCGGTGGAGGAGCCGGTATTGGCCGAGCATGTGCCGGGTGTTTTGGACTTTGACGACGCTCGTGGCGAAGTGATTGTGCCAGAACAGCGTCACCTTTTCGCGCAGCGGGTGGCCGGTGCGGAGGATGCGGCCGAGCCACCAGGCGGCCAGTTGCGTGGCACTCGCGCCCGGCGGCAGACTCCGCTCGCCGGCGGTGAACTCCGAGGTCGCCAGCTCGTCGGCCGTCGGGGCCGTGCCTTGCAGCAGGCGCGCGACGGTCACGTCGGGGCCGTCGCCGAGGGCGGCTTGCAACTCGCCGCGGGTCGGGCCGAAGGTGGCGCGGCGGAGCAGGTGGCCGGCCTTGGCGAGCGTCCACGGGTTCGACTTCGTCGGCGCGTAGGCGTCGAAGGGATTCGGCACGGTTACTTCCCCCCTTGGGGCGTCGAGGGGGGTGTGGGGTGCGTCCAGGCGAACTTCGCCTCGAAGAAGTCGGCGGCGTGATCGACCGTGACGGCCGCGGCCCCGAGGGTGGCCAGCCAGTCGGTGAGTTGCTTCGTCTCGGCGCGGGCGGCGTCGAGGCCGAGGTTGCGCGTCAGGATCAGGTTCGACACGAGCGGTTCGGGGTTGGCCGCGGCGTGGGCCGATGCGCCGCGGGCGTAGGCGCGGCCCTGCCAGGCCGGGGTCTTCGGGTCGGGCGTCTTGGGGGCCTTCAACTCGGGGATCAGTGCCCGGATTACGCTCGGCTCCGAGGCGACGACCAGCGAGTCGTTGACGACGGCGAAGCACGGCGCGAAGTTGTACCGCACGCCTTCGGGGTCGGCCGCGAGCGGCTTGCCGTCGGGGAAGCGGTACGACACGATCTTGACCCCGTCGATCACCTCGTCGTCGGCCATCGTCAGCCCGGTGGCGACCGACGCGGCGAAGGCGGCCCCGCGGATTAGCGTCGCCGCCGACCTGCCGAAGCGCGGGTCGCGCATCGACGACACGACGGCGAACGGCGGGTAAACCTGGCCCGGCTTCGACTGGTACGTCAACTCGCTCGTGGCCAGCGCGACGACGCGGTGGTACGGGCCGGACATTTCGAGGACCTGGCCGACCGACGGCCCGGCGAACAGCTTCGAGGCGTCCCGCTCGGCCTTCTCCAACTCGGGCAGTTGGAGCGCGTTCACGAACTTCGCCCGCTGCGTCCAGTAGGTCGCCACGTCGAGGGTCATGCTCTGGCTGAGGACCACGCCCGGCGGCTCCAACAGCGGCAAACTGCCCGGTTGACCGGCACTCGGGACGTGGAACGCGAACTCGGCCGGCAGGTCGGCGCGGCGGGCGTTCAACCGCACGACGGCTTCGACGCGGTCGCCGGTGCGGTAGACGCCCCCGGCGGCGAGGTCGGCCCGGCGGACGGCGTCGATGCTGCTGCCGAGGATCACGGTCGGGATCACTTCCAGGCGGGTGTTGGCGAAGTAGTCCTTGCTCGCCTGCGTCGATTTGCGCGCCGTCAGGTCGAAGGCGAACAGCGCGAGCGGCCTGGCCTGCAGCAGTTCCCTGGCCCGCGTCAGTGCCGCCGGCGTCGTCTTGGCGGTCCGGGTCAGTGCGGCGTGCAGTTCGGCTTCGCGGTTCGAGAAGACGATCGCCGTGCCGGTTTGTGCGGCGTGGAAGTCGCCGAAGTGAACCGTCTCGACCCCGGCGTGCTTGCCGCGGCGCACTTTCGCGTTCGGCTCCTGGCGGGTGATTTCGTCCTCGAACGCCCGGACCGCCAGCCCGAAGAAGAGCTTCGACGCGGCAGCGTCCGTCCCTTCGGCGACGGCGACGACGGGGCCGGGTTCCTCGGTCGTGAGCGTGGCAAAGGCGATGCCGCGGCCGGCGACTTTGCCGAGGATCGTCGGCCCGTCGTCGCCCATCTCGCGCTCGTAGTACGCCACCAATTGCTCGACCCGGCGGACGTTTGCGGCGACCAGTGCGGCGCGGACGGCGGGCAACGCCAGGGCGGACTTCGCGGCGGGGTGGTCGAGGACGGCGGCGACGAGGTCTTGCGGCCGGTCGATGACGCCGATCAGGTCGGCCGTCGCCGGCAACCGTGTCCACGGCTCCCCGGCATGGGCCGCGCACCCGGCGGCCAGCGACGCGGCAATCAGCAGTGCCCGGGTCATCGTCGAACGCTCCGGATTGCCGTGGGGAGGGTGGTACGCCGGAATTACTCGACGCGGCCGGGACCGGTTTCAGGCTTCTTGCGTGACGTTCCATTTTGCCGGCCGGTATACTGGGTGTGCGGCGCGTCGGGTTCCCGGCGGCCGCGACCGTTTCGCCAGTCCGCCGGTGGGGTTGCACGATGCTCGCACGTCGATCGCGGACCGTGGTCCTGGCTCTGGCCGCCCTCCTGGTTCACGCCGGGGGATCGGCCGCGCAAAACGCCGTCCCCGAGACCGGCCTGTACATCACTGTGCCCAACCCGATCACCAGCACCGCGTACACGCAGATCAAGAACCGCATCGACGCCGCGCGCTCGAAGCCCGAGTCGCGGCCGAGCGCGATCGTCTTCGACTTCAACCCGGGCGACAAGGACGCGGCGACGGCCGAATTCGGCGTCTGCTACGACCTGGCCGACCTCATCGCCAAGCTGACCGACGTGCCGACGGTCGCCTACGTCCACCAGAAAGTCAGCGGGCACGCCGTCCTTCCGGCGCTGGCCTGCAAGCAACTCGTCTGCGGGCCGAAGGGGGCGCTCGGTGAGGTCGTCGGCCCCGGAGATTCGGCCCAGAAGCCGTCGCAGGTCAACGGGTACGCGGAGATCGTCGGCGCGGCCCACCCGGCGTTCCTGGCCGTCGCCCGCAAGATGGCCGACCGGGACGTGCAACTCCGCAAGGGCCGCCGCGGGGCGGCCGACTGGTTCGCGGACCTACGCGACCGCAAGAAGTTCGAGGCCGACGGGGTCACGGTCACCGACACCGCCCCCCTGCCGGCCGCGCCGGACGGCCGCGTCGGGCTGTTCACGGCGGGCCAGTTGCGCGACCTCGGGTTGAGCCAGCGGACGGTCGAGACGACCCGCGACGTGCTCGAAACCTACGGCCTGCCGCCAAGTGTCTTGCGCGAGGACACGACATCGGGCAAGGCCCCGCTGGCGTACCGGTTCACGCTGACCGGGGCCATCGACGCGGGCATGAAGGAGAGTACGGTCCGCATCGTCGCCGACGCCGTGCGCAACAAAGCGACGCTCTTCTTCCTCACCCTCGAAGTCACCGGCGGCGACCCGCAGGCGGCTCGCGAACTGGCCGAGAAGCTCGTCGAACTCCAGCAGGGCGAGAACGGCATCCGCATCGTCGCGTTCGTCCCGGACACCGCCCCGGACACCGCCGCCGTCCTCGCGCTGGGCTGCTCCGAGATCGTGATGAGCAAGCGCAAGGACGCCGCCGGCGGGGAGGCGGCCGAGGCGACCCTGGGCGACTTCGAGACCTCCACCGGCAAGCAGATGGTCGCGTCCAACCTCGACTTCTGGCGCGGCAGCCTCCGCGACCTCGCCGACCGCCAGGGCTACCCGCCCCTGCTCATCGACGCCATGCTCCAGCCCGAGTTGAGCGTCCTCCAGGTCCGCAAGAAGACCGACCAGCGGTCCAAACGGTTGATGCTGGAGTCCGACTACGAGGCGGACAAGGCCAAGGGCGGCGAGTGGCTGCTCGTCAAGAGCGTCAAGGGCAAGGGCGTGCCGTTCAAACTCACCGCGTCGCTGGCCGAGGAACTGGGCGTGGCCCGCTTCACCACGGAGCGGCGCGACCCGGCCGAACTGTACGCCAAGTACGGCATCGACCCGGCCAAGGTCAAGGACGGCACCCCGGCCTGGCTCGACCTGTTCGCCAACTTCTTGCGCATCCCCGCCGTCACGGTGCTGCTCATCGTCATCGGCTTCACCGGCCTGATGCTCGAACTCAAGGTGCCCGGGACGACGGTCCCCGGCATCGTCGCCGCGCTCTGCTTCATCCTGGTCTTCTGGGCGCACACGCAGTTCAGCGGCCAGGTCGCGGTGCTCGGGGCGCTGCTGTTCATCCTCGGGCTGGTGCTGGTGCTCATGGAGGTGTTCGTCCTGCCCGGGTTCGGCGTCGCCGGGGTGACCGGCATCATCCTGATGCTGTCCGCGCTGGGGCTGGCGACGGTCGGCCTGGCCGACGGCGGGCTGCCCTCGACCGGCGAGGACTGGGTCCGCCTGGGCACGAAGATGTCGCAGTACCTGTTCGGCATGATCGGCGGGGTGGTGCTGGCGTTCACGATCGCCCGCTACCTGCCGCACATGCCCTACGCCAACCGGTTGATGCTGCTGCCGCCCGGTGAGCAGGCCCACCGCACCGTCGAGGCGATGCCCGGCGTCGCCGAGGCCGCGGCGTTACTCGGGGCCGTCGGCCTGACGATGACCGTGCTCCGGCCGGCCGGTTCGGTCCAGTTCGGCGACCGGTACGTCGATGTCGTCAGCGACGGGTCGTTCGTCCAGGCCGGTGCCCGCGTCCAGGTCGTCGAGGTCGAGGGCACGCGCATCGTCGTCCGCGAAGTGTCGTCGTGATCGTGAATCGGGTGTCGGGTGTCGGGTGCGGCGAAACCCGATGCCGCATGCGTCAGTTCTGCGACACCCGACACCCGACACCCGACACCCGATTTGGAATCTGAAAGGCCAAAACGCATGGACTGGTATCTGCCCGCGGCCGGCATGCTCTTCGGCCTCGGCGTCGTGATGCTGCTGGCGGAGTTTTTCCTGCCCACCGGCGGCTTCCTCCTGCTCGCTGCGGTCGGCTGCTTCGCCGCGGCCGTCGGGGTGCTGTGGGTGTTCGGCAGTACCCTCGAAGCCGTCGCCGCGACCCTCGGCCTGTCCCTGGGCCTGCCGGTCGCCGCGTCGGCGATGTTCGCCAGTTGGCGGCGGCTGTCGTTGAAGTCGGCCCTCGACCCGGACGCCGCGAACAGCACCGTCGCGGAGTTGCCGGAAATCGCGGAGTTGGAAGGGCTGCGCGGCCTGGTCGGCAAGACCCTGTCGCCGATGCGGCCGGCCGGCCTCGTGCTGTTCGACGGCCGCCGCATCGACGCTGTGAGCCAGGGCCAAATGATCGACGCCGGCGAGTGGGTCCAGTGTACCGACGTGCGGGCCGCGACCGTCGTCGTCCGCAAACTGGACCGCCAACCCGACCTGCCCGACCTGGCCGGCGGCGACCTTTAAGGGCGAACGAGACTATTCGCCGCGAAACGAAGTCAAAATGGGCAATCCCCAGCCCACTCCTTATGTTTGTCCCAACGGCCGGTCCGCCCCGACCGGAACATGCGTCCCACGCCCCCCCCCGAAAGGTCCGCCCGCACCATGCCCCTCTTCGCCGCCGACCCCGACCCGCTGAACATCGTCCTGATCATCTTCGCCGCCGTCGTGGCGCTGGGGTTCTTGATCTTCCTGTTCGTCTTCTTCGGGTTCGTCCGCCTCTGGATTCAGTCGCTGCTGACCGGGGCGAACATCAGCATCTTCAGCCTGATCGGCATGAAGTTGCGGAAGGTGAACTACGAGATGATCGTCAACCAGAAGATCGCCCTGGTGCAGGCCGGGGTCGAGGTGACGACCGAAGACTTGGAGTCGCACTTCCTCGCCGGCGGTAAGATTCCGCGGACCGCGGCGGCCGTGATCGCGGCCAACAAGGCCAACCTGAACCTGTCGTGGCGGACCGCCGCGGCCATCGACCTGGCCGGCCGGAACGTCCTCGAAGCCGTGCAGACGAGCGTCATCCCCAAGGTCATCGACTGCCCAGACCCGACCAAGGGCAAGCAGTACCTCGACGCCGTCTGTAAGAACGGCATTCAGCTCCTGGCCAAGGCCCGGGTGACGGTGCGGACGAAGCTCGACCGGCTCGTCGGCGGGGCCGGCGAAGAGACGATCATCGCCCGCGTCGGCGAGGGCATCGTCAAGGCCATCGGCTCGGCCCACGACCACAGAGAGGTGCTGGCCAACCCCGGCATGATCTCGCAGACCGTGCTGCACTCCGGCCTCGACGCCCAGACCGCGTTCGAGATCGTGTCGATCGACATCGCCAACCTCGAGCCCGGCGAGAACATCGGCGCGAAGTTGCAGGCCGAGCAGGCGACCGCCGACTTACGCGTCGCCCAGGCCGAGGCCGAGAAGCGCCGCGCCGCCGCGGTGGCCCGCGAGCAGGAGATGCAGGCCCTCGTGCAGGAGAACCGCGCCAAGGTCGTGCTAGCCGAGGCCGAGGTGCCGATGGCGATTGCCGAGGCGTTCCGCACCGGCAACATGGGCGTGATGGACTACTACAACATGAAGAACCTGCAGGCCGACACGACGATGCGCAGCAACATCGCCGGCATGGGCACGCAGAACAAGGACGGCGGCCGGTAGTGTTTCGGACTCCCGCGGACCGAGGGGCGCGTCGATGAACGGCATCCTGATTTTCATCGCCATCGTGGTCGTCTCCAGCACGATCGGCGCGGTGTCGCGCTGGCTGAAGAACCAGCAGCAGGAGGAGCAAGCGCGCCTGGCCCGCGAGCGCTCCGGCACGCGCGCCGCCCGCCCCGAGACCGGGACCGACACCATCGACCGCTACGTCGCCGAGATCGAGCGGCTGCGCCAGCGCAAGGCCGGCGGTGCCCCGGCCCAGCGCGCCCCGACGCCGCCGGTCGTCAAGCCGGCGGCGCGCAAGGCTCGCGTCGCGGACGCCGCGCCGCCGGTGGTCAAGCCGTCGCAGCGGGCGCGGGCGGCCCGGCCGCGGGTCGAGGACTTGCCGGTCGCCCCGGTGGTCTCCCGGCCGGCCCTGACCCCGGTCGTGACCCCCGGCGGCTCGCTGTTCCCGCAGGGCGGCGGCGACCTGACGGCGCGGCCGGAGATCTCGGCCGAGAAGTTGACCCAGGTGCCGCCGTTCCTGGCGCTGTTGTCTTCGCCGAAGGGCCTGGCGACGGCGATGGCGATCTCGATCGTCCTCGGCCCGCCGCGCTGCAAGCAGCACCACGTCTAACGACCGAACCCCCTGCGCGAGATGTGACATGGCCGAAATCGAGCTACCGAACCCGCACGAGATCGAGGAGAAGGCGGCCAACCCGTTCACGCGGACGGTCGCCTTCTTCGTCGCGCTCTACGCCGTCGGCCTGGCCTTCGCCTCGTTCGGCGGCAACAACTGCGCGAAGGAGATGTTCCTGCTCAAGCAGGAGGAGGCCCAAGCCGAGAACGCCGCGAAGCACGACGAGTTCAACACCTGGAACCAGTTCCAGGCGAAGTCGATCCGCGAGGCGCTCAACCGCATCGAGCGCGAGCGCCTGCAAGCCGAGCAGGAACTCGACCCCACGGCCTTCGCCGCGTCGCCGCTGAAGGTGAAGCTGTTGGCCCGAGCAAAGGGCGAGGAGGATCGGATGAAGGCGGACAAGGACGGACTCGCCGCGAAGGCGGAGAAGTTCCGCGCGGACGGCGACGAGAAGGTGAAGAAGTTCCGGCACGAGTTGCACGAGCAGCAGCGTAAGGACCCGTACTTCGACTTCGCCGAGGTCGTGTTCCAACTCGCCATCGTGCTGGCGTCGGTGGCGATGCTGGCCGAGAAGCGTTGGGCGTTCGTCGTGTCGGCGATCCTGGCGCTGCTGGGGCTGCTGTTCACCGTCAACGGCTTCTTCCTGCTGCTGAAAATCCCCGGCGTCGAGTCGGGGCACTAAGGCGTTGTTGGTGGGGTGCTGCGGTTCGGCTCCGCATGGGGAGGCGCAGGCCGGGCACCCACAAGGGGATGCCCCCTACAAGAACCCCGGCCCCGCCGGTTTTCGGCTCCGCCGCAGGCGAACTGTAGGGGCACCCCTCGTGGGTGCCCGGCCTGCGCCTCCCCATGCGGAGCCGACGACACGCCGCACGGCTCGTCACTTGCCGGCCGCGAAGTAGATCGCGCCGGCGGCCCCGAAGATCACCGCGAGGACGATTAGCAGCGGCCGCACGAAGCCCTCCCACCCCACCGACTGAATCTCCGGCTGGGCGAGGTTCCGCGTCTGGTGCGCGCCGTGGCCGTAGCGGTTCTGCACGGTGGTGGGCGCGTCGGGCACGGGGTCCGGCGTCGCGCCGGGGGCGTCGAGCAGCGTGAACTTCCGCGCGACGCCGCACGTCGGGCACGCCTTGTCGGCGGCGTCCGTCGTGTAAGTCCGGCACCCGTCGCAAACCCACGCCATCGCAACCCCCGTCGCCGCTCAGTCCGCGTCTTGGGCGTCCTTCCACTCCTCGTACCACGCCATCTGGATGCCCTCCAGCAGCTTCTCGTTCGACCCCGTGGCCGGGTCGGTGAAGCCGTCGAGTTCGGTCACCCACTTGTGCAGGTCGGTGAAGCGCACCGTCAGCGGGTTGAGCGCGGGGTACTTCTCGAAGAGCCGTTCGCCGAGGTCGCGCGCGTCGCGCCAGCCGAGTGCCATGTCTCGCCCCCTACAGGTTGTCCGCGTCGAGGCGGTCGGTCGATTGACCGCCGAAAAGCTGCTTCGCCGCGGCGTTCATCAGCGCCTCGGCCAGCGGGGTCGTCGCGGCGTTGAAGGCGTCCGACGCCGCCTGCAGCGCCGGCACGTCACCCCCACTCATAGCCGCCCGCAACCCCGCCGCGGCCACGTCGATCGCCGACAACTGCTCCGGGCTGAGCGCGTCCCCGGCCGCGGCGAGGCCCTTGGTCGTGTGCCGCAGGTCGGCGTCGGCCTTGTTGGTCAGCTCGATGAACTGCCGCGCCCGGAAGTCGGCGTGGGCGTGCTCGACGCTCTGCATCACGAGCGTCTCGACCTCGCCCTGCGACAGGCCGTGCGACGCCTTGACCTCGACCGACGCCGCCTGCCCGCTCCGCTGCTCGACCGCCGAGACGGTCAGGATGCCGTCGGCGTTGACCAGGAACGTCACGTCGAGTTGCGGCAACTGCGCGGCCATCGGCGGGATGCCGCCGAGGGTGAATTCGCCGAGCCGCCGGCAGTCGCGGGCCAACTCGCGCTCGCCCTGGAAGATCGTCAACTTCACGGCCGTCTGGCCCTCGACGAACGTCGTGTAGCGCGTCGTGGCCCGGCACGGCACGGTGGTGTTGCGATAAATGAGCTTATCGACAACGCCGCCGAGGGTCTCGATGCCGAGCGACAGCGGCACGACATCGAGGAGCAGCATGGTCCGCTTGCCGCTCGTGAGGATGTCGGCCTGCACCGCGGCCCCCATCGCCACGACTTCGTCGGGGTTCAGGTGCGTCTGCGGCTCCTTGCCGAACAGTTCCGCGACCAGCCGGCGCACCAGCGGCACGCGGCTCGACC
>JAYTSV010000040.1:0-33965 GCA_043745465.1 Fimbriiglobus sp.
CATGAGCGAAGTGTCTGCCGAGGTCAAGATGGGCCGCATGAAGGAGTTCCTGCAACTCCTGCCGCTGACGATGGAGGTGGCCGGCCTGCCGGAGTGCCACCCTGACCGCTCGTTCACCGCCGACCAGATGGAGGCCAGGCTCATCTCGATCCGCATGGCGTACAAGGTGACGCGCACGTTTATGCGCGAGATCGCCGAGACGGGGACGTGATGTCTTGTGAAGAGACCTCACCCCCCGGCCCCCTCTCCGAAACGGAGAGGGGGAGCAAGAGCGTTGAAGCCGTTGACTCGAACCCGCTCGTTCCCCTCTCCGCGTCGGAGAGGGGCCGGGGGTGAGGTCTCTTCGCTCGCTCCCCTCTCCGCGTCGGAGAGGGGCCGGGGGTGAGGTCTCCGGGCATTCGCCGTCACTCCACTTCCCGAGGTCCGCCTGGAATGCGATAATTGCCACTCCCCCGCGAGGTGCTCCATGCTCAACACCGCCCTGCAAGAAGCCGTTTTGCGCGTCCTGCCGCGCGTCCTCACGCCGGCGCAGTACGCCGGGGGTGAGTTGAACGCCGTGCGCAAGGACCATTCGCAAGTCCGCGGCAAGCTGTGCCTCTGCTTCCCGGACACCTACGTGCTGGGCATGAGCCACCACGGCTTCCAGGTGCTGTACACGATCGTCAACGCCGACCCGCAGTGGGCCTGCGAGCGGGCGTTCACGCCGTGGCTCGACTTCGAGCGCGAGCTGCGCGGCGAGAAGTTGCCCCTCTACAGCCTCGAAACCTTCACGCCGCTGCACCAGTTCGACGTGCTGGGTTTTAGCCTCCAGTACGAAGTCGCGTACACCAACGTGTTGACCATGCTCGACCTCGGCCGCGTCCCGCACTTCAGCGACCGACGCCGGGTCAGCGACCCGCTCGTCATCGCCGGCGGGCCGGGCGCGCAAAACCCCGAACTGCTCGCGCCGTTCGTCGATCTGTTCGTCATCGGGGACGGCGAAGAGTCCCTGCCGTGGGTCATGGACCAGTGGGTCACGCTGAAAGAGCGGGCGATCCGCGACGGGGACAACTCGTTCCGCCGCCGCCAGGAGATGCTCGCCGAACTGGCCGGCCGGACGACGTGGGCCTACGCGCCGATGTTCTACGAGCACGAGTACCACGCCGACGGGTCGATCGCCGCGGTCAACCGCACCCGCTCCGAGGTGCCGACCGAGATCACGTCGTGTACGATCACGCAGGACTTCGACGACATTCCGTTGCCGACGAAGCCGGTCGTCTCGTTCGTCCGCACGCCGCACGACCGCATCGCCATCGAGATCATGCGCGGCTGCCCGCACCAGTGCCGGTTCTGCCAATCGACGGTCATCAAGCGGCCGATGCGCTTCCGCAGCGTCGAGACCATCGTCGCCGCGGCCCTGGAAAGTTACCGCAACACGGGCATGAATGAGATCAGCCTGCTGTCGCTCTCGACGAGCGACTACCCGTACTTCGAGGAACTGGTCAAGCGGATGCACGAGGTCTTCACGCCGCTGAGCGTCAACGTTTCGCTGCCGAGCTTGCGGATTAACCACCAGTTGCGAACGCTCCCCGAGTTGATGCAGGGCGTCCGCAAGTCGGGGCTGACGCTCGCCCCGGAGGTCGCGCGGGACGACATGCGCGAGCAGATCCGCAAGAAGATCAAGAACGAGGACCTATACGTCGGCTGCCGCGAGGCGTTCAAGCACGGCTGGCAAAAGGTGAAGTTGTACTTCCTGATCGGCCTGCCCGGCGAGCGGCCGGTGGACCTCGACGGCATCGTCGAGATGGCCGACACGATCGTGCAGATCAGCAAAGAGGCGACCGGCCGGTACAAGGAAGTGACCGCGAGCGTGTCGAACTTCGTGCCGAAGCCGCACACGCCGTACCAGTGGAACGGGATGCAGACCCGCGACTACTTCAAGTGGGCGGGACAGTACATGCGCAGCCGGGTCCGCGAGCGCAGCGTCCGGTTGCGGCAGCACGACATCGAGACCAGTATGCTCGAAGGCATCCTGACTCGCGGCGACCGGCGCGTCTCGCCGGGGTTGTACGAAGCCTGGCGGCGCGGCGCGCGGCTCGACAGTTGGCAGGAGTGCTTCAAGCCGGCCGTCTGGTGGGGCGCGTTCAAAGACCTGGGCATCGATGTCGATTGGTACACGCACCGCCCGCGGCCCGTCGGCGAGCGGTTGCCGTGGGACCACGTCAACGTCAAGAAGGGCCGGGCGTACCTCGAAAAGGAGCAGGACCGCAGCGTGATCCAACTCGGCGTCATGGCCGAAGCGACCGGCCGCGAAGGGGCCACGGGGTCGTGCGGCGGGTGACGTTCGGCGGTTCGCTTCAAGCGAATCCGGGCGAGTGATCGGCGTCAACGACCGAAGGGCGGCCCGTCGGCCGCCCTTCCCTGTTGTTACAGATGAGTCTGGAATCGCCGCCCGGCGTTACGGCTTCGCCCGGGTCGGGTAGGCGGGCCGCTTGACCTCGGGCTTCGGCTGCTTCTTCAGGGCTTCGAGGGCCAGCGCGATCGCCTTCTCCAGTTGCGGGTCGCGGCCGGCGATCACGTCCTTCGGCCACATGTCCACGTCGTAGTCCGGGGCGACGCCCTCGTTCTCGACCGTGAACCCCTCCTCCGGCGTCCAGATGGCGAAGCTCGGGGCGGTCACCGTGCCGCCGTCCATCAGGACCGGGTAGCCGCTGATGCCGACCAGGCCGCCCCACGTCCGCTTGCCGACCACCGGCCCGACCTTGAACTTCTTGAACATGTACGGGAGCATGTCCCCGCCCGACCCGGCCCCCTCGTCGGCGATCATGACCTTCGGCCCGAACACGGCCGCACTGGGGCTACGCCACTCGGCCCCGTGCCGCGGTGCCCAGTAGCTGGCGAACGGCCGGGTCAGGGCCTCGATGTAATAGTCGGCGATCTGCCCGCCGCTGTTAAACCGCTCGTCGATGACGAGCGCTTCCTTGTCCACCTGCGAGTAGAAGTAGCGCTTGAAGTACGCCACGCCCTGTGCGGCCGTGTCCGGCACGTAGACGTACCCGACCCGCCCGCCGGTGGCCGCCTCGACCTTGCGCAGGTTGCCCTCGACCCACTCGCGGGTCCGCAGCGGCAACTCGGTGGCCAGCGGCTCGACGGTGACGGTGCGGCTGCCCTTGCCGTCCGCGGTCGGTCCGACGGTTAGCTCGACGGTCTTGCCGGCGGTGCTCTCGAAGAGGCTGTACAGCTCGGTCGGCGGCTTCAAGTCGATGCCGCGGACGGCGAGCAGGTAGTCGCCCTCCTTCACGTCCACGCCCGGGGCGGTCAGTGGCGACCGGAACTCGGCCGTGAAGTTCAGCCCGCGGAGGATCGTCTTGAACCGGTAGCGGCCGTCGGCGATCTCGTAGTCGGCCCCGAGCAGCCCGCCGCCGACGAGCTTCTTCTCGACGGCGCGCTCGCCGGGCGTCGTGTAACTGTGGCCGACGGCGAGTTCGCTGAGCATCCATCGGATGACCTTGTAGAGGTCACCGCCGTTGTTGACGTGGTCGAGAAACGGCTCGTACTTCTTCTCGACGGCCGGCCAGTCGGCCCCGTGCATGTTCGGGTCGTAGAAGTAGTCGCGGTTGACCCGCCAGGCCTCGTGGAAAATCTGCCGCCACTCGGCCCGCGGGTCCACCCGGACTTCGATGGCGTCGAGGTTCAGCTTGCCGCTCCCGGTCGGGCCGGCCGGGGCCGCCGCGCCACGCGCGCGTCCGCCGGCGAGAGCCGCCGCCGCCGCCGGGGACGGCTCGCCGCCGCCAGTGGCACTGCCGACGAACCAGTCGCCGGCCTGGGAATAGAGCACCTTTTTGCCGTCGGCGGTCAACTCGTAGGTGCCGACGCCGGACTGCACGGTCGTGACCTTGCGCGACTCCACGTCGAAGCGGAGCAGCGCCGCCCCGGCCGGGCCGTCCGCGCCGCGGCTGCCACCGCCGTCGGGCCGGGAGAGCATGAAGACCTGGTCGGCGGCCCCGGCGTGCAGGCTCGCGTAGCTGCCGGCCGGGGCCGGCAGGGCGATGATCCGCTGGTCGATGCCGTCGAAGTCGATGCCGAACTTCGCGGCCGGCGCGGCCGGGGCCTTCTTGGGGGCGTCGGGTTTCGGCTCGTCGGCCTTCTTGTCGTCGCCTTCGGGCTTCGGCTCGTCGAGCCGCGGCTCGTCCTTCTTCGGGTCAGGGACCGGGCGACCGCCGGTGGCCGGCAGGCCCTTTTCCTCGTCACTCTCCTTCAGGAACGGCGACGCGGTCCCCTTGCGCAAGACCGCCATGTAGACGGCGAACCGCGGCGGGCGGGCGTCGGCCGACGACTGCGAGAAACCGTGCTTGCTCAGGCCGGTGCTGTCGGACGACAGGAAGTACAGGTACTTGCCGCCGGCGTCGAAGGCCGGGTCGGTCGCCTCGCTCTTGCCGTCGGTGACGGGGAACGACTTGGCCTGGTCGAGCGAGTAGGCGTACACGCGGGCGATGTGCGCCGGCGTCTCGGCGGTGTACGCCACCCACTTGCCGTCGGGCGACCACGCCGACGCCTTCGCGCCGCGCGTGCGGCCGTACTCGTCGGTGGCGATCTTGGTCACCTTGCCGGTGGCCACGTCGGCCCAGAACAGGGACGCCGCGTTGTCGGCGAACAGGAGTTTCTTCGAGTCCCGGGACCAGGCGGCGTCGGAATAGAAGCCGCCGCCGGTGAGCGCGATCGTCTTCTTGTCGCCCTTGCCGTCCTGCGGCGCGAGGACCATGTGGTACTCGCCGCCCGCGTCCGAGAAGTAGGCGACGGTCTTGCCGTCCGGGGACCAACTCGGCCCCCGCTCGTGCACGCCGGTCGTATTCGTCAGGTTGCGGGGGTCGCCCTTCTCCGCCGGGACGGTGACGATTTCGCCGCGGAACTCGACGGCCACCCGGCTGCCGCTCGGCGAGACGCCGGCGTCGCGGACGTACTTCGCGCCTTTGGCGAACCGCGGCCGGGCCTCCGGGGCGTCGGTGGCAATGGCGATCTTGAGCCGCGTCGGCGTCTGGCCGATCTTCATCGTGTGCAGCCAGCCGGCCTGCTCCAGGATCAGCGTCTCCTTGCCGTCGTGGTTGATGTCGAGGACCGGGAAGTCCTTGAACTCGGTGACCGGCTTGACGCCGTCGATCGGCAGGGTCTCGCCGGTCGGTTTGACGGCGAAGACGTTGAACTCGCCGGCGCGGTCCGAGCGGAAGTAGACGGTGTCGCCGACCCAGTTCGGGTCGAGGTCGTTGCACCGGCCCTTCGGCTGCGGGACTTCCACGACCTCGTGGGTCTTCACGTCGTAAATCCAGATGCGGCTGTTCGTGCCGCCGCGGTAGTGCTTCCACTGGGCCGTGGCGTCCCGGACCGGGGTGTACGCGACGTACTTGCCGTCCGGCGAGTAGCACGCCTCGAAGCCCCACGGGATCGGCAGTTGCGTCGGCATCCCGCCGGCCAGGGGCACGGTGAACAGTTGGGCGTGCCGGCTGCTGTGCGCGTTCCGGTTGGACGCGAACAGCACCGCCCGCCCGTCCGGCGTGAAGCCGCGGACCACGTCGGCCGCGGGGTGGGACGTGAGCCGCGTGGGGCTACCCCCGGCCGCCGGCATGGTGTACGCGTCGGTGTTGCCGTCGTACTGCGCGCTGAACGCGAGGAGCGACCCGTCCGGGCTGAAGACCGGGTTCGACTCGACCCCGAGGTCCGAAGTTAGCCGCCGCGGGTTCTTGCCGTCGGTGTCCGCCGTCCACAGGTCCTCGCCGTAGACGAAGGCAATCGCCTTCGCACTGATCGCGGGCATCGACAGCAAGCGGGTGTCGTCGCCGGCCGCGACCGGCGGGCCGACCGCCGCCAGACAGGCGACGGCGAACAAAGGGAAGCCGAGCGTTCTCATCGGAAATATGCTCCGCGGATCGAGGGGTGGGCCGAGAGGTGGGGACATAATAGGCGGCCACACCGCACGACACCAGGGGCCGAAGACCGCGCGGTGCGTTGGACTTGACCGTCCCTCTCGAAATGGCATAACCCCAGTCGCACAGCTCGCCGGTCGGGGGATCGGGCGGGCGGGATGGACTCGCTTCCACGGGGGATTTCGATGCGACGCTCCGCACTTCTGGGTGCGCTCGGTGCGGCGGCGGTTCTGGGCACACTCGCCCACGCCGCCGAGCCGCTGCCGCGCGACATGGCCGAGACTCAGCCCTGGTACTCCCGGCTCACGCCGAAGCTGCCGGGCGAGAAGAAGCCCGACCCCGACAAGACGTTCGGCGCGACCCCGGCCCGGCCGCCGATGGCCGTCGCCCCGCTCGAACCGGCCGTGCTGGCCGAGGCGCTCAAGGCCGAACAGGACGCCTGGGACCGCCGGCTGGACGTGTGCCACAAGTTGCGCGTCGTCGGCAATGAGACGAACGACGAGGGGCTCTTGAAGCAGGCCAACGACCTCGAAAAGCAGGCGACGGCGCTGTACCACAGTCGGGCCGCGCGGCTCGGCGTCAAAGCCCCGCTCCGCGGCAAGCCCGAGGCGACGACGCCCGAACCGGTCGCCGCGACCCCGGCCCGCTCCTTTAAGGTGGTGACGCCGTGAGAAAGCTCCTCCTGCTCGCCGCGTTCGGGGCCAGTCTCGGTTCGACCGGGTGTCTGACGCTGCAACCCGTCGGCATCATGGCCAAGCACCTCGGCACGAAGCCGGCCGCGACGAAGACCGCCGACGGCGCGACCGTCCTGCCGGCGACCGACGCGCCCGCCGGGCCGATGATGCAAAAGGCCCCCCCGCCGCCGACGCCGTCGTTCCTGATCACGCCGGGTGAAGTGTCCGCGGCCACCGCCCCAGACGCGGTCGCCCGTCTGCTCAAGGAAATGGACGCCGACCGCCAGGCCCTCGCCACCTTCCCGAATTACGCCGAAGTCTCGACCGTCGGCCGGTAGCGCGAACGTGGTCGCTCAGGTCGAGCCGTCGTAGACCTGCGGCGCGTCAAGGTGGCACGGATCGCCCTGCAGGGAGTATCGCAGGGCGGCGAGCACGTCGAGCGTCGGTTCCTCGGCCGCGTGGTGGGCCAGGTCGGAAGTCCTCCGGCCGATGGTCCTGCCGGTGTTCGCCGGCCTTTGAATCGCCGACGAAGTCATCGACCTGTTCCTACCGGTGCTCTTCGACCGGGTCCGCCTGCGCCGCTTGCGAACGGCCACGCCCGCGACCGCCCGGCCCCGAAGCCCGGTCGCCGACTAGAACAAGCCGTCCCGCCCGCGCCCCGCCGAGTGACCCCGATGCTGACCGTCCCGCAGTTCGTCGCCAAGTGGAAGGCCGCCAACCTCTCCGAGCGCTCGTCGTACCAGCAGCACTTCCTCGACCTGTGCGCCTTGCTCGACGTGACGCCGCCGGCGGAGGCCGACCCGACCGGGGCGTCGTTCACCTTCGAGAAGGGCGTGACCAAGGCCGACGGCGGCAAGGGCTTCGCCGACGTCTGGCGGCGCGGCTGCTTCGGCTGGGAGTACAAGGGCAAGCACAAGGACCTCAACGCCGCCTACCGCCAGTTGCAGAACTACCGCGAGGCGCTCGAGAACCCGCCGCTGCTGGTCGTGTGCGACCTCGAGACCTTCGTCGTCCGCACCAACTTCACCGGCACGCCGACCGAGCGGCACGAGTTCCACCTCGACGACCTGGCCGACCCGAAGACCTTCGCGCTGCTGCGGAACCTTTTCCACAACCCCTATGACCTGCGGCCGGGCAAGACGCAGAAGGAGATCACCGAGGAGGTCGCGGCCAAGTTCGCCCGCCTCGCCGACGGCCTGCGCGGCCGCGGGGTCGAGCCGGAGCCGGCGGCCCACTTCCTCATGAAGCTCATGTTCTGCATGTTCGCCGAGGACATCGACCTGCTGCCGCGCGACCTGTTCACCAAGGCCGTCGGCAACGCCAAGAGCGACCCGGCGCGGCTGACGAAGTTCCTCGCCAACCTCTTCGGCTGCATGGCGACCGGCGGCGAATACGGCTCCGACGACATCGCCTGGTTCAACGGCGGCCTGTTCGCCGACGCCGCCGTTATCGACCTGATCCCCGGCGAGATCGTGCTGCTGCACGAGGCGGCGCTGTGCGACTGGTCGGCCGTCGAGCCGTCGATCTTCGGCACGCTGTTCGAGCGGACGCTGAACCCCGTCAAGCGAAGCCAACTCGGGGCGCACTACACCGGCGAGGCCGACATCGCGGCGCTCATCGGGCCGGTCATGGTCGAGCCGCTGCGCCGCGAGTGGGCCGCGGTGCAGGTGGCGACCGAAGCGCTCTTCGCCGAGTCGAAGGGGGCACCCCGCAAGTCTCGGAAGGGGCAAGCAGCCACCGCCTTCGAGAAGTTCGAGCGGACGCTGAACGACTTCCTTTACCGCCTCGCGCATGTGACCGTGCTCGACCCGGCGTGCGGGTCGGGCAACTTCCTGTACGTCGCCATCAAGGAACTGCTCGGCCTCGAAAAGGAGGTGCTGACGTACATGGGGTCGCGCGGCCTGACCGCCCCGATCCCGTTCGTCCGGCCGGCGCAACTGCGCGGCATCGAGGTGAACCGCTACGCGCGGGAGTTGGCGCAGGTGGTGGTCTGGATCGGCTACTTGCAGTGGATGAAGTTCAACGGCTTCCTCGCGCCGAACAAGCCGGTCCTCGACACGATGGAGACGATCGAGAACCGCGACGCCGTCCTCGACCTGACCGACCCCGCGCACCCGAAAGAACCCGCCTGGCCCGACGCCGAGTTCCTCATCGGCAACCCGCCGTTCCTGGGCGACAAGAAGATGCGGGCCGAACTCGGGGACGCCTACGTCGAGAGCCTGCGCAAGCTCTACGCCGGCCGCCTGCCGGGTCAGTCCGACCTCGTCTGTTACTGGTTCGAGAAGGCGCGGGCCAAGATCGCAGCCGGCACCGTCAAGCGCGCCGGCCTCATCGCCACGCAGGGCATCCGCGGCGGGGCGAACCGCGTCTGCCTCGAACGGATCGTCGAGAGCGGCGGCATCTACTTCGGCTGGGCCGACCGGGACTGGGTGCTCGACGGCGCGACGGTCCACGTCAGCATGGTCGGCTTCGACGACGGCACCGAGGCGGACAAGTGCCTCGACGGCAAGCCGACGCCGTCCATTCACGCCGACCTCAAGGCGGGGCACCGGGCCGACATTACCAAGGCGAAGTTACTGAACTTCAACGCCGGCAAATGTTTTCTTGGCGTCATGAAGGCCGGCAGCTTCGACATCGACGAGGCGACGGCTTTGCTCTGGCTCCAAGAGGCCAACCCGCACGGCCGGCCGAACAGCGACGTGCTGCGCCCCCGACTCACCGCCCGCGACATCTTGCAACGCGCCGTCATCGGCTGGATCGTCGATTTCGGCTGCGACACGGCCGCCGAAGACTGCGCACTCTACGAAGCCCCGTGGCGACACATCGAGCTTGCGGTGAAGCCGGTGCGGATGGAGAACCGTAACGAGTCGTTGAAAACGCTTTATTGGCAGCACGGGCGACCGCGGCCGGCGTTGAGAGATGCTACCCGATCGCTGTTCAGATTCCTCGTCACGCCCGAGGTCTCGAAGCACCGGGTCTTCTCGTGGCTGGATGACGTGTACCTCGCGGACCACCAAACCCGCGCGTTCACCGACGGCAGCGATGAGTTCTTCGGCGTCGTCCACTCCCGCGTCCACGAGCTTTGGGCGCGGGCCAAGGGTACGCAACTCCGCGACGTGGAGAGCGGCTTCCGCTACACCCCCACGACGTGCTTCGAGACGTTCCCGTTCCCGGAGCCGACCGAAGCCCAGCGCGAGGCGGTCGCGGCGGCGGCGAAGACGCTCGACGCCTTGCGCGCGAACTGGCTCAACCCGCCGGAGTGGACGGCCACCGAGACGCTCACCTTTCCCGGCAGCGTCGGCGGGCCGTGGCGGCGCTACGTCACCGAGCCGGACGCGCGGGGCGTCGGCACGGTCCGCTACCCGCGCACGGTGCCGAAGTCGCCGGAGTTTGCGGCGAAGCTCAAGGACCGCACGCTGACGAAGCTGTACAACGCGCCGCCGGCGTGGCTGACGAACGCCCACGCGAAGCTCGACGCCGCCGTGTGCGCCGCCTACGCCTGGCCAACGACCCTGACCAACGACGACCTGCTGGCGAAGCTGCTGGCGCTCAACCTGTCCCGCGCCGGCAGCGCCGCCCCCGCCGCGAACGACGACCCGGAGTGACGGCCTCTTCAGCTCCGCCGCAGGCGAACTCCCGGCGAGCGGCCCACGTGAGTGGGCTGTTCCAGCCCGGAATGCGAGGGACTTCCACCCGCGAGCGCCGGAACCTTCCCCGGCCTGTGTCTCGCCCGTGCAGGTGGGAACAGCCCACTCACGTGGGCCGCTCGCCTACGCCTGCGGCGGAGCCACGAACCGGACGCCGGGGCGAATTTTCTCGCGTGATTGGTCGAGGTGCTTGGGAACCGTCTACCCGACGCGGCCCTGGCGCTCTTCTTCGTACTTGTGCAGCTTGTTGTACAGCGTCTTCAGGCTGATGCCGAGTTCGGTCGCGGTCGCCTGCTTGTTGCCGGTGTTCTTGGCGTAGACGTGCAGGATGTAGTCCATCTCCACGTCGGACAGCGTCTTCGCGGAGCCGGCCGGGTCGGGCTGATTGGCCGGCGGCGGGATGGACGTCGTCGGGGCGCTCGTCGGCGTCGGGGCGTAGGACGGCATCGACAGTGTGGCCGGGCCGGTGTGCGGGGCCAAGCGGGGGGCGCGCACGTCGTAGGGCAGGTGGTGCGTCAGGATCGGCTGGCCGGCGGCGACGATCCAGGCGTACTCCATCGCGTTCGCCAACTCGCGGACGTTGCCCTGCCAGTGGTAGTTCAAAATGACCTGCATCGCTTCGTTGGTCAGCAACTCGACGACGGCGTTGTACGGCTTCTTGGCGGCCCGCGCGAGTAGGTGCCGGGCGAGTTCGGGGATGTCTTCGCGGCGCTCCCGGAGCGGGGGTAGGTGGATGTGGAACATGTTCAGCCGGAACAGCAGGTCTTCGCGGAAGGTGCCTTCGACGACCATTTGCCGCAGGTCGCGGTTGGTGGCGGAAATGACGCGGACATCGACGATGGTCGCCTCGTTGGCCCCGACCGGGCGGATCTCGCCGGCCTCCAGAAAGCGAAGGAGTTTGACCTGCGTCTGCTTGTCGAGTTCGGCCAGTTCGTCGAGCAGCAGCGTACCGCCGTTGGCGACCTCGAACATGCCCTTGCGGTCGGCCTGGGCACCGGTGAAGGCGTTCTTCTTGTGCCCGAACAGTTCGCTCTCGACGAGTTGCGGACTCAACGCCCCGCAGTTCACGGGGACGAACGGCATGTCCGCCCGGCGCGACTTCGAGTAGAGGGCGCGGGCGACGACTTCCTTGCCGGTGCCGGTCTCGCCGGTGATGAGCACGCGGGCGTCGGTCCCGGCGATTTGGTCGACGAGCCGCTGGACCGGCAGCATCGCCGGGCTGGCCCCGATCAAGAACCCCGGCCCCTCGGCCGCTTGCACGCGGGACTCCAGGGCGACGGCCTTGTTCTTGAGCCGCTTCTTGTCCTGGATGCGCAGGAAGACGGCCTCGATCTCGGCGAGTTGGCACGGCTTGCGCAAGTAGTCGCACGCCCCGAGGCGCATGGCCTGGACCATGCTCTCCTCGCTGGCGTAGCCGGTCATCATGATCGCTTCGGTGTCCGGGCTGACCTGCTTGAGCCGCTGGAGCACGTCGATCCCGGACAGCCCCGGCATGCGGATGTCGAGCAGGGCCACGTCGAAGCTCTGGGCGGCGATGGCCTGGAGCGCCTGCTCGCCGTTGGCGCACACGACCACGTCGTGGCCGAGGGCTTTCAGCTCGATGCGCATGAACTCTTGGAGTTGACGTTCGTCGTCCACGAAGAGGATGCGGAGGCGGTTGTGCGGTTGCGTGGCCAAAGTCGTCTCTCCCGTCGCCTGGGGGCGTCCGTCGTGCGTCACTCGGGCGTAGTCCCGGTGCGGAATCCGTTCCGCGGCCGGTGGGCAGGCTCACGCCACCGCCGCCGCCCGGCCGGGGAACGGCAGGACGATGTGCGGGTGGGACGCGGGCGTAGGTTCGGCTTTTTCGGCCGCGCTCGTCAAGGGCAGTCGGACCACGAAGGTGCTCCCCTGCCCGGGGCCGGCACTCGTCGCACGAATGGTGCCGCCGTGCTGGTCGACGATCTGGTGGCTGATCGACAGGCCCAGCCCGGTCCCGTTTCCGGTCCGGCTGCGGGTGAAGAACGGCTCGAAAATGTGCCGCAAGGTGTCCGGGGCCATGCCGCACCCCGAGTCCGCGAAGCACAGTTCGGCGTGCGTCGCGTCCGCGGTCAGAGTCACCTCGACGCCCCCGCCCTCCTCCATGCTGTCCAGGGCGTTGACGATCAAGTTCAGCACGACCCCCTTCACGTCCGGCACGCTCAACGCGGCCGTGGCCGTCGCGGCCGGGGCGAAGTGGATCAGCTTGTTGCGGGCGTTCGGGAGGACCCGCGCGACCTCGATCACGTCCGCGACGAGTTGCGACACCTCCGCCCGCTCGCGCTTGCCCCCGCTGCGGCTGAAGTCGAGCAACTTTTGGGTGATCTGCTTGCAGCGCTGGGACTCCTCCTGGATCATCCGCAGGTACTTCTGCACCACCTCGCCCTCGGCCCCGAGCCGCGGCAGGACCGCTTGCAGCCGGCGTTCGAGGGCCTCGGCGCAAAACGCGATCGAGGCGAGCGGGTTGTTGATCTCGTGGGCGACGCCGGCGGCCAGGAAGCCGACGCTGACCATGCGCTCGGACCGCACGAGTTGGAGCGTCCGGTCGTTGACCTGGGCTTCGAGGTCGCGGTACGTGTCGCGCATCCGGCCGGTCATAGCGTTGAACTCGTCGGCGAGTTCCTGCAACTCGTCGCCCGAGTCGAGCCGGATCGGCCGGTCGAAGTACCCGTTGTGGACCTCGTGGACGCCGGCCTGGAGGAGTTGAATCGGCGTGAACACCCAGACGCGGAAGTAGTACAAGAGCGCCCCGACCAGGACGACGGCGAGGGCCGTGGCGAACCCGGACACGAGCAGACTGCGGCGGTGATTGGCCTCGCTCTGCTTCGAGGAGTGCTGCACGTCGTCCACCAGATTCGTGAACAGTTCCTTGGTCAGGCGTTCGCAATCGGCGTGGGCGCTGACCACCTGCGGATCGTTGATCAGCCCCCCGCCGGCGGCGTTCTGCGTCTTCGACCGCTCGAGCGCGTCGCCCAGCGCGGCGAACCGTTTCGGCAGGTCGGCCAGTTGGGTGTAGTCGTGCAGGGAGCCGTCGGTGCCGGTCGGGTACGCGGCCCGCACGAGGGACTGGTAGCGGGTCAGCGTCTCGCCGGCGGCGGCGATGCGGCCGCGGATCCGCTCGTACTCCTGGTTGATGCCGGTCACGGCGGGGTCGGCCGAGACCGCGTCGCCGTCGGAGTTGCGGACGCGCTGGGTGTCGGTCAACAACTGGACCACGAGGCGCATCTCTTCGAGCTTGCGGCCGGTGACGCGCTGGGTTTCGAGGTACGAGGACAAACCGAACATCGCCCCGCCGAGGAGCAGCGCCACGCTCCCGATGACGAGGGCCAGGCCGAGACTCAGTTTGTGCCGTAGCCGCCAGGGACGGGCCACGGGTACCTCCTTGTTCAGCGGTCGAGCGGCCGGGCGGCCGGGCGGACCCGGCCCGTCCGCCGTGCGGCCCCTCCTCCGTGAGGGGGAATCGCCGGCGGAGCGGGCGGACTCTACCAGAAGTTTTTTCGCGGCGGGAGGGCAACTTTTACCGCCGCCCGGACTTTTTTACCGGCGACACGACCCACCCCGCCGCGCCCCCGCCGTCCTCCCTATCTTGACACCGTGTCGCAACTCGCGGGGTGCATTCGCATGGTCGGCCGTCGCGTCCGGGTCGGGTCTTACGAGGTCGGCGGGGGGGCACCCCTGCTGCTGATCGCCGGGCCGTGCGTCATCGAGAGCGAAGCGTTCACGCTCCGGCTCGCCGAAGACCTGCACGCCGTCGCGGCCAAACTCGGCGTCAACCTGGTCTTCAAGGCGTCCTTCGACAAGGCCAACCGCAGTTCGGGCAAGTCCTTCCGCGGCGTCGGTTTGGACGAAGGCTTGCGCGTCCTCGACAAGGTCCGCGCCGCGACCGGCCGCCCGGTGACGACCGACGTGCACGAAGTCGCGCACGCCGCCCCGGCCGCCGAAGTGTGCGAAATACTGCAAATCCCGGCGTTCCTGGCCCGGCAGACCGACCTGCTCGTGGCCGCCGGCCGGACCGGCCGGGTGGTGAACGTCAAGAAGGGGCAGTTCATGGCCCCCTGGGACATGAAGAACGTCGTCTCGAAGTTGCGCGAGGCCGGCAACGACCGCTGCCTGTTGACCGAGCGCGGCACGACCTTCGGGTACGGCCTGCTCGTGAACGACATGCGGGCGATCCCGTGGATGCAGGAAACCGGCGCGCCGGTGATCTTTGACGCCACGCACAGCGTACAAACCCCGGGGGCACTGGGGGACCGCACCGGGGGCGACCGCGCGATGGTGCCGACCCTCGCGCGGGCGGCCGTGGCGGCGGGGTGCGACGGGCTGTTCGTCGAAACGCACCCGGACCCCGACCGCGCCCCGAGCGACGGGCCGAACATGATCCCCCTCGCGGAGTTCCCCGCCCTCGTCGAGCGCTGCCTGCGGATGCGGGCGGCCTTCCTCGCCGGCTGACCGCCGAAGTCCGCGTCACCGCCCTACTCCTTGCGAGAGTCCCCGATGCCGTCGCCCCGCCCCGCCGTTTTGATCCGCCGGTTCGCCGTCCCGCTCGGCATCGCGGCGGCGATCTTGGCCGCGCCCGGGTGCTCCACCAAGCCGCCGGTCGTCGTCAAAGACGCGGGCGAAAAGAAGAGCGAAGACCCGTGGCCGCGGGTCGCCAGCGAGTTGCGCCGCGAGTCCGAACTCGTCGCCAGTCGCCGCGTCCTGGAGCAACTCCGCACCGACCTCGTCACCAACGGCGACCCGAAGTTCCAGCCGGTCTCCCTGAGCGCTGAGCAGGAAAAAGCCGTGCAGCGGCTGTTGGGCCTCACCGAGCGCGAAGTCGGCGAGATCCGGCCCGCGGCGTACTCGGCCCTCGACTCCCACCACCTGGCCGAGTGCTACTACTTACGCGACGTGGTACGGTCGCTGGGCGTCGCCGGACTGCCGCCGGAGCGCCAGGCGCGGGTCGCCTTCGACTGGCTGACCCGGCAGATGAACCTCCTGCCGTGGATCACGACGTTCAACGGCCAGCGGCAGGTCATGCCCCCCGCCCCTCCGGCGCTCGCGCTGACCCGCGGCGCGGGCAGCGGCCTCGAACGGGCATACCTGTTTCTGGGACTCCTGAACCAACTCGGGCTGGACGGCTGCCTGATTGGCCCGCCGGAAGCGGCGCAGCGGACCTGGTCCTACGCCGCCCAGCCGAACCCGGTCGTCGCCCCGCGCGGGCCGTTCTGGGGCGTCGGCGTCCGCGTCGGCCGGCACGTCTACGTCTACGACCCGTGGCGCGGCGAGCCGGTCCCCGGCCCGGCGACGAACACTGGCGGCGTGGCGACCCTCGCTCAACTCCAGGCCGACCCGAGTTTTCTCAAAGCGTGGCGCGACGATCCGCTCGACCCGTGGGCGGTCCCCGCGACCGACGTGGCCCGCGCCGTGCCGTTCCTGGCGGTGCCACTCAGTAGCCTGGCCCCGCGCTTCCAGCGGCTCGAATCTGAACTGCGGAACGACGCGCCCGGAGTACGCCTTTTCACCGACGCGGTCGGGCTGCAAACTCGCTTTGCGGAAGAAACCAAACTGCCCGGCGTCGCCTTCTGGAACCCGGCCGCCGAGAACTTCAGCCCGACGCGGTCGCTCGTTTCCTACGTGCCCCAGACGGAGGGGGGCTTCGAGGTCGTGCGGCAACTTTACGCGAAGTTCCGGGCCGACTTGATCCCGCTCGACCAGTTCACGGTGCCCGAAGCGCTCCGGCCGCGGCCGGCAACCGGGCCGGACGACGCGGGCGACCCGGGGGTGCCCGAGGCGGTCGAGCGAATTCAGATCGTCTGCATCAACACTTACGCGGCCAGCTTTCTGGTCTCGCCGTCGCCGTTGGAGCGGATCCAGCGCGGCCAGTTCGCCGAGGTTACGCCAGTGCTCATCCAACGTCGCACCGGCTTCCTCGCCGGTCTCGAACGCCTCCGCACCGACCGCGGCCGGGACGACGCCCTGGCCAAGTGGGTGGCCACCGCGAAGGAGTTGTACACGAAACTCCTCCGCGCCCGGGACCGCGACCCGGCCGGCGCGGCCGCCGCGGGTGCGGCCGTCGAAGAGTTCTGGAAGCGCGAACTGGGCGTGGTGACGACGCTGGCCGACATTTCGGCGAGCGAGGCCGGTGCCGCCGAAGCGACGTTCTTACTCGCCCTGTGCCGGCACGAGCAGGCCGAGCGCGCACAACTCGCTTACGAGCAGGCCAAGGCGGCCGGCAAGCCGGGACCGGGGGCCGAGCGCGGCCGCGAAAAAGCGGTCGCCGAGTGGGCCGAAGCGGCCGGCTGGTGGCAGCGGTACGAGCCGTACTCCGCCGTCCAAGGCCGGCACTACCCGGCCCGCCCCGCCCAGGTCGCCCGCCTCGCCGCCGCGGCCCGAACGCGGCTCGCACAGTAGGCACCGCCGGTCACCGCCTTGGGGAGATTTCGATGCACGCCCGCCTCGTCCCGATCGCCAACGCCCCGTCGATCGAGTTGACGAAAGAGCTGACCCTCGTCGGCCGCACTGCGGACTGCGACGTTCGGTTCGAGCACAAGAGCGTGTCGAAACTGCACTGCGTGCTCGTCAAGACCGACGGCCTCATCCTACTCCGCGATCTGGGCAGCACGAACGGCACCCGGGTCAACGGCCAGCGCGTCCGCCGGGCGGCACTCCTGCCGAACGACCACCTGGCCATCGCGGCGTTCCGGTACCAGGTGAAGTTCGGGGACGTGCCGGACGACTCGGACGAGCGGGCCGACGCCGACCCGGGGGACGGGGTCGCGGACGCCGTGGACGACGGCCCGGACGAAAAACCGCTCGACCCGAAAAGCCCGCCGCTCCGCCGGAACGCCCTACCCGACTCCTACCCCGACAAGCTGAAGCCAGCGAAGTGACCGGCCCGTCAGCGGCCGAAGTCGCAGGAGGAAAAATTACTTTGCGTCGCAAAACAAATCGACTTTGCATTACAAACTGATGCCGCTACACTGGCCACTCCCCGCCCCATCGCTGAGGAGTGTGACCGGTGCAAGCGTTTCGAGAACTCGACCGGGTGTTGCGCGGCGAAGCCCGCTTCGGCGACCCCGGCGTCGTCATCCCGCTGGGGCCACTGCTCCGGGTCAACGTCCTCCTCGCCGCGACCTACGGCGTCTGCATGGGCGTGTACGGCCTGCTTTGGCCGGACGGCCCGGAGTGGCGGCAGATGGTCGCCGGGGCGGTCAAAGTGCCGGCCCTGTTCCTGCTCACCCTGCTGGTGACGTTCCCGTCGCTGTACGTCTTCAACACGCTCCTCAGGCCGCGCCTGCAACTCGGCGTCTTCCTGCGGCTCGGCGTCACCGCACTGTCGGTCCTCACGGCGGTGCTGTCCGCGTTCGGGCCCATCACCGCGTTCTTCTCCGTGACGACGGCCAACTATGCGTTCGTCGTCCTGCTCAACGTCGCCGTGTTCGCCCTGGCCGGCGTCTTTGGCCTCGGCTGCCTGCGAAATCTCTTGCTCGAACTCGCGCGACCGCGGGCCGTGGACGCCGACTTCGTCGTTTTGGAGCCGGCGAAGTCGGGCCGGAAGTTCGGGGTGATCTACGCCTGGATGTTCGTGTTCGCCCTGGTCGGCGGGCAGATGTCGTGGCTGTTGCGGCCGTTCATCGGCTCGCCGGACCTGCCGTTCGCCTGGCTGCGGCCGCGCGACGGGTCGTTCTTCGAGGGCGTCCTGCACGCCGCCAAACTCTTGCTCGGGGCGGGCTGACCGGTGCGCGCGCTCGACGCGATTCTCCGCCCCACCGCCAGCGGCGCACGACTCGGCCCTGCGGTCGTGGCCGTCGTGCTGGGCGGCGGCGGCTACGGGGCGGTCATGGGCAGCTTCGGCGGACTCGCCGGCGACCGCGGCCTGCAAATCGTCTTCTCGGCCGTGAAAGTGCCGCTGTTACTGCTGCTGACGACGGCGTTGGCCCTGCCGAGTTTCTTCGTCCTCAACACCGTCCTCGGCTTGCGCCGGGACTGGCCGACGGCCGTCCGGGCGGTCCTGGGCGCGCAAGGAGCGGTCGCCATCGTCCTGGCGGCGCTGGCCCCGTACACGGCGGTCTGGTACGCCTCGTCGGGCAACTACCACCGCGCGACGACCGTCAACGGCGGCATGTTCTTGATCGCCGCCGTCGCCGCCCAGTGGGTGCTCCGGCAGTACTACGCGCCACTCGTTGCGGGGGATCGGCGGCACCGGGCGGTGATGCGCGGCTGGTTGATTCTCTACGCCTTCGTGGCGGTTCAACTCGGCTGGGTGCTCCGGCCGTTCATCGGCGACCCGGCACTCCCGCCGACCTTTTTCCGCGCCGGGGCGTGGGGCAACGCCTACGTCGTCGTCGCGGAGGTCGTCTGGGTGGCCGTCGGCGGGGTCACTTCGAGCCGATGACCCAGAGGGCGTTCCAGCCGCGCAGGTAAATCCGCCCGTCGGCGACGGCGGGGGAGGCGGTGAACGTGTCGGGCAGCTTGTTCTTGGCGACCAGCTCGAATGCGGCGTCGCCGGCCTTGACGACGGCGCAGGTGCCCTCGCGGCCGAGCAGGTAGACTTTGCCGTCGGCGGCGACGGGGTTGGCGCGGTGCCGCTCGTTGCTGACGGCCTCGGTGAAAAACTCCTTGCCGGTCTTGGCGTCGAGCGCGGTCAGCTTTCCTGTGGCCCCCATCAGGTAGACGATGTCGTTCACTAATAGCGGCGACGGCACGTCGGGCGTCGTCTTGAACCGCCACGCCTCGCTGGGGCTGCCCGGGGAGATCAGGCCCTTCGCGCCGTCCGGCCGGATGGCGACCGTCGGGTACTGCTTGCACGACGGGATGACGATCAAGTCGGGCGTCACCAACGGCGACGAGACCGCCCGCCAGTGGCGTTCGTACTTCGCCTTCGGGTTCAACTCGTTGACGCGCCAGACCTCCGCGCCGTCGGCGAGCGTGTGGGCGGTGCAGTAGTCGTTGCCGTGGACGATGAGCAGGGCCTGGTCGCCCTTCTCCCAGAGGAACGGCGAGCAGTAAACGTCGGGTGCCTCGCCGGTGCCGTCGCTGACGCGCTTCGACTGCCAGGCGACTTTGCCGGTCATTTTGTCGAAGGCGACGATGAGTTGCTTGTCCTGGTGCATCAGACAAACGTAAAGCCGGTCCTTGTGAAGCACCGGCGTCCAGTGGCCGCCGAACTGGATGCGGAACTTGCCGAACTCCTTCTGGCAATCGACCTCCCAGGCCGGCTTGCCGTCGAAGTCGTAGGCGGCGAGGTTACCCGACCCGACGAAGGCGAACACGAGCTTGCCGTCGGTGCTGCACGACGCCGAGGCCATATTGCCCTCGTCGCCGCGGAACTTGGCCTCGCCGCGACCGAGGGTGCGCGTCCAGAGGGTCTTGCCGGCCGTGCTCACGCAGAGCAGGTCGAGGTTCTCGCCAACTTGTGCCGTGAGGAAAATGCGGTCGCCCCAAACGCACGGCGTCGAAGCCCCCGGCCCCGGCATCGGCACCTTGAACAGCACGTTCTTGGTCGCGTCCCACTCCGCGGGAAGGTTGGTTTCGGGGCTGTGCCCGTCGTTGTGGACGCCGCGCCACTGCGGCCAGTTGCCGGCGACGGCCGAACTCGCGGCGGCGAAGAACGCGAGGGAGGCGAGACAGGCACGCATGGGGGCAAGCCCTGGGGATGAAGGAAGAGTTGGGGTTTCGGCTGTCTAGAAAGCCTATCCGCCGGGCGACGGGTCTGCAAGCCGCCGCCGGGGTTCGCGCATAGGTTAGTCGGGATTGAGTGGTCCGGTCCGGCGGGGGGTTCAGCGTGGCAGTCGTGGTGCAAAAGTTCGGCGGGTCGAGTGTCGCCACGCCCCAGAAAATTCTCGCCGCCGCCCAGCGGGCCATCGACGCGCAGAACGAGGGCAATCAGGTCGTCGTCGTCGTCAGCGCGATCGGCAAGACGACCGACTCGCTCATCGCCCTGGCGGAGGAGATCAGCAAGAACCCGCCGGCCCGCGAAATGGACATGCTCCTGGCGACCGGCGAGCAAGTCTCCATCGCCTGCATGGCCATCGCCATCCACGCCCTCGGGGCGAAGGCGATCAGCTTCACCGGGCCGCAGCTCGGCATCGTCACCGACAGTTCGCACCTGAAGGCCCGCATCAAGTCCATCGAAACCGCCAAGCTGCGCGAGGCCCTCGACGCCGGATCGATCGCGGTCGTGGCCGGGTTCCAGGGGATCGACGAGAAGTACGATATCACGACGCTCGGCCGCGGCGGGTCGGACACGACGGCGGTGGCCGTCGCGGCGGCCATCAAGCTCGCCGGGTACGACGTGCGGTGCGAGATTTACACGGACGTGAACGGCGTCTACACGACCGACCCGCGGATCGTCCGCAAGGCGATCAAGGTCGATGTCATCAGCTACGACGAGATGCTCGAAATGGCGAGCATGGGCGCGGGCGTGATGCACTCGCGGTCCATCGAGTTCGCCAAGAAGTTCGACGTCCCGCTCATGGTCCGGCACGCCGCGACTTCGGAGGTCGGTACGTGGGTCGTCGGCGAGGAGCCGTGGATGCGCGAGGTGCCGGTGTGCGGCGCGGCGCTGGCGGTGAACGAGGCGCGGATCGTCCTGGACGCCCTGCCCGACCGGCCGGGCGTGAGCCGGGCCGTCTTCGCCGCGCTGGCGCACGTCAACGTCCCGGTGGACATGATCGCCCAGAACGTCGGCACCGGCGGCAAGGCGTCGATCGGGTTCACGGTCATGCACACCGACTTGAAGAAGGCGACCGAGACGCTCGACCCCATCGTCGCGGAGTTGGGCGCGACGATGACGGTGACCGAGCGGGTCAGCAAAGTCTCGGTCGTCGGGGCGGGGATGCGGCACGTCGCGGGGGTGGCCGAGAAGATGTTCGCGGCGCTCGCGGCCAACGGCATCAACATGAAGATGATCACCACCGGCGACATCAAAATCAGCGTCCTCATCGAAGAAGACGTGCCCCCGCCGGACGGCGACGACGACGCCGGCACCAAAAAGTCCCACCTCGAAGCGAAGCGGGCGGTCCGCGGCCGGCTCGCGCTGGAAGCGGTCCACGACGCCTTCGGCCTGCACATGCCCCGGAGCGGGGCGGGCGTCGCCCCGTCCGGCTACCGGCCGCGGACGCTCTCGGCGGTCGTACCCGAGGCCCGCGAGCGCGAGACGGCCGTGGCCAAGCTCGACGGCATGGAAGACATCCTGGTCAGCGGCGTCCACCTGAGTACCGACCAGAGCCGCGTCACGATCTTCGACCTGCCCGACCGCCCGGGCCACTGCTCGACGGTGTTCAACGCGGTCGCCACCGGCGGCATCCTCGTGGACATGATCGTGCAGAACATTACCGGCCCGGGCAAGGCCGAGCTGTCGTTCACCGTGCCCCGCGCCGACCTGACGCGGGCGTTAAAGCGGACTCGGGACGTGGCCCGGTCAATCGACCCGAACTGCCGCGTCGTGGGGGACGCGGACATCGCCGTCCTATTCGTCCTGGGCGTCGGCATGAGATCGCACACCGGCGTCGCGCGGACGATGTTCGGCGCGCTCGCGGCCAAGGGCATCAACATCAGCATGATCAACACGAGCGAGGTCTGCCTGGGCGTCGTCATCGAACGCAGCCGCGGCCCCGAAGCGCTCTCGGCGCTGAAAGAGGCGTTCAAACTGACCTGATTCGGCACTTGCGAGCGACCCCGGTCGCATTTCGTTTGACTTTGTTGCACGGCGAGTTATAAATAACGGCGGGCGCGGGATTCCGCGAACCGCGTTGTTATTCGTCGAGTCACCGGGCACTTCGATGCCAAGAGGGGGCAGCCATCGTGTCACACGTCGTGCGTCGGCGGGGCTTCACGCTCATCGAACTCCTGGTGGTCATCGCCATCATTGCCATCCTGATCGGCCTGCTCCTGCCGGCCGTGCAGAAAGTCCGCGAGGCAGCCGCGCGGCTGCAGTGTACGAACAACTTGAAGCAAATCGGCCTGGCGATGCACAACTACCACGGGGCCAACGACCGCTTCCCGCCGGGGTTCACGTCGCGGACGCTGACCGTCAACGGCGACGGCCTCGGGCCGGGCTGGGGCTGGGCGGCTCTCATCCTGCCGTTCGTCGAGCAGGACAACCTGTTCAAGCAAATCGACCTCACCAAGGACATCACCGACCCGGTCCACGCCCAGGTGCGGGTGACGACGCTGAAAGTCTTCCGTTGCCCGTCGGACGCCCCGCCGGGCGACACGTGCGACATCCCGACGGGGGCCGGGACCGGGAAAGTCGCGTTCGCCAACTACGTGGCGATGGGCGGGACGTTCGAGGTGACCGCCTTCCCGGACCAGGGCAACGGCTGCTTCTACCGCAACAGCCGAACGCGGGTGGCCGACATCCCGGATGGCACCAGCAACACCATTTTCGCCATCGAACGCGAGAGCAAGCGGTCCCCTCGAACGACCTGGGTCGGGGCGCTAACCGGTTCGGTCAACCCGCCCACCAACCCGGCGTTCGACGACGAAGGCCCGCCGACGCTGGTGTTGACGAACACCGGCCCGGCCAGTGAAGGTCGCGTGCCGAACAACGCCCTGGACCACGTCGAAGACGCCAGTTCCAGGCACACCGCCGGCGTGAACACGCTCCTGGGCGACGGGTCGGTGCGGATGATCCGCAACAGCATCAACCCCGCGACCTGGGAAGCCCTCGGCACCCGCGCCGGCGGCGAAGTCGTCGGCGATTACTAACACGCACTCCACTCTTGGCGGACTCGACGTGAACGCACGGCGGCCCTGGAAACTTTACTCCGTCGGCGCGGCGGCGGTCCTCGCGGTCGCCGTCGGCGTCGTCCTGCGGGTGACGCAGGGTGCCGAGTTGGCGAGCGTGCGCGGGCAAGGCGGGGTCGTCCGGGCCGTCGCGTTTTCGCCGGACGGGGCCGTTGTCGTTTCCGCCGGGGACGACAAGACCGTCTCCACCTGGGACGCCGCGACGTACCGGTTGCGGCACCGGCTCGAAGGCCACACCGGGACGGTCAACAGTGTCGCCGTCAGCCCCGACTCACGGTTGATCGCGTCGGCCAGCGCGGACCGCACCGTCCGGCTCTGGGACGCGGCTACCGGGGGCGCGATCGCCGCGCTGCCGACCCTGACGCACGCCGCGAATGCCGTCGCGTTCAGCCCGGACGGCGGCGTCCTGGCGACGGGCGGGGCCGACGGGAAACTCCGCCTCTGGGACGTGGAGAGTCGCCGGCAGATCCGCTTACTGCACGGTCACGCCAAGGCGGTCCGCGTCGTCGCTTTCTCGCCCGACGGCGCGACGCTGGCGACGGGCGGGGAAGACGGGGTGGTCGTGGTGTGGGACCGCAAGACGGGTAAGTCACTGGCCCGCTGGGCGACCGGCCGCGTCCACGCTTTGGCCTACGCGCCCGACGGTCGCACGATGGCGACCGCCTCGTCGGGCCGCGGGGTGCAATTGTGGGACGTGTCGTCGCACCAGGAACGGCCCCGACTCGCGGACGCGGGGGCGGCGATGAGCGTCGCCTTCAGCCCGGACGGCCGACGAATGGCCACCGGCCACGAAGACGGCTCGTTCAAGGTCTGGGACGCCGCCGACGGCAACCTGCTGGTCACGACCGCGGCGCGGTCCGGGTCGCTGACGGGCCTCGCGTTCACGCCCGACGGCCGGCGGGTCGCCACGGCCGGCGGCACCGGGACGATCAAGTTTTGGCCGGTCGCCGACCGTTAATTCGTCGCGTCATTTCGAGCCGACGCAGAACAGGGTTTTGTCGCCGCGGATGAAGATCGCGCCGCCGCTGACTGCGGGGGTCGCCTGGCCGCGCTCGCCGGTCTTGCTCTCGGCGATCAGTTCGGGTTCCGCGCCGAGTTTGACGGCGAGCAGGTTGCCCTCCTCGCTGAACAGGTAGAGCTTCCCGTCGGCCGCGACCGGGGAGGCCGAGAACTTGCCCTTCACCCGCAAGTCCCAATCGACCTTGCCCGTCGCCGCGTCCACGCACAGCAGCACGCCGGCCGAGGTCACGCCGTAGACTTTGCCCTCGAAGACGACCGGCGAGGACATGCCGGTTTGCAAGCGCGGGGACTTCCAGAGTTCCTTGACGCCGTCGGCTTCGAGTTTGGACGCGGTGACGCCGCTACCGGGGGTCAACAACAGGTCGCCGGCGACGGTCGGCGAGGCGATGCCGCCGGGCACCTTCGCGGCCCACTTTTTGGCCCCGGTGTCGGCGTCGTACACGGCCAGGTCGCGGCCGGGAAAGAGCACTTCGCTCTTGCCGTCGGCCAGAGTCCGCACGGCCGGGGTCGCCCAGTTGGCGTCCTTGTTCCGCGGCGTTTTCCAGAGGTTCTGACCCGTCTTGCCGTCGAGGGCCGCGAGGAACGACTCGCCGTAGTTGTCCATCGGCACGATCAGTTTGCCCGCGGCCAGCACCGGCGATGACGCCATGCCGACCTGGTTGGTGATCGTCGGGTAGTCGCCGACCAGCGACCGGTACCAGCGCAGGGTGCCGTCGGGGTCGAACGCGGCCACGTCGCCACTGGCGAACAGGGCGTAAACCCCGCTCGCGTCGGCGACCGGCGTGGGGGCGGCCATGCAGGTGTCGGGGTGCGCGGCGGTGCTACCGGTCGCGGCGAGTTGGCGGTGCCAGAGTTGAGTGCCGGTCGCCGCGTCGTAGGCGAGGACGTGCAGCCGGTCGTCGCGCTGGCCGCTGCTGGCGGTGACGTAGACGCGGCTGCCGTGGGTGACGACGCCGGAGACCCCGCGGCCGGGGAGGGTCGCTTTCCAGCGCAGCCCGGACGTCTCGCTGAAGCCGGTGGGCAGGTTCTTTTCGGTGGACGCGCCGGTGCCGGTGCCGCGGAAACCGGGCCAGTCGGCGGCGACGCTCAGGACCGCCAGGAACGCGACCGTTGCGGGGAATGTGCGGGTCATTTCTGCTCCGGGGCGGGTGCCACTTTGAGGGTGCCGAGGGGGACGAGTTGCGTTTCACCGGTCGGCGGCGTGAGGGCTTGTTGGAGCGGCACGCGGCCGCCGGTGGCGTCGCTGATGCGGGCGGCGAACTCCCACCCTTGCGTCCAGGGCTGCTTTTGGTCGTCCTGGCAGACCTTCAACAACACGGTGTTCCGCCCCGGCTTGAGCGTGCCCTTGGCGACGTGGGCGTCCGCCGCGCGGCCGTTGTGGTAGGCGTTGCGGTCGTAAATCTTCTCGCCGTTCAGGAAGATTTGCAGGGCGTTCGGGCTGGTCGCGCGGACCTCGACCGGGGTCGCGGCCTGGGATTCGACGACGGCGTAGGCGTAAGCGACGGCGAACTTCACCTTGCCGATTTCCTGGTTCAAGTTGATCGTCCCGTACTCGTCCGCGCTCTGCATCGCCTTCCAGGCGACCGGGCCGAGTTTCCCGGGGTACTCGGCCTTCGCGTCGAACTGCGTTTCGGGCGGGTAGGCCTTGGCGTAGCCGGCCTCGGCGGTGTTGTCGAACGGGCCGGCGACGAGCCACTGCGTGACGTAGTTGAAGTGCGTCGTCTTGTTGAACGGCTCGCCCGCTTTGTCGAGGGCCTTGGCGAGTTGGTCGAGTTGGTCGCGGTCCCGGGCGAACGGGACGAGTTCCTTCTGCGCGGCGAGGAGTGCGGCAGGGCTGACCTTGGCGGCGCGGGCCAGGCGTTCGGCGATCGCGTCGCGGCGGAGGTCGGACTCGGGGTCGTTGACGAGTTCGGCGAGCAGGTTGGTCGCCTCGCCGGGCACGGCCGTGGCGTAAAGCTCGTAGGCGATGCGGCGGGCCGCCGGCTTCCGCTGCGCGTCCTTGACGAAGGCTTTCAGAGCCTCCGCGGGAAGTGGCCGCTTTGCCTTTTGCTCCGCGTCGGCGACGGCGCTGACGGCCGACCGCAGCCAGTTGGCGGCGGCCGGGGTGGCGGTGTCGAAGGCGGTCAGCGTCGGGATTATGGCGTCGCTGCCGCCGACGACGAGTTGCTTCCAGGCGGCGGCCGCGTCGGCGTTACCGGCCCCCTCTTTGCCGACGGCGAGGATCGCTTGCAACGGCGGCCCGGGGTCGGCGGCGTGGGCCGGGGCGACGAGGGCCAGGATCAGTACCAGGGACCGGGTCATCGAACGCCTCCGGGGTCGCGGGTCGGGTCAGTACAGGGGCCGGCGCGAGGCGGTTTCCGCCTCCATCTTTTGCCGCAGGTCGGCGAAGTAATCGGTCAGGTCGTCGGCCGTCTTGACCGCGCCGCGCGAGCAACCGCCGGTGCTGCAGCCGCTATTCTCGGTGCCGCAACTCGAACACCCGCCACCGGTGCCGCAGCTCGAACAGCCGCTTTTGACTTCGGCCACCGGTTCTTCGACGACGGGCGTGCGGGCCACGTCGAGCATCCGCACACTGAGGCCGAAGCGATTCGACCAGGCGGCGAACAGGTCGTCGGCGGCGCACTCGCCCCACGGCAAGACGTGCAGGACCGCGGCAGAGCGGTCGAGCGTGATTTCGACATCGAGAAAAGTCAGAGGTAGGTGCCCCGCGTCGGCTTCGGCGGTGGCGAGCAGCGTGCGGCCGAGGCTTTCCGCGTCGGCGAGCTGCGCGACATCGGAGGCGGTCGCGCAACGCAAGAGTTCGCCGCCGGCCGTGGCGTCCCACGACGCCGGGAAGCGGTCGTCGGCCGGGCACAGAATGACGCCGGTTTCGAGGCCGCGCGGCGAGCGCACGACAACCGCGTCATCGCGGCCGAACGCCTCGCCGGCCGGCGGGGTGAAGCGGCCGACGTAAGCGGTGCGGCCGTACTGCACGAGGTAGCCGACATCAGCCATGCGTGGCACCGTTGGGAGTGCCCAGGGTCAGGGTGCCGCCGGTCGAGGACTCTTCGTCGAAGCCCATGAAGTCCTTCATGTTGCGGTCGTACTCCGCCGCCCCGGACTCGCTCGACAGGTCGAGCCGGAGTTCGTTGATGACCTTGATCGACTGGTCTTTCTTCCAGGCGTCCCAGCAGCCGGAACAGATCGTCGCGGCGATGCGCTCGCCGAGTTCCCCCTTGATCGGGGCGAAGATCAGGGGCTTCGCCCGCTTGCCGAAGGTACACATCGGCCGGGCGCACTTGAACCCGGTCTCGGGGCCGTCGTCTTCGACGACGACTTCGGCCGCCGCCGGGACGGTGCCGCCGTACTGGAGCAGGAGCTTGCCCATCGCGTCGCGCGGCATCTTGTCGCCGCGCTTGTCGGCGACTTCGTACCCGCGCGTCAAGACTTCGATCGCCTTGGCGGGGTCGCCGGCCTTGTAGTGGCACTCGCCGAGGAGTTGGAAGACCTTCGAGAACTCGGGGGAGAGTTGCAGCGTGCGGTCCAGGGACGCGACGGCGTCGGCGAACTGGCCGTCTTCCATCAGGAGTTGCCCCAACCGGAAGTGCCCGAGTTCGTTGTCGGGGTCGTCGGTCGTCATCTTGCGGAACTGGGCGATGCGGTCGGCGGGGGCACTCACGGCGGCGTCTCAGGGGGTGTAAAAATCGATGCTGATGCTGGCTCCGCCGCAGGCGAGTCGGGTTAGCCCGACGCGCTAGCGAGGGTCGAGCGATCGTCGTCAAGGCAGGTCATCAACGACAATACGGTCTACGGCATCCTGCACTGTCGGCCACCGTTCGACCCTCGCTAGCGCGTCGGGCTAACCCGACTCGCCTGCGGCGGAGCCGAGGACTCTCCCCTAGTTGTTGGCCAATGCCGTGACCGGCAGCGTGAACGTGTGCGTCTTGTTCGTGATCTTGTCGGTCGCCTTCAGGCGGATCGTGAACTTGCCGGCACGGGTCAGCGGCAGCAGGTAGCGGATGGTCACCCCGGCATCTTTTTCATCGACGTTGTCCCGGATCGGCAGCAGGCTCGCCTTGCCAATGGTCGGGTCGCCCTTCTCGTCGAGCGGCACCATTTCGACCTCGACGTTCGGCTTCTTGTCCGGGCCGCGGCCGAAGCCGACGATGCCGAGTTGGATGAACAGCGGCTGGCCGACCATGCCGGTCGTCGGCATCGGAATCTGGCCGCGGTCGTCCACGCTCGTGTACACCGCGACGATGCCGAAGTCCTTGGCGGCGACGGCGAACTTCTGCTCGACCGTCTTGGTCGCCTTGTTGGCCAGGTCGGTGACGGTCACCTTGAGGACGTAGTTCCCGGGGGTCTGGTCGAGGCCGACGGTCGTGTACGCCCGACCGGGGATTTTGTTCCCGCCCAGCGGCACGAAGTCGTTCTTGTTGGCCGGGTCGGTCTTGTACTTCGACGCGCCGGCGCTGTCGAGCAGTTCCATGAACATCGCGTACTGGACGCGGCCCTCGGCGTCGGTCGTGATCCCTTCGATGTCGAACCCGAGGAACATCACGTCCCCCGGCAGCAGCGGCGTCAGCGGCCGCGGGCCGCCGAGTTCGCCGAATGTGGTGCGGACGTTGGTCAGCGCCAGGACACCGGCGGCCACCGGGGCGGCCGGGGCCGCGGGGGCTTGGGCGGGGGTCAGGGCCAACGCGGCGGCCAAGAGCAAGGGGGTCAGCATCGCCGGAGTCCTTCGGGGGCACGGGGGGACACGCATCCTGAGTCGTCATTGTGCGTCCCGCGCGAAATGCTGACTAGCCCGATTCAGGGGAGTTCCCCAAAAGCCGCGAACCTATTTCCCGCGCTGAAACGCTTGCAACGCCGGCGACCGCGTGCGTATAGTGTGGTGCGTGAGTTGCACTCCCGTAGTGCCGTGGCAAGGGAGCCGGCGGGGTCACTATCTGTTTCTGGTGGACCGGCGGTAGGGCTTTGCAAAGAGGAGGTGATTCAGTGGTTGATGGTAAACAGGCGGGCGGCTGTTTCTAACGGCTGCAGACGGGCTTGCCGTTTGCGATGGCCGCCCACGTTTGAGTTGAGTTTCATAGTCGAGTTGAGTTGAACGGGCCGTCGGGGAAATCCTCCCCGGCGGCTCTCGTCGTTTCAAACCGTCGCCAGTGCCAGCACCTTGGCCCACACCTCAACCGTCACCGGCATCACGGACAGCCTCGAAATGCGGACTAACTCCCAGTCCGCGAACGACCCGTCGGCCTTGATCGCCGCCAGCGTCACCGGCGCGCTCAGCACCCGTTTCGGGGCAATAGTCACGACTGGCACGCCGTCGTTGAGCGCGACCGCCGTCACCGCCGCCACGCCGACGACCGCCTTGACCTTGCCGGTGAGGTAGAAGAACGCCGCGTCCCCGACGGCGAACGCCCGCAGGTGCTTGACCGCGAGCGCGTTCGTGACCCCGTCCCAGACGGTCGAGCCGTCGCGGACGAGGTCGTCGTAGCCGTAAACGTCCGGTTCGGATTTGAGCAGCCAGTGAGCCATGTCGCGGTCCCTCGTCGTGGGGTGGTCGTGAGGATCGTAGCAGTTCGGCGAATCCCGCACACCGGGGGTGTTACCGGGACTTCGCACTTCGGGCATGGGCGGCGGGCCGACCGGCGGATCGGCCGATGAAGACCGGCCGACGGACCACCCCGCGCAGGAGACTGGATTTATGGGAGTTCTGCCCGACTGGATGATCGAACAGGGCGTCAAGATCGAGCCGTTCGCCCCGCAACAGCACCGCCCCGGCGTCATCAGCTACGGCCTGACCTCCTACGGGTACGACGTGCGGGTGGACCGCCGGTTCAAGGTCTTCACCAACGTCTGGGGGTCCACCGTCGATCCCAAGCACTTCGACCCCAAGTCGTTCGTCGATGTCGAAGCCGACACCTGCCTGATCCCGCCGAACTCGTTCGCCCTGGCCGAGACCATCGAGTACCTCGAAATCCCCCGCAACGTCATCGGCGTGTGCGTCGGCAAATCGACCTACGCCCGGTGCGGCATCATCGTCAACGTCACGCCGCTCGAACCCGAGTGGCGCGGCCGCGTGACCATCGAGATCAGCAACACGACCCCGCTGCCCGCGAAAATCTACGCCGGCGAAGGGATCGCCCAGATGCTCTTCCTCCAGGGCGTTGCCGTTTGCAAGGTGAGCTACGCGGACAAAAAGGGCAAGTACCAGGACCAGCAAGGTCTGACCCTGCCGTTCGTGGCGACCGACGAACCGGTCAAGCCGACGAAGCGGAAAAAGTCGTAACCGAGTCGGCTTCCGATGGCGACCGTCTTCGGGTAAAATGCATCATGGACCTGCTACTCGCACGCATCACCACCGACCCGCACATCTGCCACGGCAAGCCCTGCATCCGGGGCATGCGCTACCCCGTCGATGTCATGCTCGACATCCTCGGCTCGGGGATGACCTGGGACGAAATCCTCGAAGACTTCAACGACCTCGAACCCGACGACCTGCGGGCCGTTCTCGCCTACGCAGTCACCGCCGTCCGCAAACAAGCTGTAGCCTGACAGACGATCCTGTCGGAATTCCTCGATTCCCCTCTATTCAGTCCCACGCACGACGCGGTAGGGTCGGTACAGTCTCGAAGAGTGCCCGAGTACCCAGCGATTGACAACAATGAAATTCCTTCTCGACGCCCACATCCCGCCACGTCTGGCCGAGCAACTAAGCGGGTTGGGTCACGACGCAATGCACGTTCGCACCATGCCGGCCGCCAACGCGACAGCAGATGACGACATCATCGCCTTGGCTGACCTGGAGAGCCGCGTCGTCGTCACGAAAGACTCTGACTTCCGTGATGCCCGTCAGGCAACCGGACGCCCGGCACGCTTGCTGCTTGTGAAAACAGGCAACCTGAGCCGGGACGAACTGGTCGCCATAATGCTGGCTCATCTCCGGGCGATTGAGGCGTTTTTCGCCGACCCCAACTGTGGCAAACTTCGGCTCACGGGTCCCTCCGAGTGCAGCTAACCCAACACAGAAAATCATCTTTTGTCCACTTATCCGCCCGTTCAGTACAATGGCGTAGTGTTGTGAGACTTCTTCCGGCGGTTGCGCGTGGGATGGGTGTGGCGCTTAAGTCGTCGTAGTGCCGCGAGGCTTGACCAGTTCACGCGTTGTCCTTGAGCGACTAGGCTGGTTAGGTCGATGCCAAACTAGCACCCAATCGGATCCCCCAGGCACTCGCCGCCATGCTGATCACTCGCCGCTTCACCCGCGAAGGCCAAGACCCGTTCGCGGCCCTGAATTTCCAGCCCCGCACGTCGCGCATCGTCAACCCGAACGGGTCGGTGGTGTTCGAGATGCGCGACATCATGATCCCCGACGGGTGGTCGCAGGTCGCGGTCGATATTCTCGCGCAGAAGTACTTCCGCAAGGCCGGCCTGGCCGCGCGCACGGTCAAGGTCGCCGAGGACGGCGTGCCGGTCTGGTTGCAGCGCAGCGTCGCGGAGTCGCCGGGCACGCCGAGCGTCGGCGAGGGCGACTCGCGGCAAGTCTTCTTGCGGCTGGCCGGCTGCTGGACGTACTGGGGCTTCAAGGGCGGCTACTTCACCTCCGAGGCGGACGCCAAGGCGTTCCACGACGAGGTCGCGTACATGCTCGCGGCCCAGATGGTCGCACCGAACAGCCCGCAGTGGTTCAACACCGGCCTGCACTGGGCGTACGGCATCGAGGGGCCGCCGCAGGGCCACCACTTCGTCAACCCGCACTCGCAGCAACTCGAACGCTCGACCTCCGCGTACGAGCGCCCGGCGCCGCACGCGTGCTTCATCCAGCAAGTGTCTGACGACCTGGTGAACGACGGCGGCATCATGGACCTGTGGGTGCGCGAGGCGCGCATCTTCAAGTACGGGAGCGGCACCGGGTCGAACTTCTCGGCGCTGCGCGGCGAGGGCGAGCCGCTGTCCGGCGGCGGTAAGTCGTCGGGCCTGATGAGCTTCCTAAAAATCGGCGACCGCGCCGCCGGGGCGATCAAGAGCGGCGGCACCTGCCTCGCCCCGACCACACTCGTGTACACCGCACGCGGGCCGGTGATGGTGAAGGAACTCGCCGAGGCGGGCGAAGACTTCGTCTGCCTCAGCTACGACCCGCCGGCCGGGCGGTACAAGGCGAAGACCGCCCGCGCCTGGCACGCGGGCACGAAGAAGGTCGTCCGCGTGACGACCGATAAGGGCGCGTTCGACCTGTCGTTCGATCACCCGGTACGGCTTTCCAACCACGCCGTGTCGCGCGCGGCCCAACTTCAAAACGGCATGTCGCTGTTCGCGTGCGCCGTGGACCGGCAGCACGGGCACCTCCGTGTCCACCTGCGCGACGGGATGAAGGGCAAACAGTTCCTCCACCGCCTCGTCGCGCACGACGTGGCGGGCCACGACCTCACCGGCAAGGTCGTCCACCACATCGACGGGGACGTGACCAACAACGTCGCGACGAACCTCGCCGTGATGACCCAGGCCGAACACGCCGGCCTGCACGGCCGCGAGTTGGCCGCGACCGGGGGGCACGTGTTCCAGGTCGAACGCTTCCCGCACCACGGCGCGTTCAACGGCATGAGCCGGCACGGCGCGTTCTACTCCGACCCGGAGCGCGCCGACGCGTACAGCGAGAAGAAGAGCGCCGAGCTGCTGGAACGCGGCGACGCGAGCGACATTCAGGAACTCGCCGCCACGCAGAAGATGCTCAACACCGCGTTCGAGTTGCTCAACGCCGGGTACGGCATCGACACGTTCGAGGAGTACGTCGCCGCTCGCAAGAAGCACATCGGGCGGATCGCATCGATCACCGGGCTGCGGCGCAAGATCGAAGAGCGGTTCGGCGACTACGCGACCTTCCTGAAAGAAGTGGCCGCCCACAACCACCGCGTGCTGTGGGTCGAGCCCGTCGGCGAGATGGACGTGTACGACGTCGAAGTCGATTGCCCGACCCCGGACGACAAGTCCCCGGAGTCCGGGCACAACTTCGTGATCTGGTCGAAGCTGACGCCCACCGGGTCCGGGATCGTCGTCTTCAACACGCGCCGCGCCGCGAAGATGGTCGTTCTCGACCTGGACCACCCGGACATCGAGGAGTTCGTCAACTGGAAGGTGACCGAGGAGCAGAAGGTCGCGGACCTGGTCACCGGGTCGCGGCTGATGAACAAGCACCTGAACGCGATCATGCGCGCGCTGCACGGGCACGCGGTCGCCGACGAGCGGTACGACCCGGCCAAGAACGCGGGGCTGCGCAAGACGGTCCTCGACGCCCGCGCCGCGCTCATCCCGGACAACTACATCGCCCGCGTGCTGCAACTCGCGCGGCAGGGGTGGAAGAGCATCGAGATCGACGAGTACGACACGGACTGGACCTCGAAGGCGTACTTCACCGTGTCGGGGCAGAACAGCAACAACACGGTGCGCATCCCCAACGACTTCATGAAGGCCGTGGAGACGAACGGCCCGTGGCAACTGTACTGGCGCACGGAACTGGAGAAGGCGAAGGCGGACGGCCGCGCGCCGAAGCCGCGGAAGACGCTCCCGGCCCGCGACCTGTGGGACCAGATCAGTTACGCCGCGTGGAGCTGCGCCGACCCCGGCGTGCAGTTCCAGACCACCATCAACGAGTGGCACACCTGCCCGCTCGACGGGGACATTCGTGCGAGCAATCCGTGCAGCGAATATTTGTTCCTCGATGATACGGCGTGCAACCTGGCAAGCCTGAACCTCACCACGTTCTTCGACGTGAAGGCGAACACGTTCGACATCGAGGCGTATCGGCACGCGGTCCGCGTCTGGACCGTGATCCTCGAAGTCAGCGTGTACATGGCGCAGTTCCCGAGCCAGTCGGTCGCGCAGAAGTCGCACGACTTCCGCACGCTCGGCCTCGGGTACGCCAACCTCGGCGCGCTGCTCATGGTGCAGGGCTTGCCCTACGACTCGCCGGAAGGTCGCGCCCAGGCCGCCGCGCTCACCGC
>JAYTSV010000041.1:0-33871 GCA_043745465.1 Fimbriiglobus sp.
GTCAGCCCGCTGTTCCAACCTGGAATGCGAATGACTGACGCGTGAGAGCGCCTGTCACTTCCTGCGGATTGCGTCCCCCATTCCGGGTTGGAACAGCGGGCTGACACCCGCCGCTCGCCGGGAACAGTAGCGGGCTAACACCCGCCGCTCGCCGGGAATGTCACCCCACCTTGTACTTCGCCGCCGCGGCGTTCAACGCGATCCCCAGGCCCGGGGTGGTCGGCGGGGCGAGCTTGCCGGACTCGATCGTCGGGCCGCCGGTGAACAGGTCGTCGCACCAACTGACGCGGTCGATGAGCGTCACGGCGGGCAGGGCCGCGCCCAGGTGGGCGGTCACTTCGGGCGTGCGCACGGGGCAGACGGCCAGACCGTGGGCTTCGGCGACGGCCGCGATTTTCAACAGCGCCGTGACACCGCCGACCTTGCCGAGGTCGGGCCGGAGGATGCGGGCCAGGCCGTCCCGGCTGACGCGGGTGAAGTCCTCCCGGCGGTCGAAGGTGCTGCCGACCGCCAGCGGGATTTCGAGCTTGTCGGCCAGCCGGGCGTACCCGGTCGCGTCGGCCGGGTTGATCGGGTCCTCGAACCAGTCGATGCCCTGGTCCTGGAAGAAGTGGGCGAGCGCGAGCGCCGTGTTCAGGTCGTACCGGCCCCCGGCGGCCAGGCCGATCCAGGCGTCCTCGCCGACGGCGTCGTGCAGTTCGCGGGCGCGGTCGGCGTCCGCCTCGACGTTGGCCGTGCCGATCTCCAGCCGCACGCCCATCGCCCCGACTTTGAGCGCGGCCTTGGCGGCCTTGGTCGCGTCCTCGGCGTCCCAACTGGTGCCGACGATCTCGCTCGTGAAGAACGGCGACGCCGTGCGGGCCGCCCCCAGGTAGGTCGCCAACGGCACCCCGGCGGCGCTCGATTTGGCGTTCCAGAGGGCGACATCGACGGCCGAGTACGCGCGGCTGGCCGGGCCGGCAAAGCCAATGTCGCGGAAGTGGAACTCGGCCTTCGACAGCAGCCGTTCCGTGTCGTGGGCCGACTCGCCGACGACGAGCGGGGCGACTTCGGTCTCGATCAGTGCTCGCACGCTCGCCGCGCCCGGGCCGGGCAGGGTCGTGAAGCCGAGCGCCGCGCCGGCCTCGGTCGTCAGGGTGACCACGACGACATCGACGGCGGTCGCGCCGGACTGTGGCGGGGTCGTGACCCCCGCGAGGGGGATGCGCTGCCGCCTGGGCAGGGGCACGCGGTAGTGGTCGGTCGTCAGGCTCAGGATGCGCACGGGTCAGGACTCGCCGAGGTAGGCGGCCCGCACGCGCGGGTCGTTGAGGAGGACGGCTGCGTCGTCGGTCATCGTCACCCGACCGGTTTCGAGGACGTAGCCGCGGTGTGAGAACTTGAGCGCCATGCGGGCGTTCTGCTCGACGATGAGGACCGACATGCCGGCCCGGTTGAGGTCGCGAATGACCTCGAAAATCTGCACGACGATCTGCGGGGCCAGGCCCAGCGACGGCTCGTCGAGCATCAACAACTTGGGCCGGGCCATGAGCGCCCGGGCGATGGCGAGCATCTGCTGCTGGCCCCCGGACAGCAGCCCGGCCGCCTGGTGCTTGCGCTCGGCCAGGATCGGGAACATGGCGAACGACTTCGCAACGTCGTCGGCGATGCCGGCCCGGTCGCGGCGGGTGAACGCCCCCATGTTCAGGTTTTCCAACACCGACAGGCGGGGGAAAATCTTGCGGCCCTCGGGCGACTGGGCCAGCCCGCGCTTGACGATCTCGTGCGGGGCCAGCGCCTCGATCTGTTCGCCGTCGAACCGGACCGACGAGCCGTTCCGCGGCCGGACGATGCCGGACAGCGCCATGAGCGTCGTCGTCTTGCCCGCGCCGTTGGCCCCGATCATCGCGACGATCTCGCCGGCGTTGACCGTCAGCGCGATGCCGTCGAGGACGTTGATCGGGCCGTAGCCCGCGTGCAGATTCTCGATGCGGAGGAGTTCCATCAGCTCACGTCCTCCTTGCCCAGGTAGGCTTCGATCACCTTCGGGTCGCGGCTCACTTCGGCCGGCGTCCCCTCGGCGATCTTGGTGCCGTAGTCGAGGACCGCGACGCGGTCGGAAATGCCCATGACGAGGTTCATGTGGTGCTCGATCAGCAGCACCGTGATGCCGCGGTCCCGAATCTTGCGGATCAGGTCCATCAGGGCGACCGTCTCGGACGGGTTCATGCCCGCGGCCGGCTCGTCGAGCAGCAGGAGCTTCGGGTTCGTGGCGATGGCGCGGGCGATTTCGAGCCGCCGCTGGTCGCCGTAGGGCAGGTTCTTGGCGAGCTGTCCGGACTTGCCGCCGAGGCCGACGAACTTCAACAACTCGACCGCCTGGCACTCGGCCCCCTCTTCCTCGCGGCGCAGGCCGGGCAGCCGCAGGGCCATCGCGAACACGTTGCGGGTCAGTCGGCGGTCCATGCCGACGAGGACGTTTTCCATGACGGTCATGTTGCGGAACAGGCGGATGTTCTGGAACGTCCGGGCGATCCCGGCCGCGGCGATGCCGTCCGGCGTGCGGCGATTTTGGAACCAGACGACCAGCGACCCGAGCGTGCCGAGCAGCAGCCCGCCCAGCCCGGCGTACAGCATCGTCCGGTGCAGTTTCGACGCCAGGGCGACGGCCGTCGGCTCCGCGCCGAACCCGGTCCGCGCGGCCTCGGCGAGGTCGCGCGTCGGGTACTTGCCCAGCGTCGTGCCGTCGAGCGCGGTCACTTCAAACTCGTCGCCGAGCGGGGACAGCCCGGGTTTGCCGGCGAGGTAGTCGGTCGCCCCGGCCAGCGACGGGCCGACCTCGTACCGGGCGTCCACGGCGGCGAACGGCTTGCGCACGGCCGCCTTCCAGAGTTGCTCGACGCCCGCGCCGGCGAACGCCGCGAACAGCGCGACGAGCAGGCCGACGAGCACGCACCGGACGACGACCCCGGGCGTGAGCGGCTTGATGCGGGCGTCGCCGTGGAACTCGACGGTGCCGGAGGTCGGGGCGTAGATGCCGGTGACGACGTTGAACACCGTCGTCTTGCCCGCGCCGTTGGGGCCGATGACGCTGAACACTTGCCCCTCTTGGACGGTCAACGACAGGTCGTTGACGGCCGTGATGCCGCCGAACTTCATCGTTAGGTGATTGACTTGAAGGACGCTCACGACTGGCCCTCCGGCTCGCGGCGGATGCCGTGCAGGGTCACCGGGTGGACGGTCGCCGCGACCGCTTCGTCGGGGTGGAGTTCGTGCTTGACGCGGGACGAGGCGATCAACCCCTCGGGCCGGAAGCGCATCATCAAGATGAGGGCGAGGCCGAAGATGCACAGCCGCCAGCCGGTAAAGGTGCGGTAGATGCGGGTCTCGGTCGAGGGGAAGTTCTGCTGAATCGCGGTGTCCAGGATCGGGCTGAGGATGTTGTCGAAGCCGACGAGCAGGAAGACGCCCAGTAGCACCCCCGGCCGCGAGCCGAGACCGCCCAGGATGACGCAGCAGAGGATGAAAATCGAGCGGTTGAAGTCGTAGGCGTCCGGGGCGGCGGTACTCGTCAATCGCGTGGCGTACAGCACCCCCGCCATGCCGGCGAGGCCCGCGCCCAAGGCGAACGCGGCGAGCTTCAACTTCGCGGGGTTCAGGCCCATGCAGTTGGCGGCCAGCTCGTCCTCCCGCAGGGCGATCCAGGCCCGGCCGAGCCGCGAGCGTTCGAGGTTGCTGAGCACCACGCTCACGCCGATGAGCAGGACCAGCGTGAGGTAGTAGAACGGCCGGTAGTCCGAAATCCAGTCGATGCCGGTCTCGGGGCCGGTCGGCGGCGGTAGCGGGCTGAGGCCCTTCGCCCCGGCGGTCACGGCGTCCAGGTTCTTCAGGCCGAAGCGGACGACCTCGCCGAAGCCGAGGGTGACGAGCGCCAGGTAGTCCCCCCGCAGCCGCAGGGTCGGTGCCCCGAGCAGCAGGCCCAGGAGCGCGGCGGCCAAGGTGCCGGCGACCAGCACGACCGGGAACGGGACGTTGAACGGGTACGCGGCGACGGTCAGGATGCCGGCGACGTAGGCCCCGACGGCGAAGAAGGCCGCGATGCCGAGGTGCAGCAAGCCCGTATAGCCGACGACGACGTTCAGGCCCAGGGCCAGGATGGCGAAGATGAACACGGTCGGCATCTGGTCGCCGAGGGACCGCTTGGTGAGCGCGAAGAACGACGACTCGAAGACCGGTAAAAGCGGGTAGGCGAGCAGCATCAGAAAGATCGCCGGCTCCCAGCCGAGGCGGTACGGTTTCACGGTTACACCTTCTCCCGCGTGCGGCTGCCGAGCAACCCGGACGGACGGAACACCAGGATCACGATGAGGATGGCGAACACCAGCGCGCTCGTCCACCGCTCGCCGACGTAGAAGCTGCCCAGGCTCGTCACCAGGCCGATGATGAGCGCGCCCAACACCGCGCCGGGGATGTTGCCGATGCCGCCGAGGACCGCGGCCGTGAAGGCGTACAGGCCGTTTTGAAAGCCGATCTGGTACGAGATCGTGTTCACGTACAGGCCGTACGTCACGCTCGCGGCCCCGGCCAGCGCCCCGCCGATGGCAAAGGTCGTGGCGATCACGGTCTCGGTGTTGATGCCCATGAGTTGAGCGGCAACGGGGTTCTGCGCGGTCGCCCGCATCGCCGTGCCGAGGCTGGTGAACTTGACGAACACGGTCAGCGCGAGCATCAGCGGCACGGTCACGCCGATGACCATCAAGTCCTTGGCGGTAAAGCGAATCTTGGCCGTCTCGCCGAAGAGGTTGTCGTTAGGCAGCAAGTTGGGGAAGTTCACGTCCTGCGAGCCGCCCCAGAACAGGCCGACGTTCATGAAGATGAAGCTGACGCCGATGGCGGACACCAGCGGGGCGAGCTTCGGGGCGTTGCGAAGTGGCCGGTACACCACCCGGTCCACGGCGACGTTCAGCGCCGCGCAGAACGGGATCGCGGCGGCCAAGCAGAGGAGGACCATCCCGGCGTCGGCGTAAGGATTACCGGCCTTCTCGACGCCGAACAGGCCGAGGATCGTGAACGCGACGAACGAGCCCAGCATGAACAAGTCGCCGTGCGCGAAGTTGATGAGTTCGACGATGCCGTAGACCATCGTGTAGCCCAGCGCGATCAGCGCGAACAGCGACCCCTTCGTTAGGCCGATGACGGTGAACTGCAAGAGCGTGAGCCACGGGTCGGTCGTGTCGGCGAAGAGCGGCATGGGGGCTTCCGGGGGGCGGGGCGTTACTTCTTGGGCGGAAGTTGCAGGGACCGCGCGAACTTGAACGCCCCGTCCACGACGGAGTTGCCGGTCATCTTCGAGTTGGTCGTATCGCCGTTGGCGTCGAAGGACCAGACGCCCGTGGCCCCCTCGAAGTCCTTGACGGCGACGCCGGCGGCGCGGATGGCGTCGCGGTCCTTCTTGCCGGCCCGGCGGATCGCTTCCAGCGTCACCAAGGCCGACTCGTACCCGTAGGTGGCGTACGCGTCGGCCGGGGGGGACTTGTAGAGGGCGGTGTACTTGTCCACGAACTCCTTGCCCTTGCCCTCGGTGAGGCGGTCGATCGGCAGGCCGCCGAAGGTGGCGTAGAACGGTAACTTCTTCAGATTCTCCGGGCCGGCGGAGGTGATCATCGCCTGCTCGAAGCAGCCGTCGGGGGCCATCATCGGGCAAAGCAGGCCGACCTCGACCATGTCCTTGAGGAGTTGCCCGGCCTTGGTCTGGGTGGTACCGCCGAAGTAAACCAGGTCGGGGTTGGCCGCCTTGATGGCAGTCATCAGCGGTTTGAACTCCTGGGCCTTCGAGTCGATCGACTGGTGCCCCAGCACGGTAATGCCGTACTTGGCGCACCTCGCCTCGACGACCTTGGCAATGCCCTGGCCGTAAACCTCGTTGTCGTCGAGGATGTAGATTTTCTTGACCCCCAAGTCGCGTGCCCAAAGGACCGAGACTTCGCCCTGGATGTCGTCGGCCGGGATGACGCGGGCGAAGTTCATGACCCCACTCGGCCGGTAGCACGCCGGCTCGTGCCGCTCGCCGGAGCCAGGCTGGGTGAGCGCCGGGGCGGTGTTCGCCGGGGAGACCATGAAGATGCCGGCCCGGTTCAGGATCGGCATCGACACCTTGGCGGCCCCCGAGTTGTACGTGCCGATGTACGCCATCACGTCCGGGTCGGTGCGGGCCTGGTTGGCGTTGGCGATCTCCTGCTCGATGGTCCACTGCCCGGCCGCCGCGGTGGCGTCGTCGAGGTCGAGGTACTCGAGGGCGAAGGTCCGCTTCTCGCCGGTGCCGGGGTCGGTCACGTCGAGTTTGTACCCGATGTCGTGGAAGGCGAGCTTGATGCCGTTGGTGATCACGTCCGTCTGGCCGCGGGCGCTCCCCGACCGCGGCAGGCTGGACACGATGGTGATGACGTCCGGCCGGCCGCGGGTGTCGCGCCGCCCGGCGACGAGGCCGACGGCCACGAACGCGACGACCAGGATCAGCGGCACGGAAACCCGGAACGGCATGGGCTGCCCAACACGGCCAGGGGGCGACGGAGTGATTCACCGGGGAGAGGTTGGCGAGATGTTACGACGGGGCCGCGGGCGCGTCAACGGCCCGGCCGCCGGCGGGCGACATCGGGCGGCGCGGGGGTGGGGGTTGTGCTTGCCTTGCCGGCCGGCCCGGCTACATTCGACACCTCACTGTGAGGAGGGGGTCGATGGCCGCGGTGCTGTTCGCAATCGTCGCCGGTCTGACCGCCGCGTCCGCCGTCGGCGTCCTCGTCCACCGCGGCGTCGTCCGGTCGGCCCTGTCGCTGCTGTTCACGCTCGTCGGCGTCGCCCTGTGCTACTTCCTGCTCGGGGCCGAATTCCTCGGCGCGGCCCAACTCATCGTCTACGTCGGCGGCACGCTCGTCCTCGTCGCCTTCGGCGGGATGTTGACCGAAGCCGGGCCGTTCGCCGGGCCGCGCGTCCCGGCCGTCGGCTGGGTCGTGGGCGGCGGTGTCGCGCTGGGCCTGTTCGCCCTCCTCGTCTCGGCCTCGCTGCACCTCGCGCAGCCCCCGGCGACACCGGACGGCCCGCTGCCCGGGGTCGCCGCCCTCGGCCTGGGCTTCCTCGGCGTGACCGCGAACCCGACCGACCGGGCGTTCCTGTTCCCGTTCGAGATCGTCAGCGTCCACCTGCTGGTCGTGCTGGTCGGGGCCGCTTACCTGGCGCGGGCCAAGGGTAAAGTCCGCGCGCCGGGAGTGAAGTGATGAACCTGGCGTTGCCGCACTTCGTGCTCTTATCGGCGTTCCTGTTCGCCGTCGGCGTGGCCTGCCTGCTCACGAAGCGGAACGCCATCGGCCTGCTCATGGGCGTCGAGTTGGTCCTGAATGCCGGCAACCTGAACCTGGTCGCCGCCGCCCGCTACTGGCCCGACTTCCGCCTCGAAGGCCAGGCGTTCGCGGTCCTGGTGATCGTGTTGGCCGCGGCCGAAGCGGCCATCGCCCTGGCGATTTTCCTGCACCTGTATAACACGCACGCCACCGTCAACGTCGATGACGCCAACGACCTGCGGTCGTGAGGGAAGAGACCTCACCCCCGGCCCCTCTCCGACGCGGAGAGGGGCCGGGGGTGAGGTCTCTTCATTCATGCGCCCTTAGGTCGGGAGCGCTTTGAGCTTCACGCGGAGGATTTCGAGGGCTTTCTCGATCACCGGGTCGGCGAAGGCCTTCGCCGCTTCGGCCCCGCCGCCGGCCCCGGGCTTGCCCTTGACCAGCTCGAGGTCGCGGAGGTGTTGGTAGTACGCGGTCCGCTCCTTGTCGGTCAGCTTGACCTCGTTCCCGGCGTCCGGCTTGACGCCCCACTCGTCGGCCTCTTTGCTGTCCGGCCAGCGGTGGATGTTCTTCCCGGCCGGGGTCAGCCAGGCTTCGGTGGTGAGCTTCACGGCGGCCTGCGAGTTCGGCAGCGGGAAGACCTTTTGCACGCTGCCCTTGCCGAAACTCCGCTCGCCGACGACGACCGCCCGGTGGTGGTCCTGCAACGCCGCCGCGACGATCTCCGCGGCACTCGCGCTGTTGCGGTTGACCAGCACGACCATCGGCCGGTCGGCCGCCGGCTCGAAGACGGTGCCGTCGGACTTGGCCGTGTACGTCCGGCGGGGCGGCTTGTTGGCCTCGCCGCGGCGGTCCCCGGTGGCCACGATGGTGCCCTCGGTCAGGAACAGGTCGGACACGGCGACGGCCTGGCTGAGCAGCCCGCCGGGGTTGTCGCGGAGGTCGAGAATCAGGGCCGTCGCGCCTTGCTTCTCCGCCTCGGCGACGGCTTCCTTGAGTTCCTTGTCCGTCTTCTCGCTGAACCCGACCAGGCGGATGAACGCGACCTTCGCGGCCGGGTCGGCGAACCAGTCCCACTTCGCCGGGTCGGCGGCCGTCCGGGCGAACCCCTTGACCGGGTGGATCTCGATCATCGCCCGCTTGAGCACGAACTCGCGCGGCTCCTTGTCCCCCTCGCGGGCGATGGTGAGCTTGATCGTCGTGCCCGGCTTGCCCTTGATCATGCCCCGGACCTCGTCGGCCCGCAGCTTCTCGACGGCCTTGTCGTCCACCTTCATAATCAGGTCGCCGGCCAGCACCCCCGCCTCGTAGGCCGGCGTCCCCGGCACGGGCGACTCGACGCGCAAGAACTGCGTCTTCGGGTCGAGGCCGAGCATCACGCCGACGCCGCCAAATTGGCCGTCGGTCTGCGAGTTGAACGCGGTGAGTTCGTCCTCGTTGAAGAAGGTCGAGTGCTCGTCGAGCCGGGACAGCCCGCCGTTAATCATCTCCTCGACGAGCTTCTTCTTCTCGTCCGGCGACAACTCCCGGACGTAGTTGCGGTCCACCTCGGCGAGCACGTCCACGACGCTCCGCACGAGTTGGTAGTCCTTGTCGGGCGGCGGCGCGGTCGCGTTGACGACCAGCCCCACGGCGACCAGGACCGGCACCAACACGACCCAGGCGAGGTTCCACTTCGACATGCTCAGTCCTCGTGCGCGGTTCACCCCAAGATAGAGTCTACGCCGACCCGTCGCCGCGTCGGTGCCCCGCCGCAGGCGAATCCCGGCGAGCGGCCCACGTGAGTGGGCTGTTCCAACCTGAAATGGGCGGGACTTCCTCGGGCGAGCGCCGGAAACTTCCCCCGGGTTGCTACCCCCCATTCTAAGGGGGGAACAGCCTACTCACGTGGGCCGCTCGCCTTAGCCTGCGGCGGGGCGCGCGAAGATATATCGGTTATAACCGATGCGCGCGACCTGCGACCGGTCGGGCGACCGCGATTGTCGAAATGCCCTCAAGCCGTTTGGCCGGCACAACTTCCCGGGTTACCGTAGTCGGTAGAGTTCGCCCAGAGTCCCAACGCACGGTCGCACCATGTACAGCTTCATCCTGATGACCGCCATGACCGGGTCGCCGCAAACGGCCGAGTTCAACGGCTTCTTCCGCGACCTGTTCAGTTTCCGCGGCGGGTGCCACGGCAGTTGCTCCGGGTCGCGGAGCGATTCCGCCGGGTGTACCGGGAGTCGCAGTTCGACCGGGTGCTCGGGCAGTTGCACCGGCGACCGCCCGGCCCGCGCCTACGCCGGCGGGTCGTGCTACGGCTCCTGTTCCGGCCGGTCGTCGTCCGGGTCGTCGTGCTGCGGCGGCAGTCTCAGCTACGCCTCGTGCGGCGGCAGCCCCGGCATGTTCGCCACGCCGTCGCCGGCCGCGTCGTACTACCTGCCCCCGGACGGCAGTTCGTGCTTCGGCAACGGCGCGCCGGCCCCGTACACCTTCCCCGACTCGGGCGGCGGCTTCGCCCAGCCCTCGGCCACCCCGCCGACTTCGATCCGCGAAGACTTGTACCGCGGCAACCAACTCCCCCCGCCGTCGTCCGGGTCGGGCGACGCCAACCGGGCCACCGTCGTCGTCCGGCTGCCCGCCGACGCCACGCTGTTCGCCGAAGGCCGGCGGCTCGCGCTGTCGTCCGACACCCGCCGGTTCGTAAGCCCGCCGCTGCCGTCGAACGGCGACTTCACCTACAACTTCCGCGTCGAGTACGCCCGCAATGGCGAGACGATCAGCCGCACCAAGGCCGTGAGCGTCCGCGCCGGCGGCCAGTTCAGCGTCGATTTCGACGACGCCGTGTCCGGCCGCCCGGCCCCGCTCGCCCCGCAACCGATGCCGTCCGCCGTCCCCGCCGGCAGCACTTCGACGCAACTCCCGACCGTCCCCGCGCCGGCCGCCACGGTGCCGGTGAGCGTGCCCAACCCCGTCCCCGGCAAGGTCAACACGCCCGAGCGGGCCAAGATCACGGTGAAGCTGAGCCGCGGCGCGACTCTGTACGTGGACGGCCGGAAGAACGACCGCACCGACACCGTCCGCGAGTTCACGACCCCGCCGCTGACCCAGGGTGCGGAGTACGCCTACATGCTCAAGTCCGAGATCAGCCGCAACGGCCAGCCCGAGACGCAAAGCGTCAAAGTCGTCTTCCGCGCCGGCGAAATGCAAACCGTCGATCTGACCCAGTGGCCGACCGCCCCCGGCACCGAACGCGCCGGCAACTAATCGACGACCTTCACCGACAACTTGCGCAGCCCGGCCGTCCACGTCTGGGGCGTCATTTCCTGTAGCGTCCAGACTTTCGCGCGATCGGCATCGTCACTCCTCCCCCGACATCGGGATCGCGCCCAAACCCACGCCCGTCAGTTGCCCCGTCGCCACGACGCCGCCGCGGACCGTGAACAGGCCGGGGAAGCGGGCCTCCCAGCCGGCGTTGGCGGCGGGGACGTACTGTCGGGCGTTCGCCTCGATCGCCACGACGCCGGGCAGGTGCGCCGCGAGTGCCGCACTCTGCACCAGCGACGCGCCGGGGCAGGTCAAGTCTTGCACGCAGCGGAACAGCCCGTAGACCTGGGCCGCGGCCGCCAGGAGCAGTGTCTGCGTCTGGCCCTTGCACGCCTTGAACGCCGCGCCAGTGTACCCCATTTCGCGGGCCAACTTCAACGATTCCAGACCGACCAACGACTCGTCGATGACCACCGGTTTCAGTGCCGCCGCCGCGTGCATCCTATTGTGCCGGTTCGCCCCCAGGTCGCGGGCCGTCGGCTGCTCGACGTACTGCACGCGCTCGTAGGCCCGCGGCGACGACTCGTCGAGCCGCGTCAACAATTCCACCAGATACGCCGCGTCGGGGCAGCGCTCGTTGAAGTCGAGGGAGTACGCCCACGGCCCGCCGGTCCGCGCCGCCTCGGCGACGGCGTTGACGCCCGACACCCGCTGCAAGTCCCATCCCAGGTCGTCGCCGGCGAGCTTGATCTTGAGGTGCGTCAGGCCGCCCGTCGCAATCCAGTCCGCGAGCGTTTCGGGCAGTCCGTCGCCGACCGTCTGCAAAACGTCCGCCGCCGTCAGCGGGTCGAGCGCCCCGACGAGGTGGTAGACCGGCATCGTTGCTTGCGGCGTAGCGAGGACGAAGTCGTGCAGCCGCAAGCCGGCGAACTCGGCCCCGAGGTAGTGCCCCAGGTCGTGCCGCAAGAACTCCGGCGTCAGTGTCCGGAAGGCGTTCAGCCCCAACGCCTTTCCGTAAGCGTCGTGCACGGCCGCGTCGATGGGCGAGGCCGCGACGAGACTTGCCAGCGCGGGGATCGGCCCGCCGAGGTCGTGCCGGCGGGCGACGTGGTCGGCGGCCGTAGCGAACTCCGGTTCGAGCGCGTGCGCGATGTCGATGGGATGCCCGGCGACGGTCGAGCGGGCGTAGATCGTGGCGATTTCGTCGGCCACGGCCCGCATCGCCGCGAGGGTTTGGGCGTAACTCAGCGACTGCGACGGGAAGGCCCAGACGTTGCCCAGCGGCATCGACCCGAAGCCCCGCGCGACCCGCCCGCCGGCGAGTTCGACCGCGACCGTCGCGTTCAACAGCGTGACGCGGTCCAGGGTCGCACCGCCGAACTTGATCGGCGTGCGGTAGCGGTACTCCTCGGTCGTGAGTTCCACGTCCTTGACCCGTGCGTCGATGGCCATGCGGAACCCCGTGCGAACCCTACGTTAACGGCACCGCTACGATACCGACCCGCCCCGCGAAAGGGCAGCCGATGACTCCCGACTGGCAACTCCCCCCCGGCGTCGATCGCGGCCTGCGCGACTACTTCGGCAGCGCCGAAATGGTGCGCGGCTACGACGAACAGATGGCCGCGTCGGCCCTCGCCGCGGCCGACATCGCCTTCTGCGAAGCCGCCTTCCCGACCCCCGGCCGGCTCGTCGATCTCGGCTGCGGCACCGGGCGACTCGCCGTTCACATGGCGGCCCGCGGCTTCGACTGCGTCGGCGTCGATTTGAGCGAGGCGATGCTGGCCCAGGCCCGCGTCAACGCCGCCGCCCGCGGGGTGACCGTCGAGTGGCACGCCGGCAACCTGGTCCGACTCGACGGCCTGGCGTCGGCGTCGTTCGACTCGGCCGCGAGCCTGTTCAGCACGCTCGGCATGGTCCGCGGCGGGGGCCACCGCGCGGCCGCCGTCGCCGAAGTGGCGCGGCTGGTGAAGCCCGGCGGGCGGTTCGTGCTGCACGTCCACAACCGGTACTTTCGCGGCCTCGGCTGGCGGCGCGTCCTGGCGGGTGCCGTGAAAACGGCATTGAATCGGCCGGACGCGGGCGACGTGACGATGCCGCAAGCCTACGCCGGGGCACCCCTGACGCTGCACCACTTCACCCGCCGCGGCGCGGTCGCACTCCTGGCGGCGCACGGCTTCCGCGTGTTGAATGTTAACGCGGTGTCAGTGACCGGCCGCGTCCGCCCGGCGACCTGGCGCGACGCGTTAAACGCTTACGGCTACTTGCTGCTGGCAGAGCGGACGACGGCGACGATGCCTTGAGTGCCGTCAACGGTGACCTCGTCGCCGTCGGCGAGTTGGCGCAAAATCCCGGGCAGGCCGCCGACCGCCGGCAGGCCGAACTCGCGGGCGACGATCGCGCCGTGGCTCAGCACCCCGCCGGTTTCGAGCACCAGCCCCACAGCCCTGGCGAACAGCGGCACCCAGGCCGGGTCGGTCGAGGGCGCGACGAGGACGAACGGCCCGTCCGGCGGTGCGGCGCTCGGGTCGGTCGTGACGAACGCCGGGGCCGTCGCGCGACCGGCACTCAGGCCCAACCCGGTGAACGTGGTCGCGTCGTCGAGCGGCGGCAACGGCCGGCCGATGGCGTCGAGGTCGTCCGAGAACAGCACCGCCGGGACTTCCAGCGTGAGCAGGTCGCGCCGCCGCCGCTTGCGCCCGGCGACGGTCGCGGCGAAACTTTCCCCGGCGATCAGCCGCGGCAATTCGTCGGGCGTCAGGAAGAAAATATCGCCGCCGATGCCGTGCCGGGTGGCCAGGGTCGTGAGGGCCTTGCGCATCACGGCGACGCCGAGAATCAGGTCGTTCTTCGCCGCTTCCCGCAAGCCGATGTAGTCGCGCAAGCGGGTCGCCCAGGCGCGGGCTTGCGACCGGAACGTGCCGGTCAATTTCGCCTCGTCGGCCAGGGCCGCGAAGCCGTCGTCGGCCACGGGGGGCGAGGTGCCGAGGGCGCTGAGGCGGGCGGCGAGGGCGGTGAAGTCGTCGGCCGGTTTGACCGCGGGGTCCGGCAAGCCGGCGGGGTCTTCGGACCAGCGCGGCGCGGCCAACTCCATCTCGTTCGGCCCGCGGTGGCCGAAGTCCGTCAAGAAGCTCGCGCGGTCCGACGTGCCTTCGGACAGGCGGCGCAACGCCGCGGCGAGGTCGCTCCCGGCCGGCGGCTTGGCCCCGGTAGCGAACCCCGTCAGCGCCGCCCGCGCGCCGGCTTCGCCGAGTTTCGGCGTCAACATTGCGGCCAGGGTCGTCCAGGAAAGGTCGGCGAAGATCGTACACTTCAAGCTGTCCCGGGCGAACCCGACGAACGTCGTCTCCGTCCACTCGTGCAACAGTGTCACCAGGGTGTCACCGGCGTGTTTCGACCAGTCTTCCGCCAACGCGGCGCGGGCGGCGGCGCGGAACGGCGGGGCGATGTCGTTGGCGTACCGCGCCGCGAACGTCGCCGACTCGCGGCGGGCGGTCGAGGCCATTCGCGCGAGCCGCCAGAGGGCCGCCGGCAGGTGCCACAAGCCGGGCGATTTGAACACCGGCTGCGGGTTCAGCGCGAGCTTCGGGTCCACGCGGTAGGCGGCAATCGGGTATTCGATCGGCGGCCGCGTGAACTGGAGGAAGGGCATCCGCGACAGGTTCGCCATCGGTCGGCCGGCGACCAGGTCGAACGCCCGACCGGCCGCGGAGTCCGGCGTCGCCCCGAGATCGCGGTTGGCCGTGCCGAACCCGCCGTCGGCCGAGACGAGCCGGTGTACCAACGCCCACGTCATCGGCGTCGGCGCGGGCAGCACCTCGCTCAGGCTGTAGCGGACCCAGGCCGTGTCGCCCACGCCGCTTTCGTGGCGAAGTTCGCCGATCGCGTCCCGCCGCAGTTGCTCGCGCTCGGCGGCCGTCATCCCCGTCACGGGCCGCGACTGGAGCAGGAACAATTCGCCGCCGGCGAACGCCCACTCCACGTCCCGCCGCGCTCCGCCGGCCGATGCCTCGACGCGGACCGCCAACGCGGCGATTTGTGACAGTTGACTGTCACTGAGGCACAGTGCGCGTCGTCGATCTGGTGACATTTGGATGTCACCAGCGGCCGTAACGCGAACGGACTTGTCCCCGGCGGCGCGGCTCAGGACTTCGCCGTTCGCGCGGGAGATGGTGTAGCGGTCGGGGGTGACGCGGCCGGAGACGACGACTTCGCCGAGGCCCCAACTCGCCTCGACACTGATCCGCGACTCCAGCGGGTCGGTCGGATCGACGGTGAACATCACGCCGGCGGTGTCGGCGTCGATGAGCCGCTGGACGACGACGGCCATCGCCACTTCGCCGCCGACGTTCTGCTTGCGGCGGTAGGCTTGCGCGCGGTCGGTGTGCAGCGACGCCAGGCACTTCCGCACGGCGTCCACGACGGCGTCCCCGCCCGAAACCCCTAGAAACGTGGCCTGTTGCCCGGCGAAGCTGGTCTCCGCCCCGTCCTCGCCGAGGGCCGACGAGCGCACGGCGACGGTGCCGCCGCCGAGTTTCGCGTAGGCCGCGCGGGCCGACTCGGGGTCGCCGCCGGCGCGGACGACGAAGCCGTCGGGCACCGGCAACCCGGCCGCGAACAGCCGGGCGAGTTCCGCGCCCTTGCCGCCGAGACTCGCGGCGTCGGCGGCGGTCGCGTCGGCGAAGAAGACGGCGTCGGTCACGTCGCCTCCCGCGTCAGGATGGCCCGCAGCCGGTCCACGATCTCCTCGACCGTCGGCTCCGCGAGGCCCAGCGTCGCCCAACAGTCGGCCGCGCCGGCGAGCAGGGCGATGGCGTCGTCCCGGCGGGCGTCCACCGGCGTCAGTGTCACCCCGGCGTCACTGCCGGTCGCGTTTTCGACGGCCGCGCGGGGCCGCGGGTGGCCGTCGAGGGCCTCGTTGCACAGCCGGTCGGCGTCGCGGTTCTGGCCGCGCAGGACGTGCGTGAAGTTGACCGCCCCCAGCCGCCGGCACAGCGCCGCCGCCTCGGCGTTCAGGGCCTTGAGGTCGGCGTTCTTCACCTTGTACTCGCCGCGCATCTGCTTGACGAGGAGTTCGCTGTCGCTGAACACGGTCAACTCGCGGACGCCGTAGGCGCGGGCGAGTTCGAGGCCGCGGATCAGGGCCGTGTACTCGGCCACGTTGTTGGTCGCCGTGCCGAGGCGGTCGCACTCGTCGATGGTGTCGTGGCCGGGCCGGCGGAAGACGACGCCGTAGGACGCCGGGCCGGGGTTGCCACGCGACCCGCCGTCGATGTGGATGGTGGCCGTGGGCATGAAGTGTCCGGGGGCGGGGGTGGGGCCGATAGAATACCGGCAATTCTAGTGGAGAACCGCGCGTGGGCGAACCCTGGCTGCTCATCGAAACGTCCGGCCGCGGCGGGTTCGTCGCCCTCGTCGTCGGCGGCACCGTCGGCGGCACCCGCGTCCTCGACCCGGGCCGGCGGCAGAACCGCGACCTGGCCCCGTTCGCCGGCGAGCTTTTGGCGGCCGCCGGGCTGACGCCGAAGTCGCTGCGCGGCGTGATGGTCGGCGTCGGGCCGGGCAGTTACACCGGCCTGCGGGTCGGGCTAATCTCGGCCAAGGTGCTCGCCTACGCCGTCGGCTGCGAGTTGATCGCCGTGCCGACGTTCGCCGCGATCGCCGACCTCACCCCGCCGGAATTGCAGCGCGTCGATGTGATTTCGGACGGCTTGCAAGGGCTGGTCTACTGCCAGCGCTACGAACGGTCGGCCGGGGTCATGGCCGCCACGAATGCGCTGCACATTGCGACGCTCGCGGACTGGATCGCCACCGGGCCGACGGCCGTCAGCGGGCCGGGCCTGACGCTCGCCGACGCGGCCCTCGAAGCCGATGTCGTCCGGGTGGCCGTCGAGTTGAGGATGCCGACGGCGGCGAGTTTGTTCGCCGCCGGTCGCCGGATCGCGCCGGTCAGCCGGGAGGAATTGTTCGCGCTGGAGCCGCTGTACCTGCGGCCGAGTTCGGCCGAGGAGCAAGCGGCGAAGCGGGCCGCGGCTCCGCCGTAGGCGAATCTTGGCGAGCGGCCCACGTGAGTGGGCTGTTTCAACCCGAATGCGGGCGACGGCCGCCGGCGAGCGCTCGGAACTTCGCCCCGGTTGCCGCCTCCCGTTCCGGGTTGAAACAGCCCACTCACGTGGGCCGCTCGCCAAGATTCGCCTGCGGCGGAGCCGAGACAGCATCGTCCGGCGAGAGCGTGCGACTGGCGGGGGCGATTAGCGGCGGGTGTCGGGGGTCGTCTTGGGCCGGTCCTGGTCCTTGTTGACGCCCTTCGACGTGTTGTTCGTACACCCGGCCACGGCCAGGGCGAGCGTCGCGGCGAGCAGGGACAAGCGCTTCATGGGACGGGTTCCGTGGGGGGAGGAAATGCGAGAAGCCGACCGGGGGTGCCGGTCGGCTTCTCGGGTTCGCCGGAAGGCGAGATTACATCTTGGTCGGGACGGTGCCCTTGACGGTCGGGGTGGTCTTCGGGCTGTCGCAACCGACAACGACGACGACGGCGATAGCGGCGACGAGGGCGAGGATCTTCTTCATGGGAACTCCTAAAGTCAAAAGAGGTCCACCGCGACGTGCGGCGGACGCAGGTGGGGCAGAGGTTTCGACCGGGCGTTTCCGTCCGGGTCGCGAGCATCGAGAGCGTCTCGGCTGCGTCCTCACGGCAATAGATACAAACCCGGCCCGGTTATTCCCGGAAATATTCCGCCCCCGTCCCCCGCCGCGACGGAACTACTTGCGGCGAAATGACCTCCGGCGACGCCGCGGGGTGGGAATATGGCCGGCAGAACGGCGGCGAAATCGAAGCCGCGGCTCGCTCGGGCGAATCCCGGGGAATAAAACGCCCCCCGTCGGGGTCGTTCTTGGGGCAAGGGTAACACGGTATGGGGCTGGCCGAGGCGGGCATCCGCGACCTGGTCGAGGCGCACTACGACTCGCTTTACCGGTACGCCTTCCGGCTCAGCGGGTCGGCCGCCGACGCCGAGGACTTGACCCAGGACGCGTTCGGCAAGGCCATCGCCCGGCACGCCCAACTCCGCGACGCCACCAAGGCCCGCGGCTGGCTGTTCCGCATCCTGCGCAACGACTACCTGCACCGCGTCCGGGACGACAAGCGGCGGAAGGTCGTCTCGCTCGACAGCGTCGGCGAGTTGCCCGCGGAACCGCCCGACGCGCCGCCGGACATCGACCCGGCGAAGTTGCAAGAGGTGCTCGACGAACTGGACGAATCGTTCCGCACGCCGCTGATCTTGTTTTACTTCGAGGACTTCAGCTACCGGGAGATCGCCGACCAGATGGACCTGCCGATGGGGACCGTGATGTCCCGGTTGGCCCGGGCCAAGGCGTACTTGCGGGGCCGACTCGAACCGTTGAAACTCGACGACTGAACCGGCCGAAAGGGGGCGGTGCGATGGACAAGAACTTAGCGATGGCCTTGTTGGCGTTCGACCGCCCCGGAGCGGCGAGCGAGTTGCCGCCGGCCGACCGGGCCGCGTTGGCCGCCCTCGTCGCCGCCGACCCGGCGCTGGCCGACTACGCCCGCCGCAGGGCCGCCGAGGACGGCGCACTCTCGACGGCGATGGCCGCCGTGACCGTCCCCGCCGGGGCCAAGGCCCGCGCCTTGAACCGGCTGTTGGTGCGGCGCTCCGCCACCCTTTGGCGGCAGCGGCTGACCGCCGCCGGGCTGGCCGCCGCGGTGCTGCTGGGCGTCGGCTTGACCCTCGGGGTGTCGCACTCCCTCCGGCCGACGCTGGACAGTTACGCCGTGGCCTACGACAACGAGCAGGCGATCGAAGCCCCCGAGATGGCCGTGCGGGCGTTCCTGGCCGGACACGGCTTGCCGCCGGGGTTGCCCGTAGAACTCGACTACGCCAAGTACCTCGAACACGGCACGCAAACCCTGCACGGCCGCGACGTGCCGGTCGTCACCTTCGTGCTGCCGCAGCCGAACGCCCACCGCTTCGACTACGTCAAGGTGTACGTCGTCACCGACCGGCAGTTCAAACTCGACGGCCTGGCCGCCGCGCAGTCCAGCCTGTGTACGACGACGGTGCTGACCGACCCCCGGTCGCCCGGCGTCCGCTGGGTGCTGGTCCACACGTCGCCGACGCTCGACGCCTTCCTAAAACCCAACACCGCCCTGTAACCCCGGAGCCGCCGTGAACGTCAGTATCCGCTACTGCTCGTCCTGAGGGTACGAACCCCAGGCGCTCAGTTTGAGCGGCCACCTTCTGTCCGGCTTCAAGCGCCGCCTGACCGCCCTGACGCTGATCCCCGACACCGGGGGCTGCTTCGAAGTGACGATGGACGGCGACCTCGTCTACTCGAAACTCGCCACCGACGAGTTCCCCGACACGGCCGCGATGCTCGACGAGTTCACCCGCCGCCTCAAGGCAAAGCCGAAGTAGCGGCGGGCGGAACGAGACGCTCTTCGGCTCCGCCGCTCGCCGGGAGTCCACTGTGCTAAACGCCGGGCGATTTTTCTGTGCCGTGATCGCCTGCTTTGACCAGCGTCCCGGCGACGCCGTCCAGCGCGGCCGCGAGTTCACTCAACCGCCCGGCGGTCGGCGTTGACCGCGCCGCGTCGAGCGCCTGCTCCGCCGCGGCGACGGCCCGGCCGACGGCGACGGCCGTGGCGTCCGGGGTCTCGCGCGGGTCTCCGAGCCGGTCGGCCCAGAAGTTCGCTTGCCGCAAGCTCGTGAACGCGTCCCGGCGGGCGGCGGCGGTCGCGTCCGCGCGGCCGGCCGTCGCGTGGTCGAGGGCGGCGCGGCCGGTGGCTTGCGCCGTCGCCAGCACCGCGGTCAGCCGTTGAGTCGGCGCGAGCGGGTCGAGCCGGACGGTCTCGGGTTGCCGTGCGGCTAGGGCGGGGAGTCGTTCGGCCAGTGCCCCGAGGCGGGCGTGGACCTCGCCGAGCCGGCGGGTTTGCCGCGTCAGGCTGGCGGCGGAGTTGACGCTCAGGGCTTGCAGGTCCGCGACCACTGGCGGAGGCAAGCCGGCGGTCGCCAGCGCGCGGCGACCGGCCCCGTCGCGCAGGAATCCGACGGCCGGGTGACCGGGCGCGGCGGCTTCGAGGGCGTCGGCGAGTCGGGCGTAGTCGTCGGCGGGCAGGGGCTTCGGCCAGCGGGCGGACTGCGTCACGGCCTCGCTCGCGTCCTTCGAGAGGGTGCGGACGTCGCCGGCCAGCGCCCGCAACGCCAACACCTGTCGCGTCTCCGGCCAAAGTCCCCCGGCCGCCAGCGCGACCCGGGCGTCGCGTTCGCCGAGTGGCTCCGGCCCCGCCCCCGCGAGCGTCCGGCCGGCGTCGGGCGCGGCGTTCATCGCGGCCGCCAGGTGGGCGAGCGCGTCCGTCGCCGCTTGCCGCAGTGCCGCCTGACGGTCCGGTTCCGCGGCCGTGCGCAGCCGCTGGAGCGCGTCCACGGCCTTGAGCTTGAGCGGCTGCGCGGGGCCGACGCGGGTGGCGTCGAGTTCTTCGAGCAGGCGTTGCACCCGCCGGGCCGTGTCGGCGTTGGCCTCGGCCGGGGAGAGTTTCTTGAACCCGGTCGGCTCGGCCCAGGCCCGCCGCACGCGCTCGACCCGGGCCGCGTCCGTCTCGCCGCCGCCCAGCCGGGCCGCCTGGGCGTGAACCGCGGCGAGGGCTTCGTTCAACGCTTCGGCCGGCGGGGGGGTCGGCTGTCGCCAGGCGGCTTCGAGGTCGCGCGACCGGTCGAGGGCCGCCGCCGCCAGCCCGGCGACGCCGAGGGTCGGCAACTCGCCGAGGTGTCGCGTCAACTCGCGCTGGGCGTCGGCCGGTGCCGCCGGCCGGGTCGCGGGGTCGTTGAGCAGCCGCTGCCGGAGGGCGACTCGGGCCGCGAGTTCGTCCGGCGGGGTGCGGCCCTGGAGTTCGTCGGCCAGCGCGTCCCACTCGCGCCGGGCCGTCGCCCATCCCGCGATCGCGTCGCCCGCCGCCCCGGCTCGCGCGTCCACTTCCACCCAGCCGAGTGCCCGACCCAGGCGCGTCATCCGCAGGCGGATCGCCGGGTCTTCGGCGGAGTCGAGCGCGACAACGCGGGTGTGCAACGCGACAATTTTCAACGCCGTCGCGCCGTCGGCCGGCCCGCGGGCTAGCGCCTCGAAATCCCGGCGCAACCCCTCCGCACCGGCCCGACTCAGTCGCAGGCGTTCGGCCAGCAGGGGCGTGCGGTCGGCCCACGCGGTCAGAGCGGCGCGGGCGCGGTCGTAGGCGGGCCGCGGGTCCTGGCCCGGGCGGTGCAGGCTCGCGGCGACCGCTTCCAGGGCGTCGCGTACGGCCGTCGGGGCACCGACGGCCGTCGCCAAGTCGATGAGGGTGCGCTGCGCCGCCGCCCGCCGCGTTCGACCGTCTCCCTGATCCCGGGCGTCGGCCGACTGGCGGGCGAGGTCGTCCTGAATCCGGGCGAGTTGGCGGACGGCGTCGCGCGGCTCGCGGCGGGCCAGCCGGGTCTCGTCGAACCGGGCGGCGACCTTTTCGAGTTCCCCGGCGGCCGTCTCCAACTCGGTCAGCGCGTCCAGGCTGCGCCCGGCGGCGAGGTCGCCCTGGGCCGACGCGAGAGTGCCTTCGGGCAGCGTCGGCAGGGCGTGGACTCGTGCGGCCACCGCGACCCGCTCCCGCTCCGCTTCGACCGCCGTGCCGAGTCGGGCCAACCGGTCCGACACGGCCCGCAAGCGGTCCCGGCGGAGCACGTCGGCCGTCTCACGGGCCGCTGCGTCGAGGGTCCGCCAGTCCTGCGCGACCGCCCGCACCTGCGCCGCGAACGCCCGCACCTCGTCCCGCGCGTGGGCGGCCGTCGCCCGGCGTAGCGGCTCGCTCGTGGACGCCAGCCCGCTGAGCTGCGAGCCGATGGCGTCGAGCCGCGGGCGGAGTTCGGCGACGGGCCGGGCCGGGTCGAGCGTGCGGGCTTCGGTCGCCAGGGCGCGGAGTTGGTGCGCGGCCAGGCGGCGGTGCGTCGCGTCGGCGACCGCAGCCGGTAGGGGGGCCAACCCGGCCCGCGTCGCGGTCAACTGGCCGTGAACGCGGGCCAACGCCTCGCGCACCATCGCCGTGGAAAGGTCGGTGCGGCCGAGCAACTCGGTCAGCGTCGCCCGCGCCGCGGCGGCACTCGCGCCGGCGGCGGCGACGGCGGGCCGGAGTGCGGCGTACTCCCCGGCCGGCGCGAGTTCGCCGGCGAACACTTCGAGGTCGCGCAACTCGTCCCCGGCGTGCGTCAGGCGGAGCCGCTGGTCGAGCGCCAGGCCGGCCCCGGGGGCGGTGCGCACGGCGTCGAGTTCGGCGAGGGCGTCCGCCAGGTGGCGGTCGGCGCGCGCGAGCTTTGCCAGCAGGTGGTCGTTGCGGGCGGCGATCTCCTGTTCCCAAAGGGGGCGGGCGGTCGCGGTGATCGCGAACTCCGTCCACCCGTCGGCCGGCACCGTCGTCCGCTGCGGCGTCAGGCCGAGGCCCGCGTCGCGGCGGTTGTCGGTGGCGACCACGCGGGCGCGCAGCACGTCGCCGACGGCCGTCCCCGGCGGCAACGGCACGAGGACCAACCCCTCGACGAGCCGCGTGCCCAGGCCGGGCAGTTTCAACGGCACCGTCCGCACGGTCGGGTCGCCGGTGCGGGTGAACTCCAGCACGACGCTGTCGATCCCGGCGTCGTCGCGGAAGCGGGCGTCGATCGGCAACCGGTCGTCGGGCCGGGCCTCGCGCCGTCCGGCCGGCCAGCCGGGCAGGCGGTCGCACACCGGCGGGCGGTCCGCGTCGGACGCGACGGCGATCTCCCACAGCGGCGGGCCGGCGGCGTCCAGTCGCAGCGTCAGCCGGCCGGACCCGGCAACGACCCAGTCGAGCCGCGCCGTCGGCCCCGCGGCGGCGAAGGGGACCGGCAGTTCGACCGCCGGGCCGCCGTCCGGGTGCCACGTCGCGGCGACGGTTTCGGCCCGGCGGTTCAAGCGCAGGTCGAGCGTCGCGCGGCTGAATTGCAGGCCGCGGGCCGCGGTCGGCGGGCCGTCGAGGCGTTGCGGCGGCAGGGTGGCTTTGGCGTAGGCCGGCGGGTGCAGGGTGAGCGTCGTCCCGGGCAAGACTTCCGTCGGCTCGACGACGCGGACGGTGTACGTCGGGCTTTCCACCGGGCCGACGCGGACGCGGTAGCGGAAGCCCTCTTCGACGCGGCCGATGGTGTGCGTGAAGGCCGCGGCGTCGTCGGCGACCAGCGGCACGACCGTCGGCGGGCCGGCCGCGGGCGCGAGCGTCAACTCGGCGTCGCGCGGCAGGTCGCCGTCGGGGGCGGTGCGGTCGAGGTAGGCGGCGAGGGTCACGCTCTCGCCCCGCGCGACGGTCAAATCTCCCGTCGGCACGACGATGCGGAAGGCCGTCGGCACGGCCGGGGACTGCGACCACGGGGCCAGCACCCGGCGGACCCGCGCGGCCGACGCCGGGACGAACGCCAGCGACAGCGCGAGCAGCCCGCACGCCAGCAGTGCGGAGGCCCCGACGGCGCGGGACGGCCAGCGCGGCGTGCCGGGCCGCAACCGCCACAGGCCGGCGAGGGGGGCGAGCAGCGCGGCGAAGGCGAGCGTGCGGCCGCCGCGCGGCAGGTCGAAGGCGGCGTCGAACCGGACGGCGACGGCCACCAGCCCGAGCCAGACGACCCCGAGCAGCACGAGAACCCCGGCCCGGGTCGATTGCGGTGACGACTCCATCCCGCCATCAGACTATAAATCCGCCGGCCCCGCAAGCGTTCCCCGCACGCCCGCGGCGTCCGGTTGCAACTTCGCCGCGAACGCGGCGTGGGCCGGGGACGCCAGCCCGAGGTGCAGCCCCGCCAGGACCGCCGGCATGTCCCCGCGCAACATCGCCCCCTTGTCGAGCCACAGGCCGGGGTAGACGACGCTCTTCAGCAGGCAGTCGGCCGCGTCCGGTTCAATCACCGCGTACTGACCGCCGCGCAGCGTCCACCAGTCGATCGCCTCGTCCTCGACGCGCCACAGGACGTACTCTGCGACGCCGTGCTTCTGATAAATCTTCCGCTTCGGTCCCGCGTCGAGACTGACCGAACTGGCCGCGACTTCGGCCACGAGTTCGGGCGAACCGACGACGTAGTCCTTCTTGCTCGCTTGAGATTTGCCGCCGGACTTCGACTCGGTGTACAGCATCACGTCCGGCTGGACGGCGTTTTTCTTGGTCAATCGGAACGTGACGTTGTCCGGGGAGCGGACCCCGGGCGTGCCAATGCGGTAAATGCCGAGCCAAACCCCGAGGTCCGAGTGCGGGTTCGCGTGGAGGAGCCGAACGGGCGAGGCCATGAAGACGACTCCGTCGATGAGTTCGGCCTTCTTCACGTCCGGCATCCGCTCGTACCGGCGCAGGAACTCGTCGGCGTCGAGCGCGTCGCCGTTTTCCAGGAGGGGCAAAACCTTGGCGACGGGGCGTGCGGCGTCGTGAAATGTGGCGGGTGAGGACATTTCGGTGACCCCTCGGTGAGTTCGATCTTCGGTGCCAGTTTACCCGCCGTTCACCCCGCCTGCCGCAGCTTCGCCGCGAACTCGGCGTGGGCCGGGGACGCCAGCCCGCGGTGCAACGCGGCCAGGACCGTCGGCATGTCGCCCCGCACCATCGCCGCCCTGTCGAGCCACAGGCCGGGGTACACGACGCTCTTCAACAGCCCGTCGGCGGGGTCGGGCTCGATCACCGCGTACTGACCGTCGCGCAACGTCCACCAGTCGATGGCCTCGTCCTCGACGCGCCACAGGACGTACTCGACGGCCCCGAGCTGCTCGTAAACGCGACGCTTGCGGCCGCCGTCCGAGCGGGTCGTGCTCACCGCGACTTCGGCCACGAGTTCGGGGCCGCCGGCGAGGTACTTCGTGGCGTCGGTCTTTGTCCGCCCGCCGGACTCGGGTACGGTGGCGAGGATCACGTCGGGCTGGCAAGTGTTGTCGGCGTCGAGCCTCAGCGTCGCGTTGTCCAGAGACTCGACGCCGTCGGTGGCGAGTTGGTAAGTCGTGAGCCAGTAACCGATCCGCGTGTGCTGCTTGGCGTGGGTCGAACTGACGGGCGAGGCCATGTGGACAATCCCTTCGATGAGCTCGGCCTTCTTCACGTCCGGCATCCGCTCGTACCGGCGCAGGAACTCGTCGGCCGTCAGCCGGTCGCCGTCCCGCAGCAGGGGCAGGCCGGAAGCATCGGTCGCAATCTCATCGCGGCGAAGTGTGGCGGGCGAGGACATGGGAGCGACCCCCTCGGTGAGTTCGGCCTTCGGCACCTCCGGTATGATACCACGTCCGTCGCGCGCGGGCGGACTCGCCGGCCCGGGCGCGGCCCGCCGGCCGCCGGCGGTTTTCGCTTCCGGATTGGCCGCCGGCCGGCTTACTTCAGGCGGCCGAGTGCCTCCCGAGCCTCGACGGTCAGCTTCGCTGCGGGGTCGCCGGCGGCGTAGTGAGTGAGCAAATCTTTGGCGGCCGGCGATGCGTTCCGCTCCAGCAACTCGACGGCGCGGGCGGCGTCCCACTCGCCGTCCGTGGGCTTCTCCGTAGCCCGCAACAGGCTCGTCGCGAGGGTCGCCTGCTCGCCCTGCCCTGCCGATACCGTGGTCAACCGTGCCCGCGCCGTGTAGCCCTGCGCGACCAGGTGCCCGTAGGCCGCGGCCCGCACCGCCGCGTCGGCCGCCCCGAGGTCGGCGAGCCACCGCGCCACGTCGGCCGGCAGCGTCACCGGCACCGGCGCGACGCGCTTCGCCAGGGTCGGCACCGTGCGCGGGTCGTGCTGGAGGAACCACAACGCCTTCGTGAGTTGGTCGCCTTCGGGGCGGCCGCGGAGCGCTTCCCAGGCGGCTTTGCGGCGGGCCGCGGGGAAGCTCGTCGGCGGCTTCGGGCGCGGCAGGCCGGCCAGGCTCCAGGCGGTCACGCGGCCCTCGTCGAGGACCGCCAAGTAACGGCCGTCCGGCGCGAGGCTCACCGACCCGCCTCCTTCGATCAAGCGCAGGCGGGTCCAGGTGCGCGTGTCGTAAATTGCAGTCGCGTGACCGAGGGTCGCGGCAGCGAGGTGGACACGGGGCCGGATCGCGGGGGTCTTCTTCCCGTAGGTGCCAGCGCCGGCGTCTTCCGAGACGACGACCGTTCGGCCCAAAGCGTCCTGGACGTAAAAGTTCCTCTCGCCGTATCTCAACTCGTACCGCCCGTCTGGGGTCAGGAACTCCCGCACCCGGCAACTCACTTCCGGGACGTAGCGACCGGACTCGGGATCGAGGGTTTGCCCGTCGGGCGCGGGGCCGGGGACGAGGTGCCGGCGCTCGCCGGTGGCCAAGTCGTAGACCGCCGTGAGACCCGTGCCCAGCAGGCCCGCCTGTGCGACACTCAGGAAGCGGCCGTCGGGCGTCACGTCGAAGCGGCCGGCGTCGCTCGGGAACTCGGGGCTACTGATCCAACGCCAACCGGGAGCGGCGAGGTCGAGGAAGTGCAGCCGGCGCGACGGCTGCGCGGCGTCGGAGCGCGTCAACACCGCCAGCAGCCTGCCGTCCGGGGTCAGCGCACTCGCCACCCACAGCCCGGACGGCAGACAGGTTTCACGGACGGCCCGGTTGGGCAGGTCGCGGAGTTCGATCGTCCCGGCGCGGGTGACGAGGACGAGTTCCCCGCCCGCCGCGAACTCCGCCAGGGCGACCCACGGCTCGACCTCCGCGACTGGCCCGGCCGACTTGGGGCCGAACGTCTCGCGGTCGAGCACCCGCCCCGTCGCCCCGTCGAGCGCGACCAGCGCGTAGGGGTCCGACGAGGTGGCGTAAACGCGGTCGCCTGCCGGGGCGTAGGCAAGGCTCCCCGCGCGCGGGGAGCCGGGCAGCGGCAGGGCGGCGCGCCAGCGGACGCGGCCGCTCGGGTAGTCGAACGCCGTCACGTCGCCGCGCCGACCGACGACGAATTCTTTGCCACTCGGGGCGAACGCAAGATGCTCCCACTGATCTCTGGTTTCGGCGTTGAACGTGGGCAGTGTGAGGGTCGGCAGGACGGCCTTGGCTTCGAGATCGACGCGGATCAGTCGGTCGCCGTAGAGGGACACGGCGTGGCGGCCGTCCGGCGTCGTCTGCCAACGGTCGGGGTCGCGCTCCGTTGGCAGCAGGAGCCTCGGCAACTCTTGCCCCGTCTTCAGGTCTCGACGCTCGAAGCACCCGGCGTAGCGCGTCGCGTGCTTGTCCTCCGAGAGGTTGACCCAACCGGGGGTGAGCAACTCGTCGCCGCGGATGGCCCAGAATCCGCGGGACTTGAGGGGGACGTTGGCCAGGACGCGGCGGCCGTCGGCGACGCGCCACACGGACGAATCGGTCTTGGACGAGGTCATCAGGTAGCGGCGGTCATCGGAGAGCGCCCAGGTGCCGTCGTTGAGCTTGAAGTCGGGGTCGAAGACGGTCTGGATGCGCTTCCCGGTGGCGTCCACCAGGTCGAACAGGCCCGGCTTCCGCCCGACGAGGTCGAAGCCGCGCGGGGCCACCGGCGCGGGGATTTCTTTCTTGGTGGCGGGGTCGAGGGTCCAGTCGCGGTCGCCCGGCCCGACCACCCGGACGCTGCGGCCGTCCTCGGCGAGGAACAGGTAACGCGGGCCGAGAGTGTCGGCCCAACGGCGGCTCGGCCCCAGTTGGAGGACCGGTAAGTCTGGCGTGCCGGCCAACAGGAGCGCCGCCGCGGTGACCGCGAACAGCATGGCATCCCCTCCGAGTGACTGACGCGGCCCCGAGACTAGCGGCTTTAGTTTAGCAAGCCGCCGCCCGCCGGCGGTTTTCGCTTCCGGATTGGCCGCCGGCCGGTCAAACTGCTATGCCGTCCTGCGGGTCCGCTTGTTCGTGATGGGGTGCCTCGCCATGCGTTTGTTGTCCCGGTTGCCGTTCGCGCTGCTGTTGGGGTTGTCGCTCGTGGGGTTCACCGCACACGCCGCCAAGGCCAGCGCCCAGGCCGTCCCCCAGGAAAAGGACGCCAAGAAGAAGGGCAAGCTCAAGGTCGCCGTGCCGGCCGACGACGCCGTCCTGCGCATCGAGGGCAAGGACACCAAGGCCAGCGGCAAGGAGCGGACCTTCGACGTGCCCGCCCTCGACCCGGCCAAGAAGTACGAGTACAAGCTGACCGTCGAGTGGCGGCCGAACAACTACACGATCCTGACCCGCAACAAGACCGTCGTCTTCGCCGGCGGAGAAGACGTGACCGCCGACCTGACCATCGAAGACCCGGCCGACAAGGCGGTCATCCGCTACGTCCCGACGCCGGACGACATCACGGCCAAGATGATCGAACTGGCCAAGATCACCAAGGACGACGTGGTCTTCGAGCCGGGCTGCGGGGACTCGCGGATCGTCATCGCCGCGGTGAAGGCCGGGGCGAAGAAGGGCGTCGGCATCGACCTGGAGGCCGAGCGGATCACCGAGTCGAAGGCGGCCATCAAGGCGGCCAAGCTCGACGACAAGATCGAGGCCCGCCTCGGCGACGCGCTCGACATCAAGGACTTCGACCAGGCGACCGTCGTCTTTTTGTACATGGGCAACGAGTTCAACCTGCTCATCCGCCCGACCCTGTGGAAGCAACTCAAGGTCGGCACGCGCATCGTCTCGCACCGCTTCGTCATGGGCGACTGGAAGCCGGACGCGACCAAAGCAATCAAGGGCGACGACGGCGAGGAGTACGAAATCCACCTGTGGACCATCACCGACGAGGTGAAGAAGAAGGCCGAGAAGAAGTAGCACTTTCACCGCAGAGGGCACATGAGGGCGCGGAGAAAGCGAAAGCCATAGTCGGGTTTCACACGGTCGATGATTTTCTCATGTGCCCTCTCGTGCCCTCTGCGGTGAATCATTCTTCCGCCCCGCCCGGTTGAACCCCACCCGCCCCGCCGGTTCAACTAGTCCACAAGGAACCCTGGGGAGTCCCGGCTGTGATGTCCGACGACGCGGCGTACCTGGCGAACTTCGACGGGGTGACGAGGCTGTTCCCGCTCGCCGGGCTGGTCTTCTTCCCGACCGTCGTCCAGGGCTTGCACATCTTCGAGCCGCGCTACCGGCAGATGTTCGAGGACGCCATCGCCGGCGACCAACTCGTCACCATCGTGCTCCTCAAAGACGGCGTCGATCAGCCGTACCTCGACGACCCCGAGATCGAATCGACCGCCTGCCTCGGCCGCATCACCCACTACGAGCGCCTCGACGACGGCAAGCTGAACCTCCGGCTCAAGGGCATCGCGCGCGTGCGCCTGACCGAGGAAGTGCCGACGGACAAGTTGTACCGCCTGGCCCGCGCCGAACCGCTGCCGGACGTGGTCCCGGCCGACTTCCAACTGCTCCTGGGCCTGCGCAAGCGGCTCGCCGAGGCGGTCCTGCCGCGGTTCGAGCCGAGTGGCCCGGCCTTCCAGCACCTCACGGAACTGTTCGCCGGGGACACGCCGCTCGGGTCGCTGTCGGACATGCTCACGTTCGCGCTGCCGCTCGAAACCGACTTGAAGCAACTGCTCCTGTCCGAACCGCACGTCCACGCCCGGGCGGAGTTGCTGACTCAAGCCCTGCTGCTGACCGCGCCAGTCTCGGCGGCCGGGAAGCGGAAGTTCCCGCCCGACTTCAGCCCGAATTAGTAAGCTACCCGTCGCACGCCGGGACTCCCCGGCGTCCCCCGATGTCCAGCGTGAGAGACAGCGATGAGCAAGCGCGACGGTGCCGTGACGTTCAAGGGCACCCCCGTGACCCTGGTCGGCCCGCACCTCAAGGCCGGCGACAAGGCCCCCGACTTCCAGACGCTGAACAGCGGCCTGGCCCCGGTCACGATGGCCGACACCGGCACCAAGGCCCGCCTGTTCAGCGTCGTCCCGTCGCTCGACACGGCCGTGTGCGGCCTGCAGACGAAGAAGTTCGACGAGAGCCTGGCGGCGCTGGGCGACACGGTCGCGGCGTACACCATCAGCCTCGACCTACCGTTCGCCCAGAAGCGGTTCTGCGGCGCGGAGAACGTCCAGAACATGCAGACCCTGTCGGACGTTCACAACCACAGCTTCGGCAAGTCCTACGGCGTCCTCATCGAAGGCCTGCCCCTGCCGCTGCTCGCCCGCAGCGTGTTCGTCGTCGACAAGGCCGGCAAGATCGCCTACGCCGAGTACGTGAGCGAAGTGACCAGCCACCCCGACTACGCCGCGGCGATGGCCGCGCTGAAGGCGGCGGCGTAAGGGTTAGGAGGAGTCGAGCAACGGAGCGTGAAGAATGGCGAAACCGAACTTGACTGTCGAGACACTCCAAAGCGAAGCGGAGGCGTTCGCGGTCGCCGAGTCTTCCCACCCCGAAGCGACCATTTTTGGAGTGACAGACGGCAAGGCCATCGGCACGTACCTGGAACACAAGTTCCAGGCGCACCTTGAAACACGGTACCTTCACGCCCCGGGGAATTCCGCACTCGGTATCGACTTTCCCGGTCTTGAAGTCGATATGAAAGTGACGAGTGCGAGGCAGCCACAGTCGTCTTGCCCGTTTAAACACGCCAGGCAAAAAGTTTACGGCCTTGGCTACTCGCTGCTGGTGTTCGTTTACGAGAAGTCCGACGACCCAGCGACTCGGACCTCGAATCTAAAAATTCTGCACACGATTTTTGTCGAGCGGCACAGGACGGCGGACTATCAGATGACGCGCGGGCTGTTGGCTATTCTGGCCAGCAGCCCCAACGAGGACGATCTAATCGCATTTATGACAGATAAGATGTTACCGGTCGATGAAATCGAATTGCTACGAATCGCGCAAGAGCTATTGCGGAAGCCACCGGAACTCGGCTACCTGACAATTTCAAACGCACTCCAATGGCGATTGCAGTACGGTCGCGTCATTCAGCAAGCCGGTAGTGTGGACGGCGTCATCCGTATCGGGTGAAACCAAGTGCAAGCAAGGAAAGAGCAAAGAGTGGCGGACGAGTTCGGCGACTTCCAAACGCCGCAGGAACTCGCTACCGATGTCTGCCAGTTCTTGGCCAGACGCGGCATTTCCCCCGCGACAGTTTTGGAACCGACGTGCGGGGTCGGCAACTTCCTTTTGGCCGCCCTCGACCGCTTCCCTGCGTGCGATTGTCTGGGCGTTGAGATCAACGAATCGTACCTCGAAGCCCTCAAGACTTCACTTCGCCTTCGCGGGTCCGCCGACCGCGTGCGGACGATTCATCACAGTTTTTTTACCCTCGACTGGCCGAAAACAGTTCTCGACCTGCCAGAACCCTTGTTGGTTCTCGGAAATCCCCCGTGGGTCACCAACTCTCAGCTCGGCACCTTGGGGAGCAAGAACCTGCCTGCGAAATCGAACTTCCAAGGCCGAGTCGGACTCGACGCGTTAACGGGCAAGAGCAATTTCGACATTTCAGAGTGGATGTTGATTCAGTTGCTCGAATTGTTGAGGGGGCGGCGGGCTTGGCTCGGGGTCCTGTGCAAAAATGCCGTGGCGAGAAAGGTACTCGCGCACTCGTGGAAGTACGGTATCCCCTTCGATTGGGCCGAGATGCGCGGCTTCGACGCCGGCAAATTCTTCGGCGCTGCCGTGGACGCTTGTCTTCTGGTGTGTTCGCTCTCGCAGACGGGGGGGAGTAAGGTTTGTGCGGTCTATCCCGACTTCGATGCGGACGTGCCTTCTGGCGTGATCGGTTACCTCGAAGGTCACCTCGTCGCGGATGTCGGAGCCTACGAACGACGCCGTCACATGGTCGGGCAGAGTCTGTACCAATGGCGCTCCGGGGTGAAACACGACTGCTCGAAGGTGATGGAACTCCGACGCGAATCGAACGGTTTCCGAAACGGACTCGGCGAATTGGTCCAACTCGAACGCGACTACGTTTTCCCCATGCTGAAAAGTTCGGAACTCGCCGGAGGACGTGTCGCGGCCCCGGTCCGTTGGATGATTGTTCCCCAGCAGAGAATAGGTGGAGACACAAAGGAAATTCAATATCTCGCACCGAATACTTGGCGTTACTTGGTGAAACATGGCGAAGCGCTTGATCGCCGGGGGAGTTCGATCTACCGGAACAAACCACGATTTTCCGTCTTCGGTGTCGGGGATTACACATTCTCACCGTGGAAAGTCGCAATCTCCGGTTTCTACAAGAAGCTAACTTTTTCCGTGGTCGGGAGTTCGGGGGAGAAACCGATCGTTCTGGACGACACCGGATATTTTCTGCCGTGCCAGTCCGGCGAAGAGACACGGTACATCGCGTCGCTTCTCAATTCACCAATTGCACAGGATTTTTTCTCGGCGTTCATCTTTTGGGACGCGAAGCGTCCTATTACGGTTGACCTACTCCGTCGCCTCGATCTACGAGTATTGGCCCAGGAGGCCGGCAGCGTGGACGTGTTCGATTCGTTTTCTCCTCGGCCACCCAAAGCCGGCAGACAACCCCTTGGGCTGTTCGATTGCTGACTCCATAGCCGGCAAACACTTTTCCCGCCCCCGTAGGCCTGGCAAGCCTGGGAAACTTGCCGCTTTGGCGCGACTTTGCCGGCTGGGACGGCGGGGGCGTTCCGTGCGGGAAAATCGGGGGAAAATCGTCATTCGCGCCCCCGGAACCGTGAGTTAGCCTAAAGTTCCCGGTAGGCCGGTTGCCCGTATTCCGCGCTCGGAGACCCACCATGAAACTGCTTCGTTACGCCACCCCGCTCGCCGCCCTGCTCACCCTGTGCGGGGCACCGGCCCAGGCCGGCTGGGACAACGTCTTCCAGGTCGCGTGCTGGAACTGCCGGCCCCGGGAGACCCGCTCGTCGTACTACGCCCCGGCCCCGGTCGCCTCGCAGTCGCGGACCAGCTACGTCGAAAACACCTACGACGAGGTCATCACCGTCGACAAACCGACGCTCGTCAAGGAGCCGGTCAGCGTCCAGGTGAAGAGCTATTACTGGGACCCGGTCACCACCTACACGACGCGGAGTTACAAGAACGCCGCCGGCTGCACGGAGGACGTGAGCGTGCCGTGTACCCGGTACGTCCGCAAGGAAGAGTGCAACACGGTGACGCGGTACGTCGAGCGCATGAAGATGGTGCCAACGGAAGTCCGCCGCAAGGTGGCCGAGCGGACGCCGGTGACGACGATCACCGGGCCGACGACGCGGTCGTACTCGTCGGACTGCGAGAACTGCGGGCTGCCCCCGGCGTCCGGCCGCGCCCCGCAAGTCGAAGTCATCCCCGGCCGCCGACCGAACGTGCAGATGGACGACCGCCTGGAGCCGCAGGGCGTGAACCGGTCGAAGTCGGTCGCCCCGCTGCCGCCGGCCAAGCCGTTCACCGGCACGGTCAACGCCCGCACGACGGGCCTGGCGAGCGCGGTCCGCGGCGAAGTCGTCGGCAGCGACCGCGCGACCCCGAAGGCCGGGGCGAAACTGGTGTTCCTGAACGACGCCAACTACGACGACGCGGTCCGCGTGACGGCCGACGAGTACGGCAACTTCCTGGCGCAACTGCCGGCCGGCAAGTGGCACGTCTACGTCGGCAACGGCCAGGGCCGCGCCGACCTGACGACGGCCGTCACCGTGGCCGCCTACGACGCCAAGCCGCTGACCGTCGTCAGCCGGTAACCCTCGACCGCGAAAACGGAGTGGGGCCGCGAGGGATTCGTCGCTCGCGGCCCCACTCCGTTTGATGCCCTCCTACAATGACGGTATCGCCGAATCACTACCGTCGAGGACTTTCCGATGACCGTGAACGAACTGCACGCCGCCCTGTCCGCGGGCGGAACCGACGGCCTGCATCTGATGCTGCCGGGCGGCGAGTTCGTGCCGGCGCACTTCCACGTCACCGAGGTCGGCCGCGTCCAAAAAGACTTCATCGACTGCGGCGGGACGCACCGGTCGGCGGTCACCTGCCTGCTGCAAGTCTGGGTCGCGGACGACACCGATCACCGACTGACGGCCGCGAAACTGGCCGGGGTATTGAAGATGGCAGGGCCGGTGTTGAAGTCCGGCGACTTGCCGGTCGAGGTCGAGTACGAGGGCGAAGCGGTGTCGCAATACCCCGTCGCCGCGGCCGAGGTGACCCCCCGCGGCCTGCTGTTGCACCTGGGCGTGAAGCACACCGACTGCCTGGCCAAAGAGTTGTGCGGCGTCCCCGCCGTCGGCGCGACCGCCTGCGGCACGGCGGGCTGCTGCTAACGAGCGCTCGCCGGTGGGGACCACGGATACCCGTCGGTTACCAGTCGGCGAGGACTTCGCCCTTGTCGCGGGTAACGGCCCCCCAGAAGACGGAGGCGTCGATCTTCGGGCCGATTGTGCGGACGCTACCATCGAACAGCAGGGTCGGCAAGCCGGCGGCGAACGGCGTCTG
>JAYTSV010000042.1:0-9518 GCA_043745465.1 Fimbriiglobus sp.
CTTCGGGTACGCCCTCGACCTGGGGACGATGAGTTGGTCAAAGGCCACGTGAGACTCGCGCATCAGGGGCCTCAACTCGCTATCCATCCTTCGAGGTACCGACCGTCAACGTCCGCCGACATTAGACTCGCTGCGTAATAGAGGCCAGAAACAACGTAACCCACTGTGAGAACTCATTTTGCGACCGCATTCGACACCGAATGCCGATATGCTTCGCAACCTGATACCCTGCAAGGGTTAGCGTCCGAAATCACTGCTATTACGCAGCGAGTCTAATGCATGTCGGGCTCTACACCGCAATCCGCACCTGAGTCCGACGTGTACGACCCGCCCAGGCCTTACAAAGGATAGTGCTGCCGCGTCGATCTTTTGCTCGATCAGGAGGAGTTTTTGCACGGTTATGCGACCCACACTGTCCTCGGTTTACTTGCGTATGGAATCTGGGTTTCGCGTCCGATCCGGTTCGTCGATTCAGTGTACGAGCTGAGTCGCGTGTCCGGTGTTCTTGCAGAAATCGGTGCCTTGATCGTGCGGGCATCACCAAGCACCCGAACATCGGAATTCCTGCGACGGATTGCGTTCCCGGTTTATAAGGATGAGTGCTTTACCCACCAACCCTTTCCGAACGATTCGAGTCGATCGCGCGGAATCGCCTATCCTTCAAAGTGCCGACTCGCCGGTCCGCAGTACGAGTCTCGTTTTTCACACCAATCCTCGGAGAGACCATGACCAAGGCAACACGCGTCATCGGCGTAGCGGTGGGGTGTGCGGTGGTGTCCGTCGCCGCTCCCCTGTTCGCCCAGAATCGCCCGACACCGGCTGACAACTCGGTCCCGCAAGCCGCCAAGCCGGTCCGCGACGACGCTCCGGCCGCCGCCAAGTGCCCGGTCCTGGCCGCTCAGGCCGGGGCCGACAAGCCCGCACTCGCCGGGGCCGCGTCGTACGCGGACAAGGACTGGTGGCCGAACCAGTTGAACCTGCAGGTCCTGCACCAGAACTCGGGCAAGAGCGACCCGATGGGCGAGGACTTCAACTACGCTGCCGAGTTCAAAAAACTCGACCTGGGGGCCTTGAAGAAGGACATCATGGTCCTGATGACGACCTCCCAAGACTGGTGGCCGGCCGACTACGGCACCTACGCCGGGCTGTTCATTCGGATGGCCTGGCACAGTGCGGGGACGTACCGCGCGTCCGACGGGCGCGGCGGCGCGGCGTCGGGCATCCTCCGCCTCGCACCGGTCGGGAGCTGGCCGGACAACGCGAACCTCGACAAGGCCCGCCGCTTGCTCTGGCCGATCAAGCAAAAGTACGGCCGTAAAATCTCGTGGGCCGACCTGATGGTCCTCGCCGGTAACTGCGCTCTCGAGTCGTCGGGGTTTAAGACGTACGGCTTCGCCGGCGGCCGGGTGGACGCCTGGGAACCCGATGCAGGCATTTATTGGGGGCCGGAAACCAAGTGGCTGGACGACAAGCGGCACACCGGCGACCGGAAACTCGACCAGCCTCTCGGGGCCACCCAGATGGGCTTGATCTACGTCAACCCGGAAGGCCCGAACGGTAAGCCGGACCCGCTCGCCGCGGCCCGGGACATCCGCACAACATTCGGCCGCATGGCGATGAACGACGAGGAAACCGTCGCCCTGATCGCCGGGGGCCACACGCTCGGCAAGGCCCACGGGGCTGCCAACCCGGACAAGAACGTCGGGCCCGAACCCGAGCGTGCCGGCCTCGCCGAACAAGGCCTCGGCTGGAAGAACGGCTTCGGCAAGGGCCGGGGCGGCGACACGATCACCAGCGGCCTGGAGGGCGCGTGGACGTCCACCCCGGCGAAGTGGTCCAAGGGGTACTTCGACAACCTGTTCGGGTACGAGTGGAAACTGGTGAAGGGCGCGGGCGGCGCGTGGCAGTGGACGCCGACGGACGAAACCGCGAAGGGGACCGTGCCGGACGCCCACGACGCGAAGAAGTCCCACGCCCCGATGATGTTCACGACCGACATCGCGCTGAAGATGGACCCGGCCTACGAGAAGGTGTCGAAGCGGTTCCACGACAACCCGAAAGAGCTCGACGCGGCCTTCGCCAAGGCGTGGTACAAGCTGACCCACCGCGACATGGGGCCGGTCTCGCGCCTCCTCGGCCCGGAGGTCGCCGCGCCGCAACTGTGGCAAGACCCCGTGCCGCAAGTCAATCCGAAGCCAATCGACAAGCAGGACATCGACGCCCTCAAAGGCAAGATCCTCGAATCCGGCCTGTCCACGTCGCAACTCGTCTCGACCGCCTGGGCTTCCGCTTCGACGTTCCGCGGGACGGACAAGCGCGGCGGGGCCAACGGCGCGCGGATCCGCCTCGCCCCCCAAAAGGACTGGAAGGCCAACCAACCGGACGAACTCGTCAAGGTGCTCAAGGTGCTCGAAAAGGTCCAGGCGGACTTCAACGCCCAGGCCGGCGGTAAGAAGGTCTCGCTCGCTGACGTGATCGTCCTCGGCGGCTGTGCTGCCGTCGAGCAAGCGGCGAAGAAGGCCGGACAAGTCGTGTCCGTTCCGTTCGCGCCGGGCCGCACCGACGCGGCGCAGGAGCAAACCGACGTCGAGTCGTTCGCCGTTCTCGAACCGACGGCGGACGGCTTCCGCAACTATTACAGCCGGGACCTGACGCGGCCGGCGGAAGCCCTCCTCGTGGACCGCGCCCACCTGCTCGCGCTCTCGGCCCCGGAGATGACCGTTCTCGTCGGCGGCCTGCGGGTTCTGAACGCGAACTCGGGCAACTCTCAACTCGGCGTGTTCACCAAACGGCCCGAGGAGTTGACCAACGACTTCTTCGTGAACCTGCTCGACTCGAACACCGAGTGGAAGGTGTCGCCCGTCTGCGAGCACTTTTTCGACGGCCGGAACCCGAAAACGGGCAAAGTCAAGTGGACCGCCAGTTCGGTCGATCTCGTGTTCGGCTCGAACTCGCAACTCCGCGCCATCGCGGAAGTCTACGCCAGCGGCGACGCCCAACAGAAGTTCGTCGGCGACTTCGTGGCCGCGTGGAACAAGGTGATGAACCTCGACCGCTTCGACCTCGACCCCGCTCTGCGAAGCGGGTCGAAGCCCGAAGAAGCCCGCCGGCGTTAACCCGCTCGGAGTAACACCCAGGACATCCTCGACCAAGCACCCCACGGTGCTTGCGTCGAATTCAAGTCGGTTGTCGCCGACCGGGATGCCAAGGCTGCAGAGTCGTGGAGTCACGGGGTCTTCCAGGTCGTTCGCTTCCAGGCATACGGATTTCGCCGCAACGATTTCGCCGCGGGATTCCTGCTCGCCGGAGTTGTCGAATGCGTCTTGCCGGCACAGAATCGTAGCGACGCCGGCGGTCGTGATCCGACTGTTGCGGACAGGTTCCCACTTCGAGTCGCACGGGAATGAAGCGGGTCGCGGGCATTGTCGCTGTCGTCGTCGTAGCCGCGGCGGTCGTCGGGGGAGTCTGGCACTACCAGGCGGGGCCGGACCGCGGGCAGGTCGCGCCTAACCCCGGGCCACGGGTCGTCTGGACTTATGAGGCCCCCCAGCGCGGCGGGTTTGTCGCCGCCCCGTGGGTCGAGGGGGACACGGTGTTCGCGTCCGCCGTCCTCACGCACGGCCTGCGGCAGACCGGCGGAGTGTACGCGATCGACGCTGCCACTGGCCGGCAGCGGTGGGCGTTCCTCGGCGGCGGGGCGATGCGGCCGGTGGTGTCGGCCCCCGTGCTCGCCGGCGGGCGGGTGTACGTCGGCGAGGGGATGCACGCCAACTTCGTTTGCCGCCTGTACTGCCTGGACGCCGCGACGGGCCTGCCGCACTGGACGTTCGAGGCCGGGGACCACATCGAGTCCACGCCCACTGTCCGCGACGGGACCGTATTCTTCGCCGCCGGAAACGACGGCGTGTATGCCCTGGACGCCGGCACCGGGGCGAAAGCCTGGCAGTTCGCGGCCGAGGTCCACATCGACGCCAGCCCGGCCGTGGCCAACAGTCGCGTCCTCGTCGGCAGCGGCCCGAGTCGGCGCTTCAAGACCCTGCAAGTCCTCTCGCTCGACGCCCGAACCGGTAACCCGGTGTGGCGCGTCCCTGTGGACCTCCCCGCCTGGGGTTCGCCGCGCGTGGCGAACGGCCGCGTCTACGTCGGCTTGGGCAACGGCCGGATGACCGAACCGGCCAAGCCGCCCGAGACGCCGCGGGGCGCGCTGCTCTGTCTGGACGAAGTCACGGGGCGGAAACTCTGGACGGTTCCGACCGGCGACGCCGTCTTCCAACAACCGACCCTCGCCGGCGGGCGGGTCTACTTCGGCTCGCGCGACGGCTTTCTGTACGCGGCGGACGCCGAGACCGGGACCGGAGTCCGCCGCGTGGCGGTCGGCGGCCCGGTGATTGCCCCGCCGGCGGTAGACGCCGGGCGGGTGTACGTCCTCTCGATGAGCGGGATGCTGACGTGCCTCGACGAGGCCGACTTCGGGGTGGTGTGGTGCTTCGACATTCGAGATCGTACCCGAGCCGAAGTCCTGGCAGTCGGGGCACCGCGAGTTCACGACGGCAAACTGTACGTCGCCGCCGAACTCGAAACCGGTGCCGGACGGACGGCCATTCTGTACTGCTTACAACTGTGACTGCCTCCCGCAGGAACGATCGAATGCCCTTTCCAAAACTGGTCCGCGTCGCGGGCGTCGTGGCAATTCTCGGGGCGGCCGGCCTCGCCGCGGGGTACTTCCTCGACCCTGGCAAGCGCCTGGAGGCGGTCGTGCGCGGCTACCCGACCTTCCAGGGTCGGTCCGCCTCGGCTTGGGCGGCGGACCTGAACGCCCGCGACGACCTCGACCGGTCGATCGCGTTCGAGCGATTGAAGGGCGGAAAGGCGGACGCTGTGCCCGTCGTCGCCTGGGTTCTCCGCTCGCCGGGTCGGTCCGAAGCCCGCTGGCAGGCGGCGGACATTCTCGGACAGCTCGGGGCCGACGGGCGGACCGGGGCGACCGACTTGATCGCCGCGCTCGACGACGCCGACCCCTACGTGAAGGCGATGGCGGTGAAAGCGTTGGCCGGACTCGCTCCGGCGGCGACCGAGACCCTGCCGCCGGAATTGAGTAGTGTCGTGCCCGCCCTCCTGAATAAGCTCCCCGAAACCGAAGTGATTCGCGCCGTCTCGGGCTACAAACGACACGCCGCGGAGGCGGTCCCGAAGTTGACGGCGTTGCTGGCCCACCCGGACCCCGCGGTGCGGTGGAACGCCGCCCGCGCGCTCGGGAAGATCGGCGAGTCGGCCAAGCCGGCGACTGCCGCTATCGTCGCCCAGTTAGCCGACCCGGTGCCGCAAGTGCGGGAGCACGCCGCAGAGGCCTTGGGCGACATCGGGCCGGCGGTCGCGGACGCCATCCCGGACCTCGTCAAGTCCCTGGCCGACCCGGAATGGAAGGTCCGCAAGGACGCCGTCCGCGCGCTGGGTCAGATGGGGCCGGCCGCGAAAAGTGTGTTGGCGCGGGTGCAAGCGCTGAAGGCCGACCCGGAAGCCGAAGTCCGCGAGAAGGCCGCCGTCGCGGAGCGCACGATCGACCCGACTCTGGCCGGCGAACCGAAGCGGTAACGGTCACTTCCAGTTGACGCTGTCGATGGCCTTCTGGGCCTGATCGCGGGCTTGAGAATCGTCCTCGTGGTGCGTGAAGGCGATCAAGAATTGCCGGTCGCCCCGCTTAAACGCGACGATGTCCCGCCGCTTCTTGACGTCGGCCTTGACCCCCGCGAACGCGGACCGGGTCGCCGGGACGCCCCGCACGGTCAGAGCGGATGGTTTCCCCACCGGCGTCCACACGTCCGGCCCGATCTTGTGCTCGGCCAGGTAGTCGAGGAGGTCGGATCCGGGGGGCACATCGACCGCGTACAACTCGAACTCGGCGTGGAACTTGTCCACCGACCGGCCGTAAGCGGTCAGCCGGATCGGTCGATTCAATGGCCCCGGCGGCAGGCTCGTCTTGGCGAAGAGCGTCCACCCTTCGGGGGTCACGAAAGTGATGCCGACGGCATCGTTTTGGTAAACCGTTTCGTTGGTTAGTGCCGGGGCACGCGGAGCGTCCTGACACCCCGCCGACAGCGCGACCAATAAGAGTCCGAGGCAACCGATCGTGCAATAGCGTGTCCTCACTCCCACGCCCCCACGACTTCACCGCCGGCCCGAGTCGCCAACCGCTGGAGGGTGACGACATCGACCGTCGTCCGCAGGGCGTGAACGGACCCGTCGCAGAACGCGAAGTTTGCAACGGCGAGGTGCGGCGAAAAGAAATCGTACGGCTCGCTCCACGGGTCGTTGAGTTGCTTCAACCCGACGCGGGCCATCGTCATCGCCGTGGGGTCCATAAAGGTCGCCGTGTAGACCGGCGCACCCGGCGTCGTGCGGATCGTCCCGTTCGTGATCGCCCCGACCCACGGTGCCCGCGCGAACAAGGCCGGCCGCTCCCCGACGAGAAGGGTGTTACTCGTCCCGTCCGATATGTCGGTCAGCCGAGTTTTACTGTTGCGGTAAAGAACGCCGTTGCCACTTTCCGGGAACACACTCATCAGCATCATGGCCCCATAGTTCGCCGTGTAACTGTTAGTCGCCGAACTCACAATCCAAATGTTAAAAAACGGGCTGAGAACCTTGAACGACCCCGTCATGCGGTCCGCCGGGCAGGTGTAGATCGGCAGTTGCGTTTCCCGGATCGCGCCGTTCGTGGGGCTGTCGGTCTTTTTGGTCAGGTCGAGCGCGTCGTACACGTTTTGTTGTTCGAGGTGGGGCAGAAGGTACGTCGCCCACCCCCAACCCGGGTCGGCCGTGACCAGGATCGACGCGGGCGGGATTCGGTCCCAGGCCGGGGCACTGACGGGCGGGAGGACCGGCCCGCTCGACGGCGGCGGAACGTAGGTGTACGCCGGGGGCAGACGGTCGTTCACGTCGTGGTGCCCGTGCGCCGCCAGGCCGATTTGCTTGAGGTTGTTCTGGCAACTGAGCCGTGACGCAGCCTCACGGACTTTTTGAACGGCGGGGAGTAGTAGGCCGATGAGTATCGCAATGATGGCGATGACGACGAGCAACTCGATGAGCGTGAATGCGCGTCGAAAAGTCATCGAGAGCCTCGGCGAAAAATGGTCATGCACGAGTGAAGAGATATCGTCGCGGACATCCGACTCGACGGCCGTGGAAACGTCACGGTTCACTATAGGCAAGCCCGGACATCTCATCTCGCATCTTCGGCGAAGGCAGCGCAGTCGCGTGTACCGAATCAACTCGAAATCGGTCCGCAGGGGACACGGCCACCCGGCGAACCCGTATCTTACGCACGAACACCCCACGCCGCCCGGCACATTGACCCCGCCGACGATCAGTGGGGTGCCCGTTAAGGCAGCAGGACCGGGCGAAGGCTAGCTCGACCAGTTAGGCGAACGCCACGAAGAGCTGGGCGAGGCCGATCGCGACAGTGTCCGCCGAAGCGGTCACTTCTCCATCGCGTGGATCGTGTTGTGGATAACCCCAGTGACCGCCCGGCCGTCCGACCCTTTCACGCGGTACTTGATCTCCATGCCCCACGTCGGCGCGAGGTCGGGCAGGTCGAGGCGGACCGTCTTGCCGTCGGACAGCAGCGACGCCTTCGTCACGGTTAGCGGCTTCTCGTCGGTGTGCTTCGAGCCGTAGTTCTTGGTGCGCTTCAGGCCCCAGACTTTGACCTCATAGTTCTTCAGGTCGGCCGCGCTCGCCACATCAAGGGCGTCGGTGAAGGTGACTTCCATGCCGCCGGCCTTGGCCTTCAAGCCGACGGGGAGGTCGGTCGGCTTGCCGGTGGCGCGGACGCGGTAGAGGCCGCCGGGGGCCGTCTGGTTGCCGGCCCAGGCGTACATCCCGCAGACGTAGAGCTGGCCGTCGGTCGGGTGGAAGCGCGGCCGCATGACCCCGGTCGGGAACGCCGGCAGCGGCAGGGCGCACACCCCGCCCTGGTCCTGGCCGTTGACCGTCTCGTGCGGCACGACGTAGATATTGCCGGCCCCGTAGGAGGTGTTCAGCAGCGACCCCTTCAGTGAACCCCACTTGTCGGACGTGACCCAGATCGGCTCGGCGGGCGACCGGTCCATGTCGTTGGTGATCCAGCACAGCGGCGGCTTCATCGCGGCGTCGGACGGGTCGGTCACGTCGGTGTAGCCGAACAGGTTGCCGTAGAACCCGCCCTTGGTGACGTGGTTGATCCGGTTCTTCGGCGTCCAGAAGCCCTCCTGGTCGGTCACGAAGAAGGTGCCGTCCGGGTTCACGCAGACGCCGTTGGCCGCGCGGAAGCCGGTCGCCAGAATCTCGGTGGTCGCGCCGTCCCGGCTGACTTTGAGCAGCGTGCCGTGGTGCGGGACGACCGAGTCGAGGCCGTGCCGGCCACTCTTGGCGTAGTAGAAGTTGCCCGCCGCGTCGGCTTGCAGGCCCATCGCGAACTCGTGGAAGTGCTCCGTCACCTGGTGGTCGTTGTTGAAGCACTCGGAGAAGTCGGTCTCGCCGTCGCCGTTGAGGTCGTGCAACTTCACGATCTGGTCGCGGCAGCAGACGAACACCGCCCCGTCGCGGATTTTGAGGCCGAGCGGCTGGAACAGGCCCGACGCGATCCGCCGCCAGGTCAGCCCGGCGGCGAGGTCGTCGAGGCCGGACACGAGCCACACGTCGCCGTCCCACGAGCAGACGGCCATCGCCTTGCCGTCCGGGGTGAAATCGAAGCCGGTGAGCCGGAGTTGGGCGTTCCACGGGTTGCGCTCCGGGAGCGCGAAGGTATCGACGGCGAACGGCCCGTCGTCCTTGCCGAGCGCGACGCCGGCCTTGAGCACCTCGGGCCAGCGCTTCGGGCCGCCTCGGGTTAGCGGCTCCAGGGCGCGCGGGGCCGGCGACTCCTTGGCGCGGGCCTTGAGCACGGTGGCGTCGCCCTTGGCGGTCAGCAGCTTGACCCGAGTCGGCGTCACGCCGGCCGGGACGCGCAGGACGGTGAAGCCGTCGCGCTCCTCGAATGTCACCCGGCTGTCGCCGACGACCGCCGCGGCCGTACCGACCGGGGCAACGCGGGCGAGCAGGTCGCGCGACGACTTGCCGATGTCGAGCGTGCGGGTGAAGGCGACCTCGCCGGGGGACTTCGCATCGACTTCCGCGCCGGCCAGTTCGAGGACCGGGGCGTCGCCGACGGTGTACGAGACGACGGTCCGGTCGCCGAAGTGGTAGACGCCGCGGAACTGCGCCCATGCCCTCGGCAGCGGGCCGTAAGGCCGGCCGTCGCGCCCCAGGAAGCGGGGATCGGCGAAGCTGCCGGTCTCCGGGTTGGCCCAGCCGGGGCCGACCGGGTTGGCGACGTGAGTCTCGCCGACGATCTTGGGGTGAACCTGGTGCTGGCCGTTGAAGTGGATGCCCTTCCAGTCCACGAAGCCGTCGCCGGTCCAGGCGGCGGCGAAGCGCATCGTGTCGTGGTCGAAGAGCGCGAACTGCTGGCCGCGCGACACGCCGCCGGCCCCGGCGTCGAG
>JAYTSV010000043.1:0-9439 GCA_043745465.1 Fimbriiglobus sp.
GAGGTCGCGGAGCAGCTTGGCGAGGGTGTTGGCGCAGGGCATCTTGCCGCTGGTGAAGCCCAGGGCGTGGCCGAGGCGGTGGCCGCGGAGTCGTCCGAACTGGGCGATGGCGGCGAGGCTGGTCTGGCCGACGAGGACGGCGACGAGGGTGAGGCCCAGCAGCGCGCCGAGGGGGTACTGGCGTCCGTGGCGGCCGCGGGGGTCGGGCAGGTCGGCGAGGAGTTCGAGGAGCGGGCGGGCCATGCGAGGGACTCCGGTGGGGGGAAATCACCCCGTACCCAGCCCCGCCAAATTACCCAAGGCCAAATCGTGCGCCGCCCTACTCGGAGAGCCGATCCGCCTGGACAGGCGGCCTGCGACGCGATAAGCTGTTTCGAGATCAATGCGAAGAGTCCGCCGGGCAGAATTGTTAGGCGATAGATCTCTTGAGACTTCGATCAGGAAGATGCCCGAACGTTACGTTTCTCGATGATGCCGCTTTAGCTCAGTGGTAGAGCACCGCTTTCGTAAAGCGGGGGTCCAGGGTCCGAATCCCTGAAGCGGCTTTTCCAACACGTCGTCATCACCCGTCCTCATGCCTCCGCAACCGCCGTCAAACCCCTTGGAAACAAGGGGTTGCGTCGTTAACATATCGACGGATATATTGTCCGCGGCACTGCACAGCCGGAGGCGTTTGCCGCGGGTGCAATGCCTGCGATCAGATTTCGATTGGCAATCGGATGGTCGTCGGAACTGGATGTGCGTCGTCGTGCGACTCATGTCTGTAGATTAAGTGGGTGTTTCGGCGTCGGCTCGGGGGACTTTGCCGATGTCGAGACTGTCGTCAGCCGGGGTTCGGGTGTTGCTCGTCGAGGACGAAGCGGAGATCGCGGACTTCGTGCTCCTCGGGTTGCGCGAGGAAGGGTACACGGCCGAGCACGCGGCAGGAGGGGCCGAGGGGTGGGCGCGACTTTCGACCGAGGCTTGGGACGTGGTTCTCCTCGACTGGTGGCTGCCGGGGATCGACGGACTGACGCTGTTGCGGCGCTTCCGGGCGACCAACAGCGTGACCCCGGTGATCTTCCTGACGGCCCGGGACGCGGTGTCCGACCGGGTCCGGGGGCTGGACGCCGGGGCGGAGGATTACCTGTGCAAGCCGTTCGCGTTCGAGGAACTCCTGGCCCGGGTCCGGTCGCTGACGCGGAGGCTCGACCGCCGGCCGGCGACCGCGCTGACCCACGGGGACGTGTCGCTCGACCTCGACGCGCAGCGGGCGACGCGCGGGGGCAAGCGGCTCGACCTGACGGCCAAGGAGTTCACGCTGCTCGCGGTCTTTTTGCGGAACGCGGGGGCGGTGTTGAGCCGGGCCAGGATTTACGAACAGGTCTGGGACGAAGAGTACGACGGCCTGTCGAACACCCTGGCCGTTCACGTCGGGGAGTTGCGGCGTAAACTCGAAGTCCACGGCCCGCGGCTCGTCCACACGGTCCGCGGTACGGGGTACGTGTTCCGCCGCGACCAGGACGCCTGACCGATGACCCTGACGACCCGCCTGCTCGCCTTCTTTCTGCTGACGCTCGCCGGCGTGCTCGTGGCGTTCTCGGTAAGCATCGACCTGCTCGCCCGCGCCCACCTCCGGCAGACCATCGACGACGCCTTGGCCGCGGACTTGACCGCGCTGGTCGGCGCGGTCGAGGTCGAGGCCCGCGGGGTCGAGTGGGAGCCGGAAAAGCCGCGGCTCCTCGTGACCCGGCCGGCCGGCGGCTCGACCCGGTGGGCCGTCCGCGGCGACCGGCCGATCGACAAGGCCCAGTCGGACGACGCGTCGGGGCAGTCGCCGTTACCCGAGTTCGCCCGGCCGGACGCGGAACCGTTCGACTACACCGATGCCGACCGGCAATCGTGGCGGGTGGTCGAACTCACCGTCGCGCGGGACGGCCCGGCCGCGCCGCCTGCGGCCGACTCGAACTTCCACAGCGCCTTGCGGGTGACGGTCGCGGTCGGCGTCGGCCCGGCCCGGCGGATGCTGCGCGACCTCGAACTGGGTTTGCTCGTTGCATCGCTAGCCATCCTGGGGCTGGCCACGGTCGCCGGGCGGTGGGTCTGCCGGCGAGCGCTGCTCCCGGTGCGGCGGATGGCCGGGGCCGTCCAGGGGATCACGGCGGCCGACCTGGGTGCCCGCGTGGACGTGCCGACGCCGGACGACGAGTTGCGCGAGCTGGCGGTCAAATTCAACGGCTTGCTGGCCCGCATGGAAGAGTCGTTCGCGCGCCAGCGGCACTTCACGGCCGAGGCGTCGCACCAACTCCGGACGCCGCTGACGGTCCTGCGCGGGACGCTCGAAGTGGCCCTGCGGCGTGAGCGCGACCCGGCCGACTACCGCCGCGTGCTGACCGCATCCGTCGCCCAAACGGACCGCTTGACGCAAATCGTCGAGTCGTTGCTTTTCTTGGCCCGCGCGGACGCCGAGGCCCGACCGCCGGACCTCGAAGCGGTCGAACTCGCCGGCTGGCTCGCCCGGCACCTCGACGAGACGTGGGCCGACCACCCCCGGAGCGGCGACGTGGTGCGGGAACTCGCCGCGCCCCGCCCGGTGACGGTCCTGGCCCAGCCGACGCTGTTAGCGCAGGCGTTCGACAACGTCCTCGACAACGCCTTCAAGTACAGCGAGCCGGGCACGCCGGTCGTCGTCCGGCTCCGCGCGGACGGACCGGCGGCGTACCTCGCCGTCCTCGACGCAGGCATCGGCATCCCCGTCGAAGCCGTGCCGCGCGTCTTCGAACCGTTCTTCCGGGCCGATAACTCCCGCCTGCGCGGCGTCAAAGGCCACGGCTTGGGCCTGGCCGTCACCGCACGCATTGTGGCAGCCTTGGGCGGGACGGTGACCGCGACGGCGAACCGGCCGAAGGGCACGGTCGTCGAGGTGCGACTCCCGCTCGTCCCACCAGAAGTCATCAAAACTTGAGCGAATCCGGGCGCGATTCCGCCGGCTTCGGGGTTTGGTTCAGGTCGTGCCGGTCGCCGCGTCGATACCGATCAGGAGGGTTGCGAGCGCGAGGGGCGGACATGCGGTGGCTGTGCGGTATCTGTGGGCTTCTCCTGGCGGGTTCCGTCCGCGCCCAGGAACCGGCCCTGCTCGCGCCGATCGCCCCGACGCCGTCGCGTGAATCCGGCGAACTCCCGCCCCGGGCCGCCCGCCTGCGCTGGAAGCCTGAAGTCCGGGCGGTGTCGCACGAAACCGCGACGCAGACTCACACTGCTCGCCGCGACTCGGATTCGACTCCGGCCCGTGCCGACGACCTATTCCAAGACGTGCGCCGCCGGGGTGCGAGCGGACTCGGGGAGGCCGAGCGCGACCTCGAAGACACGCTCTCGGTGACGCGGGACAAGGCCCGCACGGCCGCCCGCCGCCGGCTTCTGGACGCCGGGAGCGAGGACGACGGCTTCGGCCGGCGACTCGGGCGGGTGTTCAACTTCGACCGCGACGGACTGTTTTGTAGCGACCGCGAGTTCGACACGTTCATTTCGCCGGTGACCAATCCGTTCCTGTTTGAAGACCCGCGGTCGCTGAGCGAAGTCCGGCCGTTGGGGATTTACCAGCGGATTCCGACCACGCAGCCGAACTTTCAGGGCGGCAGTTTGTGGTACGTCGGCGTCCGCGGCAGCCTGGCCATCACGAACCGGTTGTCGGTGACGTTGAACAAGATCGGCCTCAGTGGGGTGACCGCGTCGGGGGACTCGGACCTCGGCAGCCATACCGGCCTGAGCGAACTCTGGTTCGGCCCCAAGGTGACGATTCTCCGCGACGTGGACTTCGGCACGCTCCTCGCCGCCGGCTTGCAATTCCAGGTGCCTTTGGGGTCGAGCGCCGTCTACCAGAACACCGGCAAGCTCGGCCTCGTGCCCTACGTCAGCGTCGGGCAGACCTTCCTGAAAACGCGGTTCGGCGGGTTCAACGCCCTGGCCAATGCCGGGTACTCGTACTCGGTCAACAACCTGCGCAGCGACTACTTCTACGCCAGCGGACACGTGTCGTTCGACCTCATGAACCGGCAGAAGTTCTTCCCGCTCGTGGAAGTGAACTGGTTCCAGTACACGACCAACGGGAACGCGCAATTCCTGGCCGGCGAGGGCCGCGATCTGGTCAACTTCGGCTCGCTGGCCAAGGGCAGTTCGCTGCTGACCGGTGCCCTCGGGGCACGCTACCGCCTGTCGAAGAGCCTGGAGTTCGGCGGGGCATTCGAGGTGCCGCTGGCGGGCAACCGCGACTTCTTCCGCTACCGCTTGCTGTTCGACATCATCTACCGATTCTAGCCCCGCCGACGAACACCTCGCTGACCGCGAAACCGGCGTCCACGACGACCAAGTCGGCCCGCTTGCCGACTTCGATGCTACCGCACTCGGCGTCCAGGCCCAGGATGCGTGCGGGGGTCAACGACGCCATGCGGACGACGCCCGGCAAGTCGGCCCACGGGTACGACGCCACGAGCCGCACGGCGTGGTCGAGGCCGACGACGGCGGACGCCAGCCCCTTGCCGTCGAGGGTGACGCCGCCGCCGCCGAGCTTGCGGACCCGCTCGCCCGTGCCGGTCGCGCCGAACCAGTACTCGCCGTCGGGGCAATCGACGGCCCGCATCGTGTCGGACACCAGGGCGAGTTGGTCCGGCCCCTTCAACTTGTAGGTGAAGTGCAGCAAGCCCTCGTCGAGGTGGTGGCCGTCGGCGATGACTTCGGTGGTGAGTTCGTCGAAGGCGAGCGTCCCTTCCATGACGCCGGCTCGCATCGGGAACGCCTGGCTTTGCCGCAAACGGGAACGGTCGGACATCGCGCAGAACAGGTGATCGACGTGCCGCACCCCGGCCTCGACGCCGGCCCGGAGTTCGGCAAAGGTCGCGTAAGTGTGCCCGGCCGTGACGAGCAACCCGCGTTCGCGGGCGGCGCGGATCAGGGCGAGCGCGCCGGGAAGTTCCGGGGCGACGGTCAGCGTCCGCAGGCCACGCCCGGCGAACGCGAGGAGTTCGGCGTCGCGGCCCGGCTCGGGGCTGAGGAAGGCGGCGTCCGGGTGGCAGCCCTTCGCCTCGGGGCGGAAGTAAGGGCCGTACAGGTGGCCGCCGACGAGCCGCGCGCCGCCGTCGGAGGTGCCGGCGAGTTCGGCGTTGATCTCCAGGAAGCGGCGGTACTGCTCGAACGTGCCGACGGTACTCGTCGGCGTCATCGTCGTCGTGCCGTGGCGGGCGTGGCACCGCGCGACCGTGCGGAAGGCTTCGGGGGTCAGGTCCATGAAGTCCGCGCCGTCGCCGCCGTGGACGTGCATCTCGACGAACCCGGGCAGCAAGTAATCGCCGCCGAGGTCAATCACGTCCCCGACGGGGGGCACGTCGCCGACGGCCGCGATGATGCCGCCGGACATGACGACGGAGCCGGTGACCACTACGGTCGGCAAAACGATGCGGGCGTTCGTGAAGGTCGTCGGCGGCATCGGTTCGGCTCCGGTTGGGCGGGGCGGCGGTCGGTGACTATCCTAGCTTGCGACACAGCGAACGGGGGCGACGATGGCAGTGCGGAATCTGACGGGCATGCGAGTGCTCGTGACGGGCGCATCGGAGGGCATCGGCCGGGCCATTGCGAAGGAAGCGGTCAAGCGCGGGTGCCGAGTCCTCGCCGTCGCCCGCAAGCAGCCCGATCTCGACGCGCTCGCCGCCGAAGTGATCGCCGAGGGCGGCCGGCTCGAAGTCCTGGCCGGCGACATCACCCGCGGCGACGACCACCGCGCGATGGCCGACGCGATGACGGCCCGCTTCGGCGGGGCCGATGTGCTGATCAACAACGCCGGCATCGGGGCGACCGGGCACTTCATAGACTCCGACCCGGACACCCTGCGGCGCATCTTCGAGACGAACTACTTCGGCACCGTCGAGCTGACCCGCGTCTTCATCCCGCTGCTCAAGGCCGGCAACCGCTCGGCCATCGTGAACATCTCGTCGGTGTTGGGCCGCCGCGGTTGGCCGGGGCGGTCGATGTACTCCGCGAGCAAGTTCGCCCTGGCCGGGTTCTCCGACGCCCTGCGGGCCGAACTCGACCGCTTCGGCGTCGGCGTGATCGTCATCAACCCCGGCCTGACGCAGACGAACTTCAGCAAGAACCTGCTCGAACGCAAGGCCCGCGTGCAACTCGACCACCTGCGCGGCATGACGGCCGAGACGGTGGCCGTGAAAACCCTCGACCAACTCGCCGCCGACCGCGACGAACTGACGCTCACCCGCCAGGGCCGACTGCTCGTCCTGTTCAACCGCCTCGCGCCGCGGCTCATCGACCGCATCGGCAAGCGGAAGGTGCGCAAGGTCTTCGCCGCCGAGATCGCCGCTCGCTACGCCGACTGACACCCCGTTGACACCGCACCCCGGAGGTCCCGCCATGACCGCACTGCTTCTCGCCCTGGCGACACTGACCCAGCCGCCCGCGGCCGACGACTGGAAGGCCGCGGAGGCCGCGTCGCTCACCAACATCACGCAGGTGACGAAAGACTTCGTTCGCGCCGGGGAAGGCTACTTCGCCCCGGACGGCAAGACCATCGTCTTCCAGGCCGAGGTGAAAGGCGACGCCAACCCGTTCTACCAAATCTTCACGCAAGACCTCGCCACCGGAGCCTTCCGCCGCATCAGCCCCGGCAACGGCCGGACGACCTGCGCGTACTTCCACCCGGACGGCAAGAAGCTCATCTACGCCAGCAGCCACGAAGACCCGGAGTTCCAGAAGCACCAGGACGAGGAGCGGGCCAAGCGCGCCGAGGAGGCCAAGACCGGTGCCCGCCGGCGGTACTCGTGGGACTTCGACCGGTTCATGAAAATCTACGAGTACGACCTCGCCGCCGACAAGTTGAAGTGCCTGACGCCGGACTCGACGGTGTACACGGCCGAGGGCAGCTACTCCGCCGACGGCAAGCGGATCGTGTTCAGCCGCGGCAGTGCCGGGAACGTGCAGATTTGCACGATGAACGCCGACGGCACCGGCGTGAAGGAGATCACGACGGCGAAGAACTGCTACAACGGCGGGCCGTTCTTCTCGCCAGACGGCACCAAGGTCATTTTCCGCAGCGACCGCAAGGAAAAGGACCGGTTGCAACTCTACGTAGTCAACGCCGATGGGACCGGCGAGAAAGCCCTGACGGACAACGACAAGTGGGTCTACTGGGCACCCTTCTGGTATCAGGACGGCAAGCACATCGTCTACACGGCCGCCGACCACTCGGACGAGACCAAGCGGCCGAACTACGACCTGTACTGGATGAACATCGACACCGGCAAGCAAACACGACTCACGTTCGCCCCGGGACAGGACGTGCTGCCGGTGTTCAGCCCCGACTTCAAGAAGCTGATGTGGACCAGTTCGCGCGACGGCCGGTCGCCGACGCAGCTTTACCTCGCCGACTTCACCGCCCCGAAAGAGTGAGTATGCCGACCGACTACGCCGACGAACTGCGGGAAGCCTTGGCCGCCGCGAACCTCGCCGCCGACTACGTGAACCGCGAGTACGCGAGCTTCGTGCCGATCCCGAACGCCGCGGCGACGATCTCGACGCACGTCGATCGCGGGGCGCAAGAGATCATCCTCAACCACCTGCGGGCAAAGTTCCCGACCTACGGGGTCGTCGCCGAGGAGAAGACGCCGGCGGCCGAGAACCCGCCGACGGGAGACGCGCACACCTGGGTCGTGGACCCGATCGACGGCAGCCGCGGCTTCGCGATGAAGAACGGCGAGTTCTCGGTGATGATCGGCTTGACCCGCGGCGACCGCGTGATTTTGGGCGTCGTGGTCGAGCCGGTCGTCGAGCGCGTCACCTATGCCGTCGAAGGCCAGGGCTGCTACGCCCGCACGGGCACCGGCGAACCGGCGCGCTGCCGCGTGACGACTGTGGCGGACCTCGCGCAAGCCGTGTTAACGCAAAGCCACTCGAAGCGCGGGGCATCGCCGAAGGCAGTCGTCACGGCGTTGAAGCCGGCGCGGCTGGCGGAGATGTACTCGGCCGGCGTCAAGCTGGCGCTCGTCGCCCGCGGCGAGGCCGACCTGTACGTCAACGACTACCTGAATTTCCACGACTGGGACATCTGCGCCGGCGAAATCCTCGTCGCCGAAGCCGGCGGCCGCGTCACACTCTTCGACGGCAACCCGGTCACCTACGGCGGCCGCGGAGCCGTTCAACGCCGCGGCATGGTCGCCACCAACGGATCGCTGCACGCCGAGACGCTGGCGCGGCTGCGGGGGATTTAACTCAACTCCGCGTCCGCACCCGCCCTAAAGTCGATGACGTCGAGTTCGATGGTCCGCTGGCCGTTGAACTCGTTGATCTTCGGCGTGAATGCGACGCAGCAGTTGCCGCCGTCGGACATCAACTCGTCGAAGCGATCGCCCATGCCAAACGCGACGGCCCGCATCAGGGTCGTGCCCTGGCGGACGCGGAACGACAGGTGCCGCTCTTCGACGCCCATCTTCCGCGGCGTGCCCTCGATCTTCAAACCGCTGGCCAGGAACTTCGGCCGGGTGTTCTCCATGCCGTAGGGTTCGAGCTTGTCCAGGTCGTTGAGCAGGCCGAAGGTCAGCGCGGCGAGCGGCACTTCGACTTCGAGCTTCAATTGAGGGACCGGGGGCTGGCCGTTGAAGTTGGCCCGGACGTAGTCGTTGAACTTGCGGCGCAACTCATCGATGTCCGGGGTGAGCACTTTGAAGCCGGCGGCGGCGGCGTGCCCGCCGTGGCTCTGCAGGCAGTCGCCGCACTCTTCAAGGGCCGAGTGCAGCGGCAGGCCGCCGACCGACCGGCCGGAGCCACTTCCGGTGCCGGTGGCGTCGTTGACGGCGATGACCAGCGCCGGCTTGCCGAAGTGATCGACGAGCCGGGACGCGACGATGCCGATGATGCCGGGGTGCCAGTCGGCGGACGCGACGACGAGGCCGGGGTCGCCGGCGAAGCCGAGTTCCTCGACCATGTCCTTGGCCTGCTGCGTGATCTTGCGCTCGCGGGACTGGCGGTCCTTGTTCAACTTCTCCAGGTACTCGGCCGTCGTGCGGGCGTTGACGGGGTTGGTCGTGGTCAACAGATCGACGACGAGCCGGGCGCATTCGAGCCGGCCGGCGGCGTTCAGGCGCGGCCCGAGTTTGAAGGCGATGTCCTCGGCCTTGAGCGTCGCGTCTTCCTTGACGCCGGCCTCGGCGATGAGGGCCTTGAGGCCGACGATCGGCTTCTTCATCGTCCGCTCCAGGCCGTGCTTGACGAAAACGCGGTTCTCCTCGCGCAGCGGCATCACGTCGGCGACCAGGCCCAGCGCGGCCAGCGCCAACGAGTCGAGCAAGAACTCGCGGAACGGGGGGGCGACCTTCTCGTTGTTGCTGGCCAGTTGGGCGACGGCCCAGGCGAGTTTGAAGGCAACGCCCGCGCCGGACAGCCGGTTCGGCGGGTACTCCGAGCC